>PLIO01000189.1 GCA_003140075.1 Acidobacteriaceae bacterium | reverse complement strand
CCTCGCAACGACAGTGGCAGCAAGCTACTGATGCGGCTGTGAAAGCGACTGCAAAGCAGCAACTGGATTTTGCCGAGCAGTATCGCGAATCCTACGGCAAGCTCATGGAGACAGCAGTCGAATGGGCCAAAGTTACACGCGGCGCTCACGGCAGTGTGGGTGATTCTCTCAAGCAGACAGAGGACTTGTTCAAAACGCTGGCCGATGACCAGAAGAAAGCGGCTCAAGAGAGTTTGCAATTCGCAACGCAGAGCTTCTCTGACCAAGCTGAGACTGCGAAAGCCGCCTTCGGCCAAGAGCGTGGAGCAATCTCTAGCGCTGCTGAAGCTGGATTGATTTCGCGTCGGCAAGCGGTGAAGGAAGAAATTGCCCTCATTCAGCGGGAATCTGGTGTGCGCATGGTAGCGCTTCAGCAAGAAGTTGCTGCTAAGCGTGCTGCGATTCAGGCAGAGATTGACGCAGACAATCTCGCGGCCGAGCGCACGCTGTCCGCCAACGGTGGTAACAAAGCCGACCCGCAATACCTCGCATTTCTGAACGACGCTGCTGTCAAAACTCAGCAACTAGATGCAGTCACGAATAAGTACAACGCAGATATGAGCGTCACGATGACGGATGCTCAGACGCAGGTTGCTGGGTTGAATTCTCATCTTGCGCAGCTATACCCGACGTGGAATCAGTTTTTTCAGAAGATGCGCAATGACCTTCCGACGCTCGGGCAGGAAATGCAGTCCAACTTCAACAAGGGCGTGGACGCATTCTCCACCGGAGTTGCTAAGACGCTGGTTGAGGGAAAGAACCTCGGGCAGGAAATGCGGCAAATGACCCAGCAGATGCTTGAAAGCTGGATCGAGTATGCCATCAAGCGCATGCTCATGGATCGGTTGGTAACTGTGAATCACATCACTGGCAATGCCACACAGNNGGAATTCCGATCATCGGACCTGAACTAGGTGCCATTGCTGCTGGTGCGGCTTTCGCTGCAATGATGGCTTTTGAGACTGGCGGCGAAATCCCCGGCTCTGGACCTGTGCCCATCATTGCGCACGGCGGCGAGACTGTCGTCACCAAGCAGTTGACTGACCAAGTAAAGAACTCTGGTGGCCGTAACGGTGGAGATATGCATTTGCACGCAACGTTCTCCCCACATGTTCAAGCTATGGATGCAGAGGGTGTGGATAGAGTTCTCGCGCAACACCAGGACAAGTTCTTCAGGATGGCTCAGTCGCACATGCGCAAGATGAACAAAGGCGGTCGCTAAATGAGTTACGTCGTAATGCCAACATTGCCTCTTAGCATGGCGAAAGGGTTGAAGAAAACACCGCACTACAACACAGTGGTGCAGCGTGCAGCAGCAGGGCGCGGAACGTCGTCCACTTCACTGATGCCCTACCCGACTTACGACTTCGAGTTTGATCTTGACTCTATACAGGGCAATGAGGCTGCGGCTGCATCTGTGCTCGCTTCTTTCCAAGGGACATTCATGGCATCAGGTGGTCAAGGTGGCTGGTTCCTGTTTACCGATCCTCAGGACGATACGGTCGCCTACGGCACTTCTTGCATGTTGAACGTAACAGCGGGTGCGGCTAATCCGATGGGTCAAACGGGCGACGGATCATCCACACAGTTTCAGCTTGGCAGGCTGGTAGGCGGAATTGGAATTGATGTCATTCAGAATCTGAACGGCTCGGCTGCGGTGAAGGTAAACGGCACATTAACCTCTGTGTCCGTTGCTTCAACAGGTGTTGTCACCTTCTCAAGCGCGCCAGCCGACGGCTCAACCTTGCAGTGGGCTGGAAATTTCTATCATCTCTGCCGCTTTGCAGAGGACAGCTACAACGGAACACGGACGTTCACCACAAATTCTGGAACGGATATGTGGGATGTGAGCAATGTGAAATTCAGTTCGGAATTTATCTAGCTCCGTAACAGGTTTTCCGCCACTGTGGTGACCTTATCAAACGCCTAATGCCATCTTCGCTTATCAGCTATCTCCAAAGCACTCCTGGCCGGAATGTGCTGAAAGCTGACCTGTTTTCCATCACACTGCCGACAGGCGCAGTGATGTACATGACAGAAGGGCAGTGGGATATTACCGTGCCTTCTGGCACTGCTGGTTGGGTGACACCAAGCGGCTCTAATCTTCCGACCGCCACGTTCTCCGCAACGCAATGGGGGCGTTGGGAGCGCGGACCAATTACGAGCGAAGCGGGATTCAGTCTCGCCTCTAACAGCATGTCGCTGACTTGCATACCTCAGCCGACAACTGTTTATCCGAATCTGACCATCGGCATTCTCAACGCAGCGCGGAACAACCTTTTTCTTGGCGCAACAGTGCAAGTGTGGACGGCATATATGCCGCTTGGAGAGTACGGCAAAGTCAGCGAAGGCATCGAGACGAAGTTTCTGGGAACGATTCAGAAGACTAACAAATTGAATCGCACACAGGTTGTTTTCGATGTGGGCGACCCACTCATCATTGCCGGACTGAAGATTCCAACTCGTCTCATGGAACCCGCCTGTCCGTGGTCCGTTACAGATGGCAACTGCACGCTGGTTGCTTCTGGAACTGATGTCAACGGCTATCACATGACTCAGGCTTTTGCAGCAGCATCAGGCTCGACGGTCTCGTCCCTCACGCCGTCTGTTTCGTTCGCGCAACCTGCCGGATATTTCACACAGGGCGTAGTCACTTGCACGAGCGGCCAGAACGCTGGTTTGAGTCAGACGGTCAAGTTGCACGCAACCACGCTCACATTGATGAACCCTTTCATTCTTCCGGTGACTGTTGGTGACACATTTTCTGTTCTCGTGGGCTGCGATCACACGCTCTCAACTTGCACAGCAAAGTTTGGGAATCAAGCGAACTACGGCGGTACTGACTTTGTTCCACCTGCGGCAAATGCAGTCTAGTTTTATGGCGCTCACGAACTCACAACGCGTAAAGATCGTCAAAGAATTGCTGGAATGGCGTGGTACGCCGTATCGCGGCCACAGCGCCCGCAAGCACTTTGGCGTTGACTGCGGACAGCTTGTCTACGGCGTGTATCGCAACTGCGGTTACCTTCCCATTGATTTACCACTGCCTACTGATTACAGGCTGGATGTCAGTCAGCATCGCGCGAGTGTAGAGTTCGTCGGTGTAGTGAACACCTACATGAGAGAGATACCTGAATCAGAAGTGCAACCCGCCGATGTGGTTGTGTTCAGGTTGGGACTCGCTTACGCCCATGCTGGCACCATCGTGTCTTGGCCGAACCGCGTTGTGCATGCTTCGGGACGCGGCGTCAAAGAGACTCGGGCGATCAGCAGCCCGCGCTTGCGGAAAGCATCAAAGCGGTTCTTTACGCTGAAAGATGAGTTTTGTGTCGAAAACTTTGCAATAGGAAGCCCGGCGAGCGTTGAACCCACACGCATTGATGCTGTTGCATACCCGTTAGGTGTGAGCGCCAATCTGTCTTTGCGGAGAGCCTGCTAAATGTCCTTCCTCGAATCACAGAAGAAACCAAAGGCATTGAACAATGTGCCTGTCACCCAGAGTCATCAGGGTGATCCTGTACCTGTAGCGATGGGCTGCGTGAAGATGCACACGTCTCTACTCTGGATGAGCGGCTTCGTTGAACAGGGAGAATCGGGCGGCAAGGGCACGGGCGGCGGAAAAGGGTCAGAATTTTACAACTACTACTCTGATGTGGCAGCGGCTCTGTGCAACGGTCCCATCACTGGAGTTGGTTCAGTATGGTCTGGCCAGACTTGGCTTTCTGCTCAGGGCACTGACGAGCAGATTTGGCTCTCTGAGAATTATTCTCCACAGAACTCTGCCTTGCTCATCGCCGATAACGGCGTTGGGATCATCAACACTTACAGCGCCACGTATACCGACTACGGCCAGCCAGTTTCCACTGTCCTAAACGGAAGTGACAGCGCTCCGATGGTCTTGGTTCCTTGGTTCCCCGCTGCTGCGGCTGGCACTTCATATGCTGTAGGGGCACAGGTCTTCAACGGCGCCGACGTTTACACAAGCGTGAAAGCGAATACGGGAGAGGCACTTTCCGACACAACGTACTGGACGAACACTGGTGCTGGCTTGACGACAGGCCAGTACTCCATCAGCTTCGCATCTATCGGCACTTTCACGCTGACAGCAGCAGCCAACAATGCTCCGTTCACTTCCACCGACCTGAACATTCCATCAGGCAACGGAACTGCTTACACGGGCACCATTACTGGTGGCGGCAGTGGCGCCTTCATCGGTTACACGTTCACCGTTACTGGCTTTCAGAATCCACAGAACAACGGAACGTATGTCTGTGTCGCTTCCAGCGCGTCATCATTGACGCTCTTCAATACCACAGGCGTTGCCGAAACACACGCGGGTGTTGCTGAAGACCTTGGCAACACGTATCATTTTTCGTCCTCTGACGTTGGAAATAACGCTGTCGTCTCTTATCAATTCAACCTGTCGCTGGTCGAGCAACAGGATGTTTACATCGTGCCAGATGGTGTAGGCGTTCCCGGTTACCCCGCTCAGACTGTCGTCTTGTCGCAACAGTACTCGCCGACCTCCATCATCTCTGTGCAGTACTATGGAGAGTTCAACGAACTTGCGGGTACAACGCTAACGCAGGTAAGCACCAATCCGCCAACTGAAGCAGGGACGTTTTACTTCACTCCTAGCAACACCAACAATCCGAACTCAAATGACATCTACCCCACGCTGGTCACTTTCAGCACGGCAGACATCGGTCAGGAAGTACTAATCACTTGGGGATACACAAATCAGAGTCTCGTAGGCCAAGATGCGCCGGAGCTTATCAATTTCACGGTGTTTGGCGGCAACATGGGTCAAGAGTTGAATTCGTGTTTTGAAGATGGGGGAACGTTTCATCTCGGCGCGGGAAGCTCGAATGCAGCAACGATAACAATGGTAGGAGACCTCGGTCAAATTCTGAGCTACAGCGGCATTGCTCATGTGGACTACTCGCCAATGTATTTGGGCACTTCCGGTCAGATGCCTGACAACTGCTTTGAAGTCATCACCCCTGATGCTTACGGCAGCGGCATTGTGGATTGCAATCCTGTTCAGTGCATCTATCGCGTGCTCACTGATAACCGTTGGGGACTAGGCAGTGGTCCGGTTCCGTTCCCAGTAGCCGCGATCGACAATTCGGCTAACGGAACTTGGGGCGGAGCAGTCGGAACTCCGGGCACGCGCTCAGTGGGAAGCACTGCTTGGAACTGGTGCGCAGCTAACGGCTACTTCATCTCTCCGAAGATCGACTCTCAAGACTCCGCTGCTTCGGTCATCAGCAAGTGGTGTGAAGCTGGGCAGATCGGCGTCTACGTCTCAGAGGGACTGCTCAAGCTCGTTCCCTACGGCTCAACCTCTGTGGCTGGTAACGGCTGCACTTGGGAAGGTCCGCAGAGTTATGTTGTCGCTCTCGATGACACCTGCTTCTTAGCAGAAGAAGGGAAAGATCCTTTCAACTGCGAGTGTAAAGAATGGCCGGATGCCTACAACAAAGTCGCCATCGGTTTCAGCAACCGCTCTTACCAATACAATGACGACATCACGCAAGAGTTCGACCAGGCGGCTATCAATCGTTACGGCACGTTGCCTGAAGACCCGCAGAACTACGACTTTATTCACACGCTGAGTGCTGCGACCTTTGTGGGGTCTCTTCGCGTCAAGCGGTCCACATCAATCCTGAACACGTATTCCGGGACTTTGCCCTTCAGCTATTCGTATTTAGAGCCGATGGACATCGTGACCGTAAGCACGTCCTCCATCTGGGCAGCGGGATTGAACAACGTCAATCTTGCAGTGAGCAACCTTCCTCTTCGGGTCACAAAGACTGTGGACGATCCGAAGAAAGGTATGCAGATGGAGTTTGAAGACTACATCGCCACGGCACAAGAGCCTGTGCTCTTCAACAAGTCCATCAGCGCGGGTAGCGGAGTCATCAACCAACTAGCAGCGCCTGGAAACACAATCGCGGTCATGTTTGAAGCAACCTCGCGGTTGACCAACTACCAAGGCAACCAGATTTGGATTGGCGCCTGCGGCTCGAATTCTCAGTGGGGATCATGCAACGTCTGGTGCTCTCAGGATGGTGAAACGTACCTTCAGATTGGAACTATCTCAGCCGCAGCACGCCTCGGAACAATCGCATCGACCTTCCCTGCAGGGGATGACCCCGACACTTCAGACACGCTGGTTGTGAATCTGGCTGTTAACTGTCCTGCGCTGGATTCCGGAACCGATACAGATGCGAATTATCTGAACACGATGTGCTTTGTCGATGGAGAAATCATCGCCTATTCCGCAGTGACCACAACTGGTCAGAACCAGTACACGATGGGCAGCACTAACCCTTCACTCGGTGGCTACATTCGCAGAGGGCAGGTTGGCTCACAGATCACCAGTCATACCGTAGGCGCTGCGTTCTTGAGGCTGGATAACAGCATCTTCAAGTACACATATGACCCAAAGTGGGCAGGGGAGACTTTGTATTTCAAATTTCAGAGCTTGAACAACTTCGGCCAGAATCCGCAGCCGCTGTCTTCGCTCACAGCCGTGGAGTTCACAGTCCCCGGCGAAGGTCCGGGGACGATTGACGCGGCAAGCGGTCTCATCATTGCAAGTTCGAGCTTCAACGTGGGTGCGGGTCCATTTGGAACAACACCGACAGTGACAACCTAAGAGAAACATCTATGTCCGTATCGTTGGTTCAATCAAATGCAGGTGGTAGCGGATCAGGAACAAGCTCCGCGGCTGGCTTTAGTTCTGAGACTACGGCTGGGAGTCTGCTTGTCTGCGTTGTGTACGCATCTACGAACAACCCCACGGCGCCTGTAACGCTGGCGGTTGGTGCGCCATCCACGGCTGGTTTCACGTGGGCAAACGCACAGCATGAGGCTTATGCTGAAACCGTTACCATTGTTCACCCGCCAAGCACTGAGTATTTAGGCGGAGAAGTCTCAATCTTTTACATCGCCAATGCATCGGCAATGGCTACATCCGTTACAACGACAGTAACGGCTACGGCAAATAACGGAACGCCCGCCGTTTATTTCACCTTATTTGAGTTCAGCGGTCTTGCGACCTCCAGTCCTGTAGACACCACAGGCACAGGCAATAACGATACTTCTTCGGCAACCACACCGGCCGCTGGCGTCCTCACCACTAGCAAAACGGATCTCATCTTTGTTGCTGACACTGCGAATGAGACCGCGGGCAGTGGTTACACGCTTTCCAGCGTCGATAACAATGTTCAATACATTCTGTCGCAAGCAAGCGGCAGCATTGCGACGGCTTTTGGAACAGCTAAAGCGCCGTGGGCTGCTGTAGCCATTGCGTTCATTGCTGAAGTGTCTGCGAACGCAGGCCCAAGCAGCGTTGGGGTTACGGCAGCCACAGGGACTGCTTCTGGACTGCAAACTGAACTTGCAGACCCAAGCGGCGTTGGGGTTACGTCGGCAGTCAATGACCCGACCACGATAGCCAACAGCACCATAGATGCTACTGGCGTCAGCGTGGTCAGCGCTGCGGGAACCGCAAACACGTTGGGTTCCAGTGGTGCAGAGCCGCTAGGTGTAGGGGTGATCGCAGCCACAGGGACTGCTCTTGGTGGCGGGCAGCATCAGAATGCAGCGCCCAGCAGCGTGGGAGTCAAGGCTGCCGTTGGAGAGTTCACAGCGGGACTTCCCATCAACTATGGCAATGTGGTGTCTGGGTCAAGCGCCCTGCCCTGTGGCATCGCTGCTATTGACTACTTCTATGTCCGCTGGACAGGCTGGCTCACCGTTCCGGTATCTGGCTTGTGGACGCTTGGTCTCAACGTCTCTGATGGTGCAGACTTTTATATTGGCAGCGCTTTCATCGTGAACGTTCTCAGCGCGGCCCAAACAGCCAATGCATTAGTCGAATACACGAATAGCTTCCAGGTTGAGCTAACGGCACATATTTCGTACCCGATTGTCATCGAATGGCAGCACGCAGGGGGCACAGCTTTTGAATGTCAGCTGCTATGGACGCCCCCTGCTAGCTCTGTAGAACTGATTCCGACAGCGAATCTGTCGCTCGCTGGAAAGTGGTGGGTTACGTCATCTGGCAACCCTTACCCTTCGACGTGGTACTAAGCTGTTGCCCACTCTTTAGTGGCATGGTGCTCTGCTATGCGCTTGTGACAGTGCCGCCGATGGGCTTCGCAATGAGTGACTGTCAGTTTGTGAAAGAAACGAGCGCCCTTGACAGTCAGCAAGAAATACACGCGTTGGCCTTTTGAGCGCCGCTTGTGCAACTGAGTCGTTAGCCCGCCTATCACTTCAGCGCTTCAGCGCGGGATATGTGCAGTGAGATTTCATCCAGTCGTCCGTGTAAGCGATAGTGGAATAATTTAGCCATTGTGCGCTCCTCTCTTGTGTGGGCGCAGTTCGCGCCGTGACGCGATCTCATTACTTGCTGAAAGAAGTAATAAATCGCGTACAGGCAAGCCCGGCCACCTCAACACCTAGCAGGTCCTTTTCTCTGAATATGACCACTAAGGTGCTATGTGTATACGTTTCTTCTCTCTTAGCTTATGTCGGAACTCAACGATTTCATTGCAGCGCAACACCAGACGAATATTCACTTGTCTGAGGGCATGGCGCGTGTCGAAACGCTACTCGCAGAGACGAATCGGAGGCTGTTCGGTGGAGACGGTCAGCAAGGCGCTCTGCCGTACATGATTCAAGAAGCTAAAGCGACGGTAGAGGAACAGAGAAGGCGCTTTGACAAGATTGAAATCCGTACCGGAGCACTTGAAGGTTGGAAGAAGAGTTCTTTGGCGTGGATCGGCGGCGCCATCGCGCTGCTCACCCTTGAAGGAACGGCTCTAGCTCTCTACTTTAATGAGGCCGCCGGTCACATCACAAAGGTTGCCGGTCACTAAAATGGAGCCCGACCTGTGCCCGCTCTCACTAAAATGCAAAAGCGATGCAGTACAGGACATCGTTAGTTGCCCACGCGTGTGCGGTGCCACCAGCATAGTTCGTAAGCGAAGCGGATGTTGTTGTTGATGCTGTTTGTCTCGTAATGAGCGAGGTTGTGCTTACAACAGTATCGTCACAGTGTACAACCCATCCATTTGCCGCCGTGGGCAATCCAATTGTGCCAGTACTAGCAGTTCCTCCCGATCCAACGTTGACTGTAAAGGCTGCCGTACCGTTATTACTGACAATGAAGGGCGTTGTTCCGAAGCCTGATACAATCGTAGGGGCTGTTGTATTCAAGAGAAGATTTGTCGTAGTTATGGCTGGAGTTGTAATTCCTGTTATAAATGTTGGACTCGTGGCGAGAACTTGGGCGCCAGACCCTGTCGAGGCCTGTGGATTGATTAGTTCGAAGAGCGAGGATCCATCGTAGATCACGCATACGGGCTCGCTAGTACCGATATCGCCGTTAGCAAGAGATGAACCGTTCATTTTAACGATGGCCTTCGCGGTCAGACCGTTGAAACTCACCGTGGGAGCCGAGTTAGTGTTGGCAAGGTTACCCTTGAAACATCCTGTCGCTCCAGCCGTGAGTGCCGCCATTGCCGGACTGAGGGTAACTTGGTATGCATTAACAGAGCCAGACGCGGTCGCATAGAAATTCGGGGTTGTGTCGGAAGTGCCGATGGAACTCGCGGCTGCCGTGGCGGTGCTACCCGTGTTATTTCCGAACCATTTATGAGCACTGAATGAAGTAGAAATTCCCGAGTCCTGAACGTTCCCGAGGCCGTCATATGTCACAATGTCACCGCTGGTAGTCGCGCCTTGCGCAGTGAGCTGGACATTGTTTGCCGCCGACCCTTCTATCCCTGATATTGTAAAGACCACCTGCGGGAGAAAGCTAACCACAGGGTGAGTGTAGCCTGAACCTGTGAGTCCCACGCTTTCGCCGCTGACATTCAGGGCGGTCGGATTGTAAGTCGCTGTGCATGTCGCACCAGTCCCCGTTCCACCCAGCGAATCACTGATGATGCAAACGGGCGCCGTGGCATAGTTAGCACCGGTTGTCACCGCAGTAATGCTGGTGACAGCGCTACCAGTGAGAACTGCATTTGCAGTTGCAGTTGTTGCCTGCGTTGCCAACCAAAAACCAGCGGGAGAGTTTGCTCCACTCGTAGGCAGGGTGGTAGGGAGCACAACCTCAAACGGAGTAGTACCGGTCGCCTGTGGTGCGAGGATAGTTACGGCGTTAGTCGGGAGCGAAGCTGGCCCGGTTCCCGCAGTTAGACTGACACCACCTGCTCCAGTCCCGCTCGCCTGGATCGCATTGGATTGCAGCGTAGTCGTTCCGCACCCCGCAGATGAGCACAGTATAGAAACTGTCGTTTGCCCAAATGCGTGGACTGAGAACATCAGGAGCGCAGCGAGAATGGTGTTCTTCATTAGGCCTCCGCGTTTATTCGTAGTTGCACCTGTGAGAAATTTTATAGCGCAGAACAGGTACTTAGGGTATTGGATAACTTGATTCAACTCTATGTTGTAGCTATCGGCTTAGAGCTGGCATGCTGACCAAATCTTGACTCTGAGCACCATTAGCGTAAATAGTGTTACGGTTTTCGCTTGACACTGCGCGCCCATGTGCAGAAACTCAGCTTGGACGAGGACCGCCCGCTCTGCTTGACTCAGGACTATGTGGCAGCTATCTAGTGCGATCTGGCCGATGGTGAAGAAGATAGCAAGACCTCTTGCCGTTGCATTTACTCTCGCATTTCTGACCACGACAATGTCAGCCCAAACTGAGATCATCGCTTGGAATCCGACAACTACCAATATAATGAGCGTGCTGCCTTACATAGACGGCGTGGCATTCCCGGTCACATGGGCATCCATCGACAGCACTACCTGTACGGCGTCGACTTGCACCGCCCTGACCTACAGTTTCACGGCACTCGAAAACTTGCTGACGAATTACATCTCGGGGGGCATGTATAGCACGTGCGGCAAGGCTCTACCGGGGCGAGGCGGGGGACACCTGTGTATCATCGATTTAGACGTACGACCAGTGACGAATATGTCGTCCAACTTGGATACTCCATCCTACGTATTCACGACGGGGTGGGCGAGCGCTTCAAATCCAGTAGACGCAGTGTTCTGCACCTCGGGGAACTACAATGGCAGTTCGTACATGCTGAACGCTCCTCCGTCGAATGACTATGCCAACGTAAATGGTACTTGTAGCGGAGGTAGCATCACGCCCGCCTGCTACCAGCAAACTGTCGCTACCGGAATTCCGGCAATCTGGGAAACGCCTTACGAAACAGCAATCCATGCTTTCTGGACCGAGTTCGTCTCGTGGGCATCGGGCAACGTGTTGCCGACAGCGCCAGTAAGTCAGATAGGATACGTTCGATTCGGCTTTTCCATCGGCAGCGAGGCAACTATTAACTGCACGAAGTACCTTGAGGAAGCCCTCGGGAATTTCCACAGCACGGGCACCCAGGCAACCGATAGCCAAATGAAAGCAGCATGGCTTGGAGCTTATGCGAGCGCTGCGTCTAACATCCTCGCGGCGGTCGCGGCGCAACCAATTCGCCCTCCATGGGTGCCGATGATGACAGTGAACATGGGCACAAGTCTCCCGGGCACCTTCGGCAATACCGACCCGTCTTGGGCGATCGGAGAGGCGCAGATTCTGCTTCAGAACCAACCTTTTGGGATCGGAACCCAAGGTCTTGAAAACGGCGCCCCAAACCTCGGGCCAGTCGCGAGCGATCTTACGGCGATCGCCAACGGGATTAGTTGCAATGGCAGCAGCATTCCCTGCTGTTCGGACAACTGGTGCAACACAAGGTCGATGGTGATCGGGAATGTGCCTGTTATCGAACTTCAGGATTGCAACGTCAGCGATTCAGCATCAACCTCGGCAACCCCACCGCATTGCTTGGACAGTGTTCTAGCCGGAACGATACCAGCCGGGCAGGATCAGGTGACGCTGTCGCAAATCTTCCCGCTGTCAAGTCAGCACGCAACCACTTCGGCAGAAATCTATTACAACGACCTCCTGTGCGCTTTCGACCCGGGTTCCACAGTTCTGAGTGGTACCACCTGCGGCAACGTGCTCAATCGATTAACCTATTCCGCAGCTTACGCTAACGCGATACTGGCCTTGGCTGCCGGTCAGCCAAGCGGGACCAGCACTCTCATCGGAAATGCCCAGATGATAGGTAACGCTACGTTGTTCTAGGCAAAATGCTCGGTACGTTCTAGTGAGTGTCGCCGAAGACGTATACGGCGCCGTCAGGACCCAGGCCTCCATCCGGCCAATACGGGGCCGAGACCCCCAGAACCCCGCCGCCAAGGGCAACTACGTCGCCAAATGAGTTGTTCGGGGCTCCGTCGGCTGCGACAATTTCCTTGCCTGCGGCCTCATTTTGCCAACCTCCGGGCGGCTCGGAAAAAGCATAAGCAACACCTTGGCCGCTACGGGCATATGGCGCACCTGCCAATAACATCCCGTCGCTGATCGCAACCGAATAGCCCATTAGGCTGCCGGCGGTACCCCGAGCGGCCGTCAATTCGGCCGTCTGAGTCATCGTCTTAGGCCAGCCGTGCGAAGGCTCCGAAAAGATGTACACAGCGCCCACTTCCTGTTTGGTCCCCACGGTCTCCTCTGGCGCACCTACCGCAACCGTATCCCCACTCAACGATACAGAAATCCCGAAAATGGCGGCCTTTGTTCCGTTCGAGGGCATGAGTTCCGCTGTCTGTCCCTGAGTTCCATTCCAACCATGTGCAGGTTTAACAAAAACATACGCGAGCCCAAGCCTAGGAGCTCCCACTGCAACTGTGCTCCCACTGATGCTGACCGAATTTCCAAAGTCACATTCTGTGGACTCGTCATTGGCTACAAGCTCTGCGGTTTCCGTCATGTTCTCCCATCCATCGGGAGGCTCGACATACACATAAGCCGCGCCCAATTCGCGTTCGCTGCCGACCGGCGCAAGCGGACTGCCCGCGACAATCGTATTCCCGTCGATAGAGATGGAGTCGAAAGGGGCTCCTGGGACGGATGTTGTGAGCTCGGCATTTTCCGTAACTGTTCCCGAAGGGTTAATGTAGACGTAAGCTGCGCCCAACTCGCTAGACGAGTCATACCCTCCGACAACCACGGTATTCCCGCTGATCGCCACGGCGCCACCGAAGCCCCCCTGGCTCTGGCCACTTGACTGCGTCAAGGTCGCTGTTAGTTGAAGATTCGTCCAGTCGCCGTTGACCGCTGTATAGACGTAAACCACCCCGCAGGCGACGCAGCCATCTGGTGGTGTTGCTGCCGGCGTTCCAATGACCAGAGTGTTGCCGCTGAGCGCCAGACTTGACGCAAAAAGAGCAAACGACTGAGAGCCGGTTAGCTCCGCCAACTGTTGAAATGTCTCGCTCGTCTGGCGGCCAAGCCGACTCTGCGCGGATGCAGCGAGAGAAAGCAGTGCTAGGGTCAAACCCAGGGTAGTTTTCATAGAACCTCCAGCGAACAAGGGTGGTGCGTCCTAGGGGGGAACGGCAAAAGAACGCACTGAAAACTTACGCCTTTACGCTGTCCTTGTCAATTGAGCGCCCCAATCTACGAGATGGATAAAGATAAAAGACCCGGTGATGCCACGAGAGGGATTTCACAGTGTAGGGAAGCAGCATTGATATTCAAACAGACTGAGCCGCCATCACGACAGGAGCCCTAAAGCTCATCGCTGCGTCTCAGCGTCTGGAGAACGCATCTGCCGCGACCAAACGCCACAGTCAGAATTACATCGTAGGAGTCCTGCAAAAGCTCCTTCATCAATTGTTCTTCGGGAGGAACGTCTCGCCAGTCCCAAAGCGCAAACCAATCTGCTCGGCGGAGTGAGACCGTGCAGCCATGTTTTTGACCGCTCAACATCTCCGGTGCATTAACGTTTCGGCTATCGATCCGGACAGACTCCTCGGTAAGTTCCTCAATCGCTCCAAGTCCGAAGCAGGTAAATCCGTTGGCATCCGCACTGTCGCAGACATGAAAGTGGATAAGCCGCCTTTCATCTCGCCATCCGCGCAGCACTAGCAACGCTTCTTCAAACCCCAGATCAGGCATAAATAAATTGTCCAAGGTACGATCCCAAAAGGTTCACGGCTTTCGCTGGCGGGCTTTGACGGCTAACATGCAAACGTCCGGGTATCGAGGTTTTCAGAGCACGCAGCGCGGCCTTCCATGCGGTAATGCAATCGTGGCCGCGTCTGGCTTCCCATATTCTCAATTTAATTGCAAATGATCGGAGTGAATCCCGGCTATGTTGTTGGTAGCGCTACCGGGAATNNACCCCTAGACGATAGCGCCATCCCCGAAGTTGCGATTGTAGGAGCTTCGATTATAGCAAAGCCCTGTCTGCCGGTTTCTTCTAGAAAAGAGGTTTCCACAGGCGTTGAAGGTTTATACTAAGCTCAACTCCGCCAATAAAATTGCAAGGTTCTTCACGCTGTGGGCGAAGTGTATGTGGTTCACTGAACAACTCGATTCGTTCCTAACTCTGGGCAAATGCAAGGAGTATCCGAATATGGCAAAGTCGAAATCCAGTTCCGGCGGCAAGACCAGGAGCAACGAGCAAAACGGTGCCGGCAATCCGGTTCAGGCCCCCGACGCGAAAAACCTCGCGCCGGAGACGGTGCCCGTCCAGGCCGCACCGGAAGTTCGTAAGTTGTCCGTCGTGAAGGGCGAACCCCGGAAGAATATCGTCCCCATCAACATGGACGACGAGATCCGGCGCCGCGCCTATGAGCTCTATCTGCAGCGCGGACCCGCCTCCGGCGACGAGGCCGAGGACTGGCTGACTGCGGAACGTGAAGTATTGCAGCGCTACCATCAGCAGAGCGCTTAGTCGCGCCGCAATCTCAGTCACTCCTGGCGGCGGTCGAACCTAGATCGCCGCTCCGTTGGGATTGTGCGCCGGGTTCCGGCAAATGCGACCTGGACCCGGTTTGCGCTGGTGATGTGTTAGAGTTTCGGAAAGTCCTCCGCGCGCCAGTTCGCCGCTATACTCTCAACATCGCTTTTAGCTGTTTGTCGCGGTTGCCTCGCACGTGCGTTTCTGAAAAAATAGGCCGGGGTTCCTCCACATGGCGGAAATAGGCAGTTTCGCACTTCTTCTCGCTTTGGCGTTGAGCCTATACTCGTTCCTCGCCGGAATCGTCGCTCTAGTCTTTCAGAAGCGGAATTCTCAGCCATCCTCGCAGCCTGGAGTTCAGACCGCAGGACGCACCGGCTTCGCTCCTGCTTCCGAAGGAAGTTCGCTGGCCGCACTGCTCCGCCAGGGTTCGGAGCGCATCGGCGAGACTGCGCGCCGAGCCGGCATCGTCACTTTCGGTGCGGTGTTGCTCGCTTCGGTGATCCTCGTCATTTGCGCCTTCCGCGACGACTTCTCCATCGCCTATATCCTCCATCACAGCAATCGCGATTTGCCCGGTCCTTATAAGTTCGCCGTGCTGTGGTCCGGCCAGGAAGGTTCGCTGCTGTTCTGGTCGTTGCTGCTCGCCGCTTATGGATTCGTGTTGCGGCTGCGCTACAAGACCGACGCGCGCCTCTTCGCTTACGCGTCGGTGGTTCTGGCGGGCGTGCAGATCTTCTTCTTGTCTCTGCTGAACTTCGCGGCGCACCCTTTCGCCATCGTGCAGGGAACAATTCCCGCCGACGGTAACGGCCTGAATCCGCTGCTGCAGTATCCCGAGATGGTGATTCACCCGCCCATGCTTTATCTCGGCTACGTCGGGTTCACCGTGCCCTTCGCCTTCGCGCTGGGCGCGCTCATCATGAAATATCCCGGCGAAAAATGGATCCACATCACCCGCCGCTGGACCATGGTCACATGGGCCTTCCTAACCTGCGGAGTCTTTCTCGGCGCGCACTGGGCCTACTCTGTGCTGGGCTGGGGCGGCTATTGGGGGTGGGATCCCGTCGAGAATGCCTCGCTCATGCCATGGCTCACCGGCACAGCGTTTCTGCACTCGGTGATGATGCAGGAAAAGCGCGGCATGCTGAAAATGTGGAACATGTGGCTGGTCTTCGCCACGTTCTGGCTGGCCATCCTCGGAACTTTCCTCACCCGCAGTGGCATCATCAGCTCGGTTCACGCGTTCGCGCAATCTTCCATCGGCGACTGGTTCGCGTGGTTCCTCGCCATCACTTTGATCGTGTTCATCTTTTTCTTCGTCAAAAATAAATCGAGCCTGCGCAGCGAGCACAAGCTCGAATCGCTCGTGTCTCGCGAATCCAGCTTCTTGTTCAACAATCTGCTTTTCGTTCTCCTGTGCTTCACCGTGCTATGGGGAACCTGGTTCCCGAAAATCTCCGAACTCGTGCAAGGTAATAAAGTCACGGTCGGGGCGCCGTTCTACAACCGCGTCGCTATCCCCGTGGCCTTGCTGCTCTTGATCCTGACCGCCGTCGGCCCGCTGCTGGCCTGGCGCAAGACTTCCCTTGAAAGCCTCAAGCGCAATTTTATGTGGCCAACCATAGGGGCCGTCGTGGTGGCAATCTTCCTGATGATCACGCCGCAAAGCTGGGGATCGACCTTCGGCCTCAAGCCGTGGCAGGATATTTCTTACTTCTATTCGCTGATGGCCATCGCGCTCTCCGTGCTGGTAACGCTCACCGTGGCCAGCGAGTTCTACCGCGGCGGCCGCGTCATCTCCAAACACACGGGGCAGAGCATGTTCGCCTCGATGGTGCAACTCACCCATCGCAACACCCGCCGCTACGGCGGATACATTGTCCACTTCGGCGTGGTGGTGGTCATCATCGGTTTCGCCGGGGCCGCGTTCAATCAGGACAAAGAGCAGGAGATGGCCAACGGCGACAAAATGACCATCGGCAACTACACGCTGATCTGCCGCTCCTACACGGACGACGACGGCCCGAACTTCGCCAGTCAGTGGGCCATGCTCGACGTTTACAAAGGCGGCAAGCAGATCGATACCATGAGCCCGGTGCGCCGTTTTTACAAAGCCAGCCAGCAGACCTCCACCATGCCCGATATCCGCTCCGGTCTCAACGAGGATCTCTACCTTGTCTTCGAAGGGCTGAACCAGGATAACGGTCATCCCATCATCAAGGCGCACCTGAATGCGCTGGTGATGTGGATCTGGATGGGCGTCTGGATCATGCTGATCGGGACGGTTCTAGCCCTGGTTCCAAACGCGCCTGCGCCGGTGCGCGTTGCCGCGACAGCGCGAATCGGGCAACCGAACCCCGCTCCCGCGGTTACAGGAGACTGATGCCCAATCGTCTGAACTTGCGCTCGAAGCTCGGCACGCGGGCCAGCAGAACCGTACAAGCCGCAGTTTTGTCTGCCGCTGTTTTCATATTTCTGGGGGCCGGCGATCCCGCGACGCGCTTCAACGAAATCGGCCACCAGATGATGTGCATCTGCGGCTGCAACCAGATTCTTCTGGAGTGCAATCACGTCGGTTGCCCTGCCTCCGACGGCATGCGCAACGAACTCATGGCGGCGGTTTCACGCGGCGACAGCGACAGCCTGGTCGAGCAGGGCTTCGTCCAGAAATATGGCCCAACAGTTCTGGCTGCTCCTACCACCAAAGGTTTCGACCGGGCCGCGTACGTCATTCCCTTCGCGGCTCTGTTCTTCGGATTCGGCTTGATTGTGCTGATCATTCGCGCGTGGAAGGACCGTCCCGCTCCCGCTCTCGCCGACGGCCTGCGGCCCGTGCGGGGCGCTGAACTCGAACAGTTCCGCGATCAGGCCCGCAAGGAGACCGATCTGTGACGGAGACCGATCTATGACCTGGCTCGTTTGCTGCATTGCACTTGCCGCCGCGTCTCTTTTTTATGTGTTCTACCTGCCGGGAAAACTTTTCCTCGGTCCGGAGAAAACCCGCGCCGGTTATCTGCGCGAACGCAAAGATGCGGTCTACGAAAACCTGCGCGACCTCAATTTCGAATACAAGGCCGGCAAGGTACCCGACGCAGACTACACTTCGCTGAGATCTTCATTGCAGGACGAAGCCGCGACCATCCTGGCCGAAATTGCCCGCCTGGAGAAAAATCCCGTGGCACAAAGAGGAACCAGATCTTGAAAGATTCACACGCCCCTGTCATCCTGAGCGAAGTAAGTGTTTCGCGAAGCGAAGCACTTACGCAGTCGAAGGATCCCTTTACGAATGTCATCCTGAGCGAGGCGTCTTTTGCCGAGCGAAGGATCTGGGGGAGCCCCCGCGCCGCGTTCTTAGCCTGCCCTGAGCAAGCGAAGCGCGCTGAAGGGCGTTCTGTGCGTCGCAATAAGCGCGAGGCGACCTTCCTTACTATGGCTCTCGCCCTCGTCGTGTTCCTCCTTGCCTCTTTCGCCGCCGCCCAAACTCTCACCGGCACAGTCAAGAACTCCACCACCGGCAAGCCCGCCGCCGGGGACGAAGTCGTCCTGCTCAAGCTGGGCCAGGGCATGGAGGAAGCCGGCCGCACCAAGACTGACGCCAAGGGCCAGTTCAGTTTCAAGCTCGACGACGCGCAGTCCCCGCATCTGGTCCGCGCCATTCATCAAGATGTCACCTACCACCGCATGGCGCCTCCGGGAACCACCTCGGTGGAACTCAGTGTCTACGACGCCGCTAAGAAGGTAGACGGCATCGAAGTACTCGCCGACATTCTCCGCATCCAGGTCGAACAGGGACAGCTTGTGGTAGTCCGCGAGTTCGGCGTGCAAAACAGTTCCAAACCTCCGCGGACGCAGATGAACGAACGCAATCTTGAGTTCTACATTCCCGACGGGTCTCAGATTATCCCGGATTCAGCCTCGGCCACCACCGAGAACGGCAACCCGCTGAAATCCGCTCCCGTACCTGAAGGCGAGAAGAACCGTTACTCGTTCATCTTCCCCCTGCGGCCCGGACTCACGCGGTTCGAGGTGGCCTACCAGCTTCCTTACAGCGGAAGCGCCAATCTCGACCCCAAGTCGGTGTATCCCCTGGAGCACTTCGTGGTCATGACCCCCAGGGCGATGCGGTTCACCGCCGCCGCTGCTTCGGCCGGTTTTAAGTTGATTAACTATCCGAACGAGCCCGACGCCAGCGTGCAGGTGGCTTCCAACACCACGCCGGCGCAGAACCTTGCCTTCAAGGTTTCGGGTGAGGGCGTGCTCGAAGCCCCTCAGGAAGGCAGCGCGCAAGCCCAGGGACAAGGCTCGGAAACCGCACAGGCTCCGGGCAGTGGCGCCCAGGCGAATAACCGGCCCGGTGGCGGGCTCGGCCCGCCCATCGACGCTCCCGATCCTTTGCAAAAATACCGCTGGCAGATCCTCGGAGGCATTGCCGCAGCCTTGGTTCTCGGCGGCGTTTACGTAGCCTGGAGACAACAGTCGACGTCAAGAGCTTTGGCGCGCCAGATGGCTGGCTCGTCCGGCCCAGTTGCCATGCAGGAAGAAGACGATTACGAGCCCGCCGAAGTTCTGGCCAAGTCTCCCGGCCGGTTAGCGACGGCGGCGCGTCCCACCTCCATGCTGCTCGAGGGATTAAAGGAAGAACTCTTCCAACTCGAGGTCGAGCGCAAGCAAGGCCAAATCTCGCAATCGGAATACGAGACAGCTAAAGCCGCCCTCGATCAAACGCTTGAGCGCGCGCTGAAGCGCGAAGCGCAAAAGGCCTGAGGCGGTCAACACTAACATTGCGGTCAAATTGAAGATTGTCATTCCGACCGAAGCATTCCCTTCCCGAAGGCAGGGAATGCGAAGTGGAGGAATCTGCTGTTTCTCCGTTGATGCAGCGCTCTGCTCTAATACCCTATGGCCTACTCCTGGTTCATACTCCTGCTCGCGCTTGCGGGCTCGGCTTTACTGTTGCTCTTGCTGCAAGGCACGCCCTTCGGCACGGTAATCCACGAGCGCATTCCCGACCGCCCGCGCCGCCGTCTCTTCGTGGCTTCCGTAAGTTTCTTTCTCACGTTCGCCGGAGTGCGCGCGGTGGTCTTTGCCGTTCTGCACCACATTCCACCATTCCATTTCATCGAGCAGGGTGGCCGGCACATTCATCACCTGGTCTTCGGGATCATCATCCTGCTGGCTGTGGGCTACGGCTGGCTGGCTGACCTCGGCACCGGCGAGGACGACTCCTCCATTTTTCTCAGCCGCCTGATGGCCATCCTCTACGGTGTGGGCGCGGCGCTTACCCTGGACGAATTTGCTCTCTGGCTGAATCTCAAGGACGTTTATTGGTCTCCCGAAGGCCGCTCCAGCATCGACGCTGTCGTTTTGTTCGGCGCACTGTTAGCCGCCAGCGCCTGGGGTCTCCCGCTGCTTCAATCGCGCGCCAAGCGAAAGCGCTAGAAGCCGACACGGCTCGTGTGGAGCGGACACTCCTGTCCGCTGCCTTTGACTTTCGTTCCAGCAGCAGCTTCCCGAAAAAACACCGCTCTGTGCTCGCAGCCGAACCTCTCGATTCGTATCAGGGCATCGCTTCAGCAGCCTGCCCTGAGCGAAGTCGAAGGGATGCCGCAAGCGCCGCGAAATCAGCGCCGGCTTTAGCCGCTGGGGAATGCCACCGAATTGCGGTCACAGGTTCGTCACGCTCCTAAATGAATGTCAGTCATTTATTCGCCTTGTATTCTCTATTGAGAATTCCGGTTGATTCTATGCAAGCATAAGAAAACAAAGTGAATATAAACGAATTGTGCATTTGACGCAGGACTAGCACGCGGAGTACCATTCGCGCTTTAGAGGTTTGCGCGATGGGATGGAAAGACAAGGTAAAAAGTTTTCTAGAGTGGTTGGAAGACGGAAAAACAGTGGCGGAATTACTGATAGCATTCGGAGGTGGTGCCTTGGTGCGGGCCGCACTGCATCGGTTCACTCAAATACCGAGCGAGTGGATCACTCCGATATGGCTTGTTTCGGCGGGACTTGTAATGCTCGTCTTCCTGTGGGTAGGTAAGAAATTAGCGCCCAGCGGCCAACAGAGTACAAGTTTAGCCCAGACAGGTAGTAGGACAGGCTTGACCGCCCCGCCCTCCGAAGTTTGGGATTACCAAGATTTTTTTCGCGTTGCATATATCAGCCCAATGCAGGCCGATGTCGAACAATGACTTAGTACCGCTGCGAATGCCGCCCAGCCGAATAACCGAGAAGCCTTTTTGCTGAAAGTTATCGGCATCGGAGGGGTTGCCTACGTATACGACACTATTTGGTGGAACATATACGCCAGTCAGTTGTTGTCTCTCTTAGAACTGAACAGAAGCCACGGCATGCTTCCAGCTAATAAAGCTAGAGAGTTTTACGACAAGGCTAAGAACGATTTTCCGAAGTTCTATTCAACCTATTCGTTCGATGGTTGGGCAGCTTACATGGTAAACCAAATCCTGATTATTCGACATGCCAGTGACATGATTGAGATCACTCAAAGAGGCAAGGATTTTCTTAAATATCTCTTGCATTGGGGAAAAGAGGCCAATGTCAAAAGATTCTAGGCCGCTTTCGTGAGTTCTCTGTATTCGAGGTCGTCAGAATGAATGAGCTTCAGCATAGTATCGCGGAGGAGAAACGGGTTCTCGCGGTTATTATTAGACCGCCGCGCCATTTCCTCCAACTCGCCCCTCCTGAAATCCACCACACGATGTGACATCTAACCTTGCGTTCCACAGCCCCGGTGGTTGATCATCGCCAAAGCGAACAAGACCGGTGGCGCGGGCATACCACCCCCGCTAACCCGCTGATTCTAGAGATTTTACTCCTAAGTCCTTTAGACCTTCGGATTTAGAGGGATTTTCTTGCTAACTCGATGATTCCACTCACAACGGAAGGGTAGGGGTATACCCCCTCAGCCACAATTTTCCCGAAACGAACCGAACTGCATCTCCCCCCGGCGCGTAACATCCAATAGGCTGAGATCCGACAATCTATGGGAAATACATTCAAGACCGCCTTCCTGCTGACCGCGCTTACGCTGCTGCTGATGTTCTTTGGCCGCTACTTTGGCGGGCAGAATGGGATGCTGCTGGCGCTGGCTTTTGCCGCCGTGATGAACTTCGTCTCCTATTTTTACTCCGACAAGATCGCACTGGCCGTGTACAAGGCGCAGCCGGTGACGCGCGAGCAACTGCCGCGCGCCTACGAGATTGTGGAGCGGCTGACCCAGAAGATTGGCCTGCCTATGCCGAAGATCTATGTGATCCCGACCGAGTCGCCCAACGCCTTCGCCACGGGACGCAACCCGAAGCACGCCTCGGTAGCCGTGACTCATGGGATCCTTGGGCTGCTCAACGACGAAGAACTGGAAGGCGTGCTGGCCCACGAACTGGGGCACGTAGGGAACCGCGACATCCTGATTAGTTCTGTAGCGGCAACCATTGCCGGCGCGATCACCATGCTGGCCAGCATGGGTCGCTTTGCCATGATCTTTGGCGGCATGGGAGGCGGCGGACGCGACCGCCGCGGTGGAGGCCTTTCGACGCTGTTCATGCTGATCGTGGCGCCGATTGCCGCCGCTCTGATCCAGATGGCCGTGTCGCGCTCGCGAGAGTATCAGGCGGACGCCACGGGGGCGCATTATACCGGCAATCCCTATGCACTGGCCAGCGCTCTGCAAAAGCTGGACACTTACTCGCGGCGGGTGCCGATGGCCGCCAGTCCGTCGACGGCGCATCTGTTTATTATCCAGCCGCTGCTGGGAATGAACTTCGGCAATCTGTTCTCGACCCATCCCCCGATCGCGAAGAGGATCGAGCGGCTGACGGGGCGGCCGGCGCAGTTTATGCAGTAGCGAGCCTCTTAGCCATTGGCTTTTGGCTCTTAGCTAAACCCTCTTGCAAGTGTTGGAGTGGCCCGACGTTCTTACTTTTGAGGCTGGCTGTGCACGGAATGCGATTCAAGCTAAGAGCTAAAGGCTAAGAGCCAATAGCTGGTCGTATGACATAGGTAACTCCGCCGCTCGTGCGCCAGATAGTAAAATCCAACCAAATGTCCCCTGAGACCGCTATTGCCGTATCCCACAAGGCTGCCGAACTGGAAAAAGCGCTTCGCCGCGTGATTCGCGGCAAGGACGATGTTGTGCGCCAGGCGCTGGTCAGCGTTTTCGCCCGCGGGCACCTGCTGATTGAAGGCGTTCCGGGCGTGGGCAAAACCACGCTGGGACAGGCCCTCGCTCGCGCCATCGATTGCAGCTTTCAGCGGGTGCAGTTCACCAGCGATATGCTGCCTTCTGATGTGCTGGGGATCTCGGTGTATTCGGCCTTGGAGCAGGAATTCGAATTCAAGCGCGGTCCGGTTTTCACCAACGTTCTGCTGGCCGACGAGATCAATCGCACGACGCCGAAGACGCAATCGGCGCTGCTTGAGGCCATGAACGAAGGCCAGGTCACGGTGGATGCGCACTCTTACGAACTGCCACAGCCGTTCTTGGTGATTGCCACGCAGAACCCGGTGGAGCACCACGGGACGTATCCTTTGCCGGAATCGCAACTCGACCGCTTTCTGATGCGAGTGCGCATGGGGTATCCCGAGGCCGGGGCCGAGCGCGAGATTCTGCGCTCGGAAGCTGGCGCGGCGCACCTGCTGGATTTGCGGCCGGTGCTCACCGGGGCCGATGTGCTTGCGATGCAGGAAGCCGTCAAGCTGATTCGCGTAGATGAATCGCTGGTGACGTACGCTTTGGAGATCGTGCGCCGGACGCGCGAATCGGAGTATTTGTCTCTTGGCGTTTCGCCGCGCGGCGCGCAGGCGCTTTATCGCGCGGCGCAAGCCATGGCGTTTCTGGATGGACGGGGCTTTTGCACTCCGGAAGACTTCAAGCCGCTGGCCGTGCCGGTGTTTGCCCACCGCGTAGTGGTCAACGGAGGGTATGCCTCAACGCTGAAAAAATCCGAGCAGGCGGATCAGGTGCTGCGCGAGATTGTGGAGAATGTTGCTGTGCCGGTGTAGGAGCAACTACCGGTTGCCAGTTAGCGGTCGCCTGTCTTAAGTAGTGGTGCGATTTGAAACAACTCTTACATCCGCCCGTATAATTGAACACGAGGGTGCGGCATGGCTAAACCGACGAAATGGACTAAACAGAGAGGCTATCCCGACCGCCGGGGTTTCTGGGCGGAGAGCGACATTATCGTCGAACAGTTCGTGCCGAGTGAGCGTTACAAAGCGCAACAGCGCGTAATGGCCCAGACGTTAATGGCAGCGGGGTTGAATCCGGAACAGATCGCAAGTATGTTGTTCGTCCCGGTTGACCTGCCTTCGGGGGAGAAGCCAAACGATCTCTAGCGGAAATTTCGCGCCGCGCCAAGCCCACGTTGCATTTCTAAACATCAAACCGCGTCGCCTGGGTTACTTTGAATCCTCTCATCACGGCTTGAGCATATAATCCTTCGTCATGTCCTTCCTGCGATTTCTCATGCTGCTCTCGCTCGTCGTCTGGATCGGCGGGTTGATATTCTTTGCGTTCGTGCTCGCGCCTACGGCTTTTTCTGTGCTGCCTACGACTCACCTTGCCGGTAATGTCGTGGGGCGCGCATTGGGCAAGCTGCACTGGATTGCGATTGTTTCCGGAATCGTCTATTTGGGCAGTTCCCTCCTGTACAGCCGTTTCACCGACGGTGCTGCGCATGTGTTTGCGGCGCGGCACGTGCTGCTTTGCCTGATGCTGGCGCTCACTTTGATCTCGCAGTTTGGAATCATTCCGCGCATGGACGTGTTGCGGGCGTCACTGGGTGATGTGGCTTCCGCTCCAATCGACAGTCCCGAGCGCATTCAGTTCGATGCGCTGCATGTGTGGTCCACACGCGTGGAAGGCGCGGTGTTGCTGCTGGGATTGGTGGTGGTGTATTTGACTGCTGCGCGCTTTTAGCTCTTAGCCGTTAGCTCTTGGCTTGAACCCCATAGTTTGACTACACTCGCTTCGAGAACCTCACGCTTGGGCAATATCGACTTCATCATTTATCCTGAAGCGTTTGGTGACGGCCACCGATCAGTCTGACCGCACCACGATCCAGCTAAGAGCCAAGAGCTAAAAGCCAAGAGCTTTCCCTATGAAAACAGGAATTATCGGCCTGCCTCAGGTGGGCAAGACATCGTTGTTTCGCATTCTTACGAAGGCGCATCCTTCGGATCAGGCGCGTGCGAATCCGCGCGAGGCGCACATCGGCGTGGCCAAAGTTCCCGACGACCGGCTCGACCGTCTGGCAGCGCTTTACAACCCGAAGAAGCTGACGCACACATCGGTGGAGTACGTGGACGTGGGCGCCATCGGCCAGGAAGCGCTGAAAGACAGCGCCTACTCCGCGCATCTGCGCAATGTGGATGCGCTGGCGCACGTGGTGCGAGTGTTTGACGATCCTTCGGTTCCGCACACCGGGGAAATCGATCCGCTGCGCGACATTAAGAACGTGGAGTTCGATCTGCTGGTGAGCGATCTGGGCCAGATCGAAAAGCGGCTGGAGCGGCTGGAAAAAGATCTCAAGAAGATGAAGACTCCGGAACTCGAAAAGGAGTTCGAGCTGATCAAGCGCGCCAAGGTGCAGGTGGAATCCGACAAACCGCTGCGCGAAATGGAGATGACTCCCGAGGACAAGAAGCGCATCAAGGGTTTCATGTTCCTGAGCGAGAAGCCGATTTTCTACGTGCTCAACATCGGCGAGTCGAGCGAACTAGGAAAAGAACTGGAAGAAGCGGTGAGCAAGTATAAGCTGACTGAAATTGCGATGCGGCCAAATGCCGCAGCCACCGCCATTTGCGGCAAAGTCGAAGCCGAACTCGCGGAGATGAGCGACGCGGACGCGGCGGAGTTTCTGTCAAGCTACGAGCTCACAGAGAGCGGCTTGGTACGCCTCATCCGTACCACTTATAAACTGCTGGGCCTGATTTCATTCTTCACGGCCGGAGAAGATGAGTGCCGCGCCTGGCAGGTTCCCGCGCATTCGCGCGCGCAGGAGGCGGCGGGAGCGATCCACTCCGATTTGGAAAAACATTTTATCCGCGCCGAAACCATCCGGTGGGATCAGTTGCTGGAAGCCGGATCAGAGGCCAACGCCCGCGCCAAAGGCACGTTGCGGCTGGAAGGCAAGGATTACATTGTGCAGGATGGCGATGTAATGCACATTCGACACTCGGGGTGATGAGTACCCAGTACCCAGCACCCAGTAAAGGCAGTGGGATGGACTGGAGTCCCGAGTTGGGACGAAGAAATCAAAATCAGAACTGCGAGTGCTGGGCTTGCAGGCTGTGGCTATAAGCTGAAGGAATGGCCCAGCACCTACAAAGACTTGATCGTGTGGCAGAAGGCGATGGATTTGGTGGCCGCGCTCTACGACGCGACCGAGGGATTTCCCAAGCGAGAGATTTATAGCCTGACCGATCAGATGCGTCGCGCCGCGGTCTCGATCCCGAGCAATATTGCGGAAGGGCAGGCACACTTCAGCCGTCGTGAGTTTCGTCACTTTCTTCGACACTCTTGTGGATCCCTGGCAGAGCTCGAAACTCAAATTGTCATTGCACAAAGAAGAAATTATCTTACTGAATCGCAGACAGCAGAACTTCTTCAACGTACGCATGAAGTGGGCCGAATCCTGAGTGGGCTCCTGAACTCCCTTAAAGAGCAAATTCCCGCGGCGTGAGGGATTTGACTAGGTACTGGGTACTAGGTACTTTCTTACTTCATGCATCCCATCGCTACCAGCATTCTCCTCGGCCTTACCGCCGCCGCCGCGAACGTCTTCGGCGGGGCGATTATTGTGCAGCGGAGTTGGGAGCGGCGTTACCTGCGCTATTTTGTCGCGCTGGGCGCGGGGTTCATGCTGGCTACCGCTTTGGTTGAGATGGTCCCGGAAAGTCTCGAACTGCGGGGCAGATCGGCTGCTTATTTGATTCTGTTTGGTTATCTCCTCATTCACTTCTTCGAGCACACGGTCACGCCGCATTTTCACTTCGGCGAAGAGACGCACCAGGACGAGTTCATGCACTCCCATAAGGGATACTCCGTGCTGCTCGGCCTGATCATCCACACCTTTTTTGACGGCATCGCGATCGCGTCTGGATTTCTGGTCTCGAACGCTTTGGGCTGGATCATTTTTTTCGCCATCTTCCTGCACAAGATTCCCGAAGGCTTCACGGTAAGCTCGGTGATGCTGGCCAGCGGGCGCAGCCGGGCAACGGCCTGGGGAGCGTCAGTGATTCTTGGCGGAGCCACGCTGGCAGGGGTTTTGACGATGGCAATCTTCCGTCAACATGTGGATGCCGGATTGCCGCTGGCGGCAGGAGTGACGATCTATGTAGCGGCTTCCGACTTGGTTCCGGAGGTAAACAAAGAGCCGGGTCCAAGAATGGCCTTACTGGTTTTCGTGGGAGCTGGCGTCGTGTTCTTGCTGGATGCGCTGTTCCATGGGCACTGACTCGTGCAGTCAATTCATGCCCTCGTCTTGTGTTCTGGAAGGGGGACAAGATGCAATCCTGGGATCCTCTTGAAATCCTTCACATCCGAGGTCACCAGAAGTCCGTCTTTCGCAACGGTGGCGGCTGCGAAACAGTCTGCGTAAGGCAGGCCATGAGCGGCTTTGAGTTGGGCCGCGTGCGCAAGCACAGCCTCGTCTGCGGCTAAAACCGCGAGGGGCAGCAACTTTACCCGATCCATGATCCTGGCGGTATCGGCGAAGCCTTCCCCTTTGGCAATTGTGTAGTAGACTTCGCCCCAGTTGATTACCGACATGCGGAGCGGTTGTTCCGCGTCTCGTGCCTCCTTGAAAAGCCGGCTTACCGTGCCCGCTCCGGGGCCGCCGGTGAGAAAGCGGTAGAGGGCATTCGCATCGAGCACATGGACCTTCATCCGAGATCCCGGTCTTTGCTCCGCTCCACTCGATCGGGCAGCGAACGCCCGGCGAGCACACCCTTCATGGAGTCGATAAATTCATCCGTAACCGGCTGAATGAAGAGACGGCCGTCTTCCTCGAGGAATGCCACGCGCGTTCCTTCGTCAATCCGGAACTTGCGCCGGATATCGACCGGGATCACCACTTGTCCCTTGGCTTTAACCCTAGCGTATTCAGTCGCCATACTCCAACATCCTACATAATAGTTATACCGTAGTCAAATAGTTGTACTTCATATTATTGGTTGTACTGATCCGTAGAAGTCTACATTGCTGTATTGCAGCCTGAGAACCAAAAATCGAGGCGGCTCCTGCCGCAAAAAATAAGCCCCCGTTTTCCGGGGGCTGAGTCTTGCCGGGCTGATGTCCTAGTTCACGGTGATGCTCACCGCCTGCGACGGAATTCCGTTCGCCACCACTACCAGCGAACTTGCTCCGGTTTCCATGCTTGCGGGAACATCAAAGTTGGTGGAGACAAGTTTTTTTCCGGTGGCGACTCCCATCGTGCTGTGGCCGTGCGTCCTGGCATAGAAGACGTGGCCGGTGCTGTTGTTGGTGATGCGCACCAGGGGATAGTTGGTTGCGGTCTGGAACTCGTCGCCGAACGCGTTGGCCTGTGACAAGCCGTTAAATTGAGTACCGGAGATCTTGTAAGTCGATCCGCGCACCACCGTGGCTGGGACGGAGCGGATGGCGGGAGCCCAGGCAGGCAAATACGTGCCCGTGGATTCGTAGACTTCCGTGCCGCCCACCAGTATCTGGCCGGTGGGTAGCACCATCAAGCTGCCGGGTACGGCCGGCCCAGGCGTGAAGGTGGTGCCATTGAAAACATAAGAGGTGCCCGTGTCGCCTTCCACCAAAACATCGCCGTTGGTGAGCAGCACGGCGAAGGAATCGCCGGCATTATCGCCGTTGGGAAAAACGGGGCCAGCCGACCAACCGGTGGTGGGAGAATAGATCGCCGTGTTTCCCGGGCCGTCGCCGGTATCAGTATAGGAGCCTGTGGCGAAAACCGTCCCGTCAGGACGCAGAATCGCCGGACCAATTTCTCCGGGCGGGTAGTAGCAGAGCGAGCCATCGGGACCATAGTGGATGCAACCAAAGGGCGACGGGGAACGCAAGTCCACGATGGTGCTGCCCGCCGTTGCCCACGCGCCCGCCGAAGGCGTATATATCTCCGAGTTGGGAGCGTCCAGCACGTCCGCGGTGAGAACAGTACCGTTGGGCAGGAGCGTCCAACCCTCTTCGGCGTTGAAATCGCTCTTGCCGGTAGACGACACCGCATGCCAGGTCAGAGTATTGGGATCGAGCGCCGCCATCTCGGTGGTGAGTTTATCGCCGATGAGAAACTGGCCGCTAGGCAGAACCAAGGCGGGTGAGTCTCCGATGTAGTCCCAGCCCGCCGGAGGCTTCACCGAAGTCCAAGTGTTTGAGGAGGGATCGTAAATGGCACCCTGGTTGGTCAGCGCGAAGTTACCGCTGTTGTATTCGCCACCCTCGATGATGAGACGGCCGTCAGCCAGCACGGCTGATGCGAAGGCGTCGGGCACGTATCCCGAGGGCAGGCTGGCGAGCTTGGTCCACGTGCCATTCACGTAGCTTCCGGTGTCGTCAGGCGTAAGCTTCCACCAATCAGACTCTTCGTTGCCTTGTGCCATCACGGTACCGTCGGTCAATTGAAGAGTTAAGATGGCGCCGTCGGGCGGCTGATGCTTGAGCGTGGTGAGAGTCTGTGACGCCGACATTCCGCAGACCAGGCATAAAAGGGCCGTAACCATCAGGAATTTCCTTACCAAAAGACACCCCCAGGCTTCTCGATTCATAGTGAACAGATTCAGGTCGCTGAAGAGATTTACGATTCGAAGTCCGCTGGACAGAGTACTACAGTTCCGGCCTGAAGATCAGATTCCACGCAGAGTTAGATCGAAATTTTACAATTCGAGTGATTCGGCCCGGCGGCAAAGAGACTTTATTCTCTACCCGTGGCCGGAAATGCATTTCGCAACACCGGGAACCGAGAGAAGTTGACTGCGACCGAACTCGGAGCCGCACCTAATCGACCGAGTGCTTGGCGGTGTAGCCGTCGCGGGAGACGACCTCAGCCGGTCTCTCTTTGCCTTTCTCGTCCTTCACCTTCAGCGTGCCCCCGTCGGGCGCTACCACCTGCACCTTGAGCTTGCGATAGGTGCCGTCCAGCTTGGAGTTCGAGGGATGATAAGCCAGCGAATATTGATTGCGGATGTCGCTGCCAATCTGCTGGAAGTCCTCGCCGTATTCGGCCTGAAACCGCGGAAAGTAGGCGCGGCCTCCGGTCATGGCGGCGAAATTGCGCATTTCGTTGTCGGCCTGCAGGTAATCCATGTTGCCCACGGGGATCCCCATGCCATGGGGCGCGGCCCGGCCATGCGCTTCATACATCTCACGGATGATCCATCCCACGCTGACCGGGAAGATGGTCACATCTTTCGTGTCCTTGATCTTCTTCGTGATCTTGTCCAGGGTCAGTTTGCTGAAGCTGTCGATTCCAGTGGTGATTAGGATGACATACTTCTTCCCTTCCACGCGATCCAAACGGTCCAGCGTGTCGTATAAGGCGTCGAACAGGTTGGTCTCGGAGAATCCAGGAATGCGCAACTGGTTCAGCGCTCCGTAGACCGCTCTCTTATCCTGCGTGAAATCCACCAGAATGTGGGGCTCAATGTCGTAGTAGCTGACCGCGACCCAGTCGTCTTTCCTCAGCGTATTGGCAAAGGCATAGGAAGCCTGCAGCGCATCGCGCAGGAAGCCGTAGTTGGTGGAGGCAAACTCCACCAGTAGCACGGCGGTGATGGGCGCTTGCGAAGTATTGAAACTGCTTATTTCCTGAGCCGCTCCGTCTTCGAAAATTCGGAAGTTCTCTTTTTTCAGTCCGGCAACGAAGCCTCCAGCCTTGGTCGTAACCATGACATCCACATTCACCAGTGGCACGTTCACTTTGATGGAATAGTCAGGCATGCCTTCGACTTTCCTGGCAGACGGCGGGGGCGGAGGCGGAGGCGGCTCTTCGGTTGTTTTCTTTGGGATGGCGTACGGGCCGATGTCGCCGCTCGGTCCACCGGCGTCCGGTGGAGCATCCTGCTTGGGTTTGCCGTTGTCTTGACCTTGCGGAGCGGCTTGCGGGGGGGCCTGCGATTGATCTTGTGTGAACGCGGGAGTGACTGCGAACAGCAGGACCAGCGCGACGAACGTCGCCAGCATCCACCGGGTGAAATTCTGGAAGCGCGAACGCTGGTTTAAGACAATCCGTTGGCGATACGAAGCGGCAGACATATTGGCAGACATGCTGAGAGACATGGCGAACCCCTGAGAAGACGGATAATAAAGACTCTATGGGAGCGAAAATCCCCTGTGCTAGTATAGACGCAGGGATTCGCGATTGGGATGTTTTGCCCGGCTCCCGGTATTCCCCTCCTGGCAACGACTTACAATCTGGCGGAGTCTAATCCAGCATAAGGCGGGACTGGTCAGTCCTTCCGGGCGGGCGTAGTTCATGAAAAAATTGGTGGTTGCGCTTTTTGTTGCTTGCCTCGCTTTCTCCTCTTCTGTTACGTCTGCCCAAACGTCCTCTTCGATGCAGTCGGCGCAAAGCCCTAAAACGATCGCCGTCAGCCAGATTCATGCGGGCATGCGGGGCGTGGCCTATACCGTGTTTGAGGGCGTGAAGCCCGAGGCCATGGAAGTGGAAGTGCTCGGCGTGCTGCACAACGTGAACGGGCCCAAGGGGGACATCATTCTAGTCCGGTTGCATGGGCAGAAGGTGGAATACACCGGCGTGGTCGCGGGTATGAGCGGCAGTCCGGTTTATCTGGATGGCAAACTCGCCGGAGCCCTCGCCTTTCGCATCGGAGAATTTTCCAAAGAGCCGATCGCCGGAGTTACGCCCATCGCCGACATGCTAGAGATCAGCGCGCTGGATCGTTCGCCCGCAGAAGAAACATCCGCCGCCAAGCCCTCGGTAAACACCGTCGTGGGCAAGACAGCTGGACCCGGGGAAGTCTTGGCGCTGTCGGGATCGACTCAGGATTCCGCAACCAGAGACTTTGCCAATTACCTGAAGCCGATTGAGACTCCACTGGTTTTCAACGGATTCTCCGAGCAAGCCGTTCAGCTTTTCGCAGGGCAGTTTGCCTCCGCCGGAATCGTGCCGGTGATGGGCGCCGGATCGGTGAGCGACGACAAGCAACCGGAGCCACTGGAAGCCGGCTCAGCCGTGAGCGCCGTCCTCGTACGCGGCGATATGGATATCGAAGCCACCTGCAGCGTGACCTACGTGGACGCGCAGCGGCTGCTGGCCTGCGGACATCCGTTGCTACAGTTCGGCGCTGTCGACCTGCCGATGAATAAAGCCAAAGTGCTGGCCACGCTGGCCTCGCCGCTGAACGCTTTCAAGATCGTCGACACCACGGAGCCCGTGGGAACATTCGTCCAGGATCGCCACACCGGGATCATGGGCGTCTTCGACCGCCAGCCGGAGATGATTCCGGTGACGCTGAGCATCCACAGCAGCACGGGAGTGAAGCAATTCCACTACGAAGTGCTGAATAATCCGAAGCTGACACCGGTCGCTCTGATGGTAACGGTGTTCAACGCCCTGCACGGCGTAAACGAGTTTGGCGAAGAGATTACGTACCGGCTGGCGGGCAGCATCGGCGTGAAGGGATTCCCGGACGTGACGATGCGCAACATGTTCGCTCCGGCGGAGGGTGCGCAGCCGGCGGCGATGCAAGCCGCGATCTCGCTGGGCGAGCGCTTCGGCCGCATCTATGACAATCCTTATAACGCTCCGGCGATCGCGGGCGTGAAACTTGACTTTGACTTGGTCCGGGAGCGCCGCTGGGCACACCTGGAGAGCGCCCGCACCGATGTCACCGAAGCCCGCCCTGGTGAGGAAATTATGCTTGAGACGGTGCTGGCTCCTTACCGCGGCGAGCGCATCGTGCAGCAGATTCCGGTAAAGATTCCCACTTCAGCGAGCAAGGGGAGCCTGCGCATCCTGGTAAGCGACGGCGATACTCTGGACCGCATCGGACACAGCAATCCAGCCTTCGGCCGGAAGCTGGATCTAGCCTCTATCATCGCCGTTCTGAACAAAGAACACTCGAACAATCGCGTCTACGTCTCGCTGCTCGAAGCCGATCCCGAGGCTCGCGTTGCCGACAAGGTAATGCCCACCCTGCCGATTTCGATCATGAATGTGATGGATGGCATGCGTGGCAATCAGGAGATGGTAGTCAGCGGCGAATCGAGTGTGGATGAAACCGCGACGGCTCCGCTGGATTACGTGGTTTCGGGAGCACAGCTGCTGACCGTTACGGTGAAGTAGTACCGGGTTGCGAGTATCGAGTGCCAAGCTTTAACCCGTAAGACAATCCCTATCCAACAGACACTCCAGGTGACAGTGCGCACGCCGCTCTGGCGGTCGTGCGTTATAATGCCCACTCTTTTCTTTAATATTGCACCGCCTTAGCGCAACCCGACTTGTCCTTATGGATTGATTAGGGAGGGAAGCGATGCCACACGGTCTCGACCACCGGGAAGATGAGAACCAGCCTCAACCCCATCCTCACCAATGCGGAAGCCTGTTCGGATGCGGAGAAGAGCAGGGCACGGGCGTACTCCGCGAAGACATCAAGGACGCGGCCTTCAGCAAGCGTGCCGCAGACCGCCTGCTGCACATCGACGAGATGAACCAGGAGCGGATCGATGGCTACCTGAACGCTCGCGGCCATTCCCGCCGCCAACTGCTGCGCGCCAGCGGCTTCATGGGAGAGCTGGCTGGGATCGGACCCTGGTTCTCAAAACTGGCGCGTGCCACGGATGGCCACGCCGGGAATGCCTCCGGCCCCACGGCGACACCCGAGGAAAACTCCGAAGGCCGCATTCACATCGTCGAGAGCAATGAGAAGACCGTGCACTTGGGAGTCTACGACACCACACTCGATCCCATCCTCAAGGTCGATTCCGGCGATACCATCAGCTATCCCGATACATGGTCGCACTTTCTCAACCAGTTGCAGCCGGGCGTTCCCGTCGAAGCGTTGGTGAATATCCGTGTCAGCAATCCGGGACACGGGCCACACTCGATCATCGGCCCCGTCTATGTAAACAACGCCGAACCCGGCGACGTGCTCGAAGTCCGGTACAAACGCATTCGTCCGTTCGACTGGGGAGCGGTATTCAATAATCCAGGGTCGCTCGGAACCGGGCTGCTGGCGCAGGATTTCCCCGAGGGACAGGTGAAATACCTGAAGATCGACTTTCCCCACATGACGGCGGAGTTTAATCGCGACATTCATGTGCCCATCCGACCGTTTCAGGGCACACTGGGCGTAGCCCCTCCGGATGGCTACTATCCTCCTTTAAGCCCTGGAATCACCAGCTCCGTTCCTCCGGGTCCTCATGCCGGCAATACAGACCTGAGCGAAATGACAGAAGGCTCGACCATGTTTATACCGGTGTGGAAGCCGGGAGCGCTGATCTTCACCGGCGATTCCCATGCCGTGCAGGGCGATGGCGAGATCAACCTTTCGGCATTGGAAACGCGTATGAAGGAATTGCGGATTCAGGTGGTACTTCACAAGCAAAAGAATTTTGCGTGGCCGATAGCGGAGACTCCGACCCACTGGATCACGTTAGGCTTGGACAAGGACCTCAACGTGGCCATGAGTCTCGCGGCGCGCAACGCCATCAACTTTCTAGCCACGCACGCCGATCTCACCAAACTCGATGCGTACGCTTTGTGCAGCATCGCTGTCAGTTTCCGGGTGACGCAGGTAGTGGACATCGTGCGCGGAGTACACGCTATGATCCCCAAGCACCTTTTCGCAGAAGGCCTGCGCAAACGGATCAGCGTGGTGTAGTATGGCGCGGGCGCCCTCGCCCGCGAAATCTAACCATGAGGAACTGGGTGCCGACCGCCCAGCACAGCTTTACTCTTCGTTCTCGCCCATCTGCTGCGTCAGATAGCGCTCGTATCCAAGATCCTTGATGAGGTGCATTTGAGCTTCGAGAAAGTCGACGTGCTCTTCTTCGTCCTTGAGCAGTTTCACGAACAAGTCGCGCGAGCCGTTGTCGCCTTCCCTGGTGGCGATGGCGACGGCTTCGTTGTACTGCTTGACCGCGCCGACCTCCAGGGCCAGGTCGCTTTCGAGCATCGACTTCACCGTCCCGCCGACCTTTAACTCCAACGGCATCATGGATGGGCTGCCATCGAGAAACAGGATCCGTTCGATCAGCACTTCGGCATGCTTCATTTCGCCGATGGATTGTTTCTTGATGAAATCGGAGAGCCTTTGATAGCCCCAGTTTTCGCACATCTCGGCGTGCAGGAAATACTGGTTGATGGCCGTCAGCTCTTCACGGAGCGCTTTATTCAATTCAGCAATGACTTTCGCATTACCTTTCATGGCGAACAGAGTATGCCAGAAAGCGGTGTTTTGGGTAAATAGTGGGGAACATATTAGCCAGCTACGAGAATCGTTTCGGGAAGCGTGGTTTCAAGGAACGCCAAACGTCCCGGCGGCAAACAGCCACCGAACTGCCGGCTATTCAGTGCAGGAAGCGTCCAATCATGATTGCAGCCTTCTCCATGTGGCGGAAGCCACCGGTAGCGGCCCCGATCAGCAGCATATCTGTTGCGTTATAGGCCACATGCACCAGGAAGCTGGCGGCCACAGAACCTGTGCTCGCGCGCACAGCCGTGCAGACCACTCCCACCAGGAAAATCAGCAGAACGATGCCCCAGGCATACCCGTACTCGAACATGTGCATCAACCCGAAAGGAAGCGCGGTTAAGAAAATTCCCCAGGTCACGCCCACGCGCCGCGCTAACACCGGATACAGAAACCCGCGAAAGAACACTTCCTCCATCAGCGGACCGAGCGTGACCGCGAACACCGAAGTCAGGTAGGCATCGATCGGGTGCTTGAAGAATTGTTCGAAAGGCGTGCTTTCCGGCATGGGCAGAAGACGCCCCAGAAAGCTGAGCACGACGAACAACAGCACCCCCATGCCCAGCCATGGCCAAACGGATCGCGGCCAGTTCCAGCGAATCGCAGGCCAAAAGCGTACCTGATATTTCCCCTCGACCAGCAGGATCATGTAGACGGCGACGACGGCGTAAGCCAGCAACTCGGAGAGCAGCGCCAACCCAGGCTTCTGCGCCACTTCGACCCAATTCTCGTGGGGATAGACGAACCGCAGAGATACCAGGATGAGGATGAGCTGCACCAGAAAAATCGTACCCAGCGTGAGCGCAGCAATGAGCAGCACGTCCCACCCGCTCCAGACGGGGTTCTCGCCGGCTTGGGGGGCAGGCGGCGGCAGGGCCTCAACCGGCGGAAGCGAGTAGGTAACCGGCGGCGCGGAGAACTGCGTCTCGCTGTTTAGCGGCTGCGGGTCGAGGTGCGGGTTTTCGGGTGAAGACAGAGAGGTGTTCCCTTCGCTGGGCTGCAAGGAACAAGATTAACATTGTGTCCCTCAAGCCGGTTTTGTGCACCAGCACAAAACTGGAACCTTACTCGACGTGAGCACGGAACTGAACCTGACCTGTTGCTCCTTTTGGACTAAACCAATTGCCTTCCAAGCCTAGTGCAAATACCTGGCCACGGTTGAAACGATATTTGAGGTGAGCCGAAGAACCCCTCCGAATGTCATAGCTCCCCGCAAGCGGGCGTGTCTGCGCTTGCGGCGGGACAGGAACCCCACCCGGAAAGAGATCAAAGGACCCATCCGTGGCGCTGCTTCGCGGAATGTCGATGTCGATGACAAGCGTACCGCCCCTATCGAAGTCACGAGTGTCGATGGAGAAGACATTGAAGCTATGCTGGCGGCTGCCTGGAGCCGTAATCGTAGCCGTCCGCACTTCCGAGGAATTCGCTCGCGTAAGCCGTAAGATGCGCTCGTCGGAGTTTCGCGACATAGGTGGGGCGGTCCTGTCCGGCAAAGGCGGAGGCGACCCGATCGGGGCGCCAAAACCTCCAGCAGTTCTGCTGGATCCCGCGAATCCTCCCGAGGAAGGAACAATTTCTGCTTCGAGAATTTTCAGATAATCGGAGGCTTTCCTCTTCTCGTAATAGGGAACAAATCCCTTCGCCCAACTAATTGTCATGGTAAAACCGGCGCTGTCTCCCCACCTCCCAAACGGTTTGGCGGTCATCATGAACGAGCCGCCCAGGTTTTCGAAGCTCCCGGGATCTCCGCGTCGAGCGTTAGAGGACACATCCAGCTCCGAGCCCCAGAAGCATGGGATGTATTGCTCCTGAAATCGCGATGGATCGGTAATGCCAAAGGAATCCGTAGCAGCAGCGATCATCTGCCGAGTTATCCGTTCGCAGGCGTGAGCTGCCGCCACGATGTACTGCACTTCACTGCTATAGTCGTGGGGTGGTAAGCCGTTCGCCGTTGCCTGCTGAACAAAATTGGGCAGAGCAGATGCAAAACCGTCCGCGTTGCCTCTGTATGTCCGATCCGCTAGATTTGCCTCGCCGACGGCGTTTGCCCCAGGCTGGGCGTTAGCGGCGGGCGCACCTATTCCGTGAAAGCCGCCTGAATCCGTCACCCCCGCTGGAGCTGTTGCTTTTGCCACGGGCAGCGCGGGGGGCGAGCACGCCTCTCGGACGTAATCCTTGAAGGTGGGTTCCTGGGGGTGAAGCTTAATAATGGAAGCATCCCCGTTTGCAAGTGGCAATTCGATCTTGACTAGTCCGGCACCCAGGATGTCGCTCATCACCGGGATTCCCGCTGCGCGAAGCATGTTCAGGGTCGAGTTGTTGAAGGTCGGGGCGAGCGCATCGGCTGCAATGCCTAACATGTTGGAGATGTCCGCAGCCATATCCTTGCTTTTAGCATCGGGGGCTGTGGCGACGAGGACTCCTCCATAGAGATCCTTTGTTTGGGCTATGGCCTTGGTTATATCGCCTATGAAAGAAAGCGTATAGCTGTTCTGGGCTACATTTGCTTCACAGCGGAAGTGGTCCCCGGACACGACCCCTTTCCTATCCACGCGGAGGCGAGCTTGGGAGCAGTCTCGTGACAGCCTTGCATCCGCGCTGCCGACGATTTTGAGCGCGAGGGATGAGTTCTCGCTACAGAATGCAACTACCTGAAAAGTTCCCCGGGGATCGCCGGGGACATCTGATGTCGTCCATTTAATTAGCTCATCCGTCATGCGATCTGGCTTCCGAATAGTCACCCACCTTTCGACGGTCTCTTGCCCGGCGACCCGGACGCCAAGCGCCAGGAAGAGAACGAAAGGTATTGCCAATCGCGGGGTATGCCAAGTCACAGAGCGGATCCCAGACTTCATAGAAATTCTCCTGGGGTGGCGGACGAAGCTACCGTGGAAGTATAACGCCCGGTTTGTGTTTTGGCATTGACAGAAATAACGGAGGTGCACAGTGCCTTAGTTTCCTGGAGAGTGTGCTACGCGCTCCGCTTCCCCGCAAAATATCCCATCAGCGCCTGCCCCGTATACGACTTCTTCACCCGCGCCACCTGCTCAGGTGTCCCTTGGGCTACGATACGGCCGCCTTCTTCGCCGCCTTCGGGGCCGAGGTCGATGATCCAGTCGGCGTTGCGGATCACGTCCAGATTGTGCTCGATGATGATGATCGAATTGCCCAGGTCGGTCAGCCGGTGGAGCACGTCGAGCAACTTCTTCACGTCGTCGAAGTGCAGGCCGGTGGTGGG
>PLIO01000118.1 GCA_003140075.1 Acidobacteriaceae bacterium | reverse complement strand
AGCCCCACCAATCTCGACCCGCGCGTAGGAGTCGACGCGCCATCGGAGCGCATCGACAGTCTGATCTTCGACTACCTGGTTATACGCGGTCCCGACCTGAATGCCGCGCCGGGACTGGCCGAGCGCTGGGAGGCTCCAGACCCGCTCACCTACATCTTTCATCTCCATCACGGCGTCAGGTTCCATGACGGGCGTCCCCTCACCTCGCGCGATGTGAAGTGGACCTTCGATTCCCTGCTGAGTGGAAAGATTCGCAGCACCCGAGCGGCGGCGTATCGCTTTGTCGATCACGTCGATGCGCCGGACGACTTCACCGTCATATTTCACATGAAAGAACCGGACGCCGCGTTGTTGTGGAATCTGACCGACGGGGCGGTTGGCATTGTGCCCTCGGGCAGCGGAGAGGAACTCTCGCGGCATCCCATCGGCTCTGGGCCGTTCAAGTTCGTCAGCGCCGAGACCGACAAGGACGTAGTCATCGAACGCAACGACGACTACTGGGGCGAGAAGGTGAAACTGCCGCGCGTGCGCTTCGCCGTGGTTCCCGACGCGACTACCGAGGCCCTTGAACTGCGCAAAGGTACCGGCGACATCGCCAGCAACTCGCTCACGCCCGATACTGTGCTCACCCTCGAGCGCGACCCGTTCCTCGCCGTCGAACACGCTCCCGGCACCGAAGTTCAGTATCTGGGCTTCAATCTTCGCGATCCTATTCTGAAAAATGTGCGTGTGCGCCAGGCCATCGCCTACGCCCTCGACCGCCGTCCCATGATTGAGTATCTGTGGCGAGGCCAAGCGCGACCCGCGCGCAGCGTGCTTCCTCCGCAAAGTTGGGCTTACGACGGCAACGTGCCCGCCTACGATCACGATCCCGAGAAGGCTCGCGCGCTGCTCGATGCAGCCGGCTATCCTGCGGTGAACGGCGTGCGCTTCCACCTCACCATGAAGACTTCGACCACGGAGAGCACACGCCTGATAGTCGCGGTGATGCAGCAACAGTTGCGCGAGGTGGGCGTCGCGCTCGATATTCGCAGCTTCGAGGCGGCTACTTTTTTTGCCGACGTCACTCACGGGGCCTTTCAGCTCTACAGTTTGCGCTGGGTCGGAGGCAACCAGGATCCCGACATCTTCTATGTGTTCCATTCCTCGCGATTCCCACCGAACGGCGCAAACCGCGGCTTCTACTCGAATCCGAAAGTGGATGCGCTGATCGACCAGGCCCGTCGCGAAGTCGATCCCGCCGTACGTAAGCCGCTCTATGCCGAACTACAGCGCATCCTGGCCGAAGAACTGCCCTATGTCGATCTCTGGTATCTGGATAATGTTCTCGTGCACAACAAGCGCGTCGTGAACCTGAAGCTGAACCCTGCAGGGAATTACGACTTTCTTCGCACCGCGGAATTGGCGAAGTGATGGCAATCGACGAATGGCTGCCACAGTATCAAGTGTGCTCTTGCCATTCGGTCCTCGTGCGCGCCTCGGTTGAAAAAACTTACGCTGCCCTAAAGCACGCCAATTTCTCGGACCTTCCCATCGTTCGAGGACTGATGCGGCTGCGCGGTTATCGTATCGGCCACGGCAGAAACCCAGAATCCGATACGCAACCCATCGGATACGGTTCTTTCCTCGAACTCGCAATGATTCCACAGCGTGAAATAGTCCTCGGCATCGCCGGCCGATTCTGGAGGCCTGACGGCGGAATCGTTCGTGGCCTCACTCCGGCGGAGTTCGGCGATTTTCACCGCGAAGGCCACGCCAGAGCGGTTTGGAACTTCTCACTCGCACCGGCGGATGGCGGCACGCAGCTTGGGACCGAAACACGAGTGCAGGCGTTCGGCCGTTCCGCAACCATGAAATTTCGCATGTACTGGATCTTCGTTCGTCCCTTTTCCGGGATGATCCGCAATGCCATGCTGAACCAGGTCAAGCGAATCGCCGAGCAGCCTGCCGCCTGAATTCGCGTGTTACCATCGAGCTTCGGCCTGCCCCATGCGAATTCTCTTCATCGGCGACATCTTCGGCCGTCCCGGACGCACTATCGTCAAGGACAAACTGCCGGGCATCGTCCGCGATCAGGCCATCGACCTCGTCATCGCCAACGGCGAAAATTCAGCAGCCGGTTTCGGCATCACTCCCGCACTCGCCGAGGAATTGTTCGAACTGAACATCGACGTCATCACCACCGGCAACCACGTCTGGGACAAACGCGAAATCGTCGATTTCTTCCAAATGGCCGAAGGCAACGGCCACGGCCCGCAACGCCGCGTGCTTCGTCCCGCGAATTATCCCGCGGATATGCCCGGCTGGGGCCTGTATCAGGGCCACAAGGCAAAGATTCCGTACGCCGTCATCAACCTGCAGGGACGCGTCTTCATGGCTTCGAACGACGATCCTTTTCGCATCGCCGACCAACTCCTGCAGAAAATCGATGCCAAAGTAATCTTCGTCGACTTCCACGCCGAAGCCACCTCCGAAAAGATTTCTCTGGGCTGGTATCTCGACGGCCGCGTCACCGCAGTAGTCGGCACCCACACGCACGTCCCCACTGCCGACGAACGCGTCCTGCCCAAGGGAACCGCCTACGTCACCGATGTCGGCATGACCGGGCCCTATGACGGCGTGATCGGAGTAAAGAAAGAACTCGTCGTCAACAAGTTCCTCAACGGCATGCCGGTGCGCTTTGAGCCCGCCACCGGCGACGTGCGCCTGTGCGCTGTGGTGGTTGACTGCGACGAGAAAACCGGCAAGGCGCGAGACATCGAGCGGCTGATGCTCAGCTGAGATCGATCTCCTGCAAGGAATCGCTATAACCCCGTTCTAAGGACGCCGTCCGCCCAAAGCCTGCCCCCTGTAAAACCGAAGGTACCCCGTACTAATAGCGTTGGGCGGGGGTCCCGGAACCAAGGTAAAATCAATCGAATGCAGTGTGCGCGCTCCATCTTTGCGGTTTGTCTTCTGGCCATAGCACCGGCTGCTCCCGCGCTTGCCGGGAACGATGCTGACGCCGACCCTCCCATCATCTCCTGCGGCAACGGCATCCCCGGTGGCGTCAATTGCATTCCCTCGAAGAATGATCTGAAGGATGCTCGCAACGCCTACGCTCGCGGATTGAAACTCGAAAGCCGCGATCGCTTTGACGAAGCCTTCGCCAAGTTCGACGAGGCCTCGCGTCTGCTTCCCGGAAATGCACAGTTTTTTTCCGCCCGCGAGGTGGCGAAATCGCAGCTGGTATTTCGGCACACCGAGCGCGGCGATGCATTCCTGGCCGATAAACAGCCGGGGCTGGCCATCGCCGAGTTTCGCGCCGCACTGAAACTCGATCCCGATAACGACTACATGCAGAAGCGCCTCGAGGACGCTCTGCTCGACTCCGCTCCCCACGTCTCCGGCCCAGTGCCGGAATTGCTGGCAGACACCGGCGAAATCCAGCTTCAGCCCAAAGGTGAGCGGGCAACATTTCACTACGGCGGCGATGTTCGCGGCCTGTTTAACGAGATCGCCTCCGCCTATGGCGTAAGGGCTGATTTTGACGATTCGGTGCAGTCCAAGCCGGTCCGCTTCTACGTGGACGACGTTGACTTCTTCACCGCTCTCCATTTGGCATGCCGCGTCAGCAGGACGATGTGGACCCCGCTCGACGCGCACCAAATACTGATCGCTTCCGAAACCAAGGAAAATCACAATCAGTTCGACCACATGTCGCTTGCCACTTTTGTGGTGCCCGGCGCCACCACCCAGCAAGAGGCCACCGAACTGGTCAATTCCCTCAAAAATGTCTGCGAATTCCAGAAGGTAAGCACTGGGCAAAGCGGAAAACTGGAAGTGCGCGCACCGCAAGTAATGCTGGGGGCGTGCACCCGGCTGATCCAGCAGCTGACGAGCGATCGCCCGCAGGTCGCGCTTGAGCTTGAGGTTTACCAGATCAGCCACACCTTCACCCGCGAAATCGGCATGCACATTCCGGACACTTTCAACCTCTACAACATTCCGGTGTCTGCGGTGTTGGCGGCCGTGGCGGCGCTGGGTGGGCAAAGCCTCTCGTCCCTGGCCAATCAACTGGTTTCTTCTGGAGGCGTCAACGCCGCCGGCAGTTCGGCTCTTTCGGGGCTTCTGGCGCAACTGCAGAGCCAGACCAGCGGCGTTTTCAGCCAGCCTCTGGCTACCTTCGGCGGCGGTCTCACGCTATCGGGAATCAGTCTTGATCACCTTACCACCGTGCTTTCTCTCAACGAGTCCTGGGCCCGCAGCCTGAGCCACGTTACCCTTCGCGCCTCGCAAGGCAACGAGGCCAATTACCACGTGGGCGAGCGCTATCCCATCCTGAATGGTTCCTACGCGCCTGCCTTTAACTCCTCCGCCATCTCCGCCGTGCTGGGCAATCAGTCCTACGTCGCGCCCTTTCCTTCGGTCAGTTACGAAGACCTGGGACTAAGCCTCAAAGCCAAGCCCGTCATCCACGGCGATGGAGACGTCAGTCTCGCCCTCGAACTCCAGGTGCGCGCCCTCACCGGCGCCAGCTCCAACGGCGTCCCCGTAATCTCCAATGAGGAATATAAAGGCAGCATCCGCCTCCGCGACGGCGAGCCGGCTGTGCTGGCGGGAGAAATCACCACCAATGACGAGCAGTCGATGAGCGGAATACCCGGCATCGCCGCCATCCCCGGCCTCAACCAGGGCTTAAGCGATAACACCCGCATGAAAGAAGATGACGAATTGCTCATCGTCATCACCCCCCACGTGGTCTCCAATCGCAGCCGGGTCACCGACGAAATCTGGGTGACCGAAAAGTAGGTCCTTGCCCGCAGCAGGATGAAAGACGCAAGATTCTGCACCCGTATTCCCCCCGCATTTACATTCCCTATAAGTCCCATATCCTCCAGCCACTTTTCCCTTGCGCCACCGCGGCGAGTTGTCGTACGATCACCGCCTCAGCTGCTACGGACGTGGTCGTGGTAGCTAAGAGTTCGCCCTCCCTTCTGGGCTTGGATCGAGATGTCCAAGTTCGGCACGATACCTAGGTCTGCTCCGGCATTGGTGCGTCCTGTTCTCCCTGATGGCAGACTGCACCACGCTGAGTCAAGAGCTGGTTCTGCAAGAACCCAGCGGTTGAACTCCTGTGACTGAAGTCAGACCGAAAGCCCAGGCGATGGAGGATAGGTGAACAACAAACCGCTGTTTGTGTGTCTGTTGGCCGCGCTCTCGTTAGGCACCGCTTCCGCGCAGGCCCACCAATCCCGCCAGCTATTGCACGGTCACGTCCGTCCCGTAGTCGCCAGCGGACAGGCCGCACCCGTGGGATTGCTTCCTCCTACGCAGCGCATGAGCCTCGCCATCATGCTGCCGTTGCGCAACCAAAGCGAACTTACCGGCACGTTGGCGCGGATCTACGACTCCTCGACTTCCAGCTACCACCGTTTTCTCACCGTGGCAGAATTCACCGAGCAGTTCGGCCCCAGCGCGCAGGATTACCAGGCGGTAGTCGGTTTCGCGAGAGCCAATGGCTTTACCCTGACCGCCACGCCCGCGAATCGCATGCTGGTCGATATCACCGGCTCGGTCGCGCAAATCGAAAAGGCTTTCCACGTGACGATGACTGTTTACAAGCATCCCACGGAAAACCGCACTTTCTATTCTCCGGATCGTGAGCCCTCACTCGATCTCAGCACGCCGGTCGCGCACATCGCAGGCCTGAATAATTTCTCCTTGCCGCGCCCCATGGTAGTGAAAGCTCCAACCGGCCCAACCGCTCATACCAGTACCGGCTCGGGTCCCGGTGGCTCCTACCTTGGCAGCGACATGCGGGCAGCGTACTACGGTGGCACTGCGCTCACTGGCGCGGGCCAGGCCGTCGGCCTGCTTGAGTTTGGCGGCTACAACCTCAGCGATGTTAATTTGACCTTCAGCAATGCCGGACAGTCCTACAGCGTCCCCATCAACAACGTGCTGCTCGACGGTGCGACTCTCGCGCCAAACGGCGACGACGCCGAAGAAGTAGCCGACATCGTGCAGGCAATTTCCATGGCCCCCGGCTTAAGCCAGGTCCGCGTCTACATCGCGCCTCCGGTGAATGATGTCGACATTTTCAACCAGATGGCCACTGATAATATCGCCAAGCAGATCAGCTGCTCGTGGCTTTGGGAGCCGGAAGACGCATCGTCGGACGATCCCATCTTCCAGGAGTTTGCCGCGCAGGGCCAGAATCTTTTTGTCGCTGCCGGCGACTACGGAGCCTACGAGAACTTTTCTCTTCCTTACTACTTTCCGGCGGAAGACGCCTACATCACAGCGGTTGGCGGAACTGACTTGACTACGAACGGCGCGGGCGGTCCCTGGGAATCGGAGACGGCGTGGAATAGCGTTGCGGATAATGAAGGCTACAACGCCAGCGGCGGCGGCATTTCTCCCGATTCCATCGTTCTTCCCAAGTGGCAGGCAGGCGTGGCCAATTCATCCAACGCGGCTTCCACCACCATCCGAAATGTGCCCGACGTGGCGGCAGAAGCCAATACCGACAATTACCTCTGCGATCTCGGCGTCTGCGACGGAGGATGGGGTGGCACCAGCTTCGCAGCCCCGCGCTGGGCGGGCTTTCTCGCGCTGGTCAATGAGCAGGTCGTTTCCGCTGGCCAGTCGCCGATGGGCTTCATCAATCCCGCCCTCTACGCCATCGGCCTGAGTTCCACCTACGCGAGCGACCTCCACGACATCACCAGCGGCAACAACGACGTCACCGCTGGAGTCACCGGCGGCTACAACGCCGTTCCCGGCTATGATCTGGTCACCGGTTGGGGCAGCCCGAACGGGCAGAACCTCATCAATGCCCTGCCCGCCCCAATCTTTGCGCTCTCGGCCTCGCCCAGTAGCCTCACCATCGTCCAAAGTGTCGGCGGCGTCAGCACCATCGCGTTGAGCTCCGCCAACGGATTCGCTGGCAGCGTCACTCTTGCCGCGTCCGGCCTGCCCAGCGGCGTGACCGCATCCTTCAACCCACCCAGCATAAGCGGAAGTGGAACCAGCAAACTCACGCTCACGGCCAGCAGTTCCGTCACTAGCGGAAACGCGATCGTGACCATCACCGGCACTTCCGGCAGCATGACAGCAACTACTACCGTCGCTCTCTCGATCGACTTCGCGCTCTCCGTATCCCCAACCGCAGAGACAGTCACGGCAGGCAGAAGCGTCAGCTATAAAACGACGGTCACAATGAAGACAGGATTCACCGGCACTGTAGATCTGGCTATCGCAGGATTGCCCTCGGGCGCCACGGGAACGTTCAATCCCCCATCGCTGAGCGCATCGGGCACGTCCACGCTAACCATCTCAACCGCAGGCACGACCGCAACCGGCACTTATACTCTAACCATCACCGGAGCCATCGGCAGCCTCACGCAGACCGCCAACGTACCGCTAGTGATCAACGCCGCCTCGGACGACTTCGCCGTTACTGCCTCGCCCACTTCTGTCACCGTCGGACAAATCGACGGAGATAGCAGCAGCTACGTGACCCTCACCATCGCGAGCCAAGACGGTTTCAGTTCTCCCGTCACGCTCAGCGCCACCGGCATGCCCGCCGGCGTAACGGCAGTGTTCTCACCCAACCCCGTCACTCCCGCAGCGGACGGCAGCGTCACCTCATCACTCGCACTCTCCGAAGTTACCTGGCCCGCACCCTACGGCGCATTCCCGGTCATTGTGACCGGAACTTCCGGCTACCAGGTCGCGACCGCGAAAGTTGACCTCACGGTCACTCCCCTGCTCTTTATATTGTTAGCAGCCGACGCTGACGTGATCCTGAACCCAGGCGGTACCGCATCCATTTCTATCTTCGCTTCCGGCGCCGCAAGTTTTACCTCTCCAGTCACTGTCGCCGTTACCGGTCTGCCGAATGGCGTCACGGCCACGGTTTCCCCCAACCCCATGATTCCCGCGATCGGCTACGGCACCTCGACGGTCAATCTAACCGCTTCCCCCACCGCAACCATCGGGACCGCATTTATAACCTTGACCGCAACCTCCGGTTCATTCAACGAGAGCATCGCCGGCTTAGCACTGACCGTGACTCCCGGCGGCTTCACAATCCAAGCCTCGCCTATGACCATTACCCAGGGGGGCAAGACCAGCACTGCCATCACGATCACCAGCCAAAATGGTTTCGGTGGGTCAGTCGGCCTAAGCGTCCTCAACCTGCCGGATGGCGTGGTGTCCGAGTTCAGTCCTTCGAATTCGCTCAATCTTCCTCGCAACGGCAGTGTCACCACGACCCTGAAGCTAGCCGCGAGCATAGCGGCAACTACCGGAACCTTTCCACTCACCCTGTCCGCCGGTTATTGGAGCCCGGCCTACAGCCTGCTCCTCAACAACGCCACCATTCCCTTGACGGTGACCGGGTCGGGGCCAACCGAGGTAACCCTGTCGTCCGCATTCAACCGCATGGGAATTTTCCTGGACGGCGAGGACACCAGCAACCTCACCCGCGGACTCGACATGCTTGGACACGCCTATTCAGCCAATCTGCTCTTCAGTTGGCCGCAGGTCTGGGATGGTGTTCCGTTTTCGCTGAACATTCAGTCTTTCGCACCCAGCGTCATCAGCAGCGTCGGCCAGACCATTCCACTGCCCCCGGGCCAGTTCTCGTCTTTGCGCATGCTGGGAACGGCGGTCAATGGCGAGCAGGCTTCGCAGACCATCACCATTACTTATACCGACGGAAGCACAACCACGATTACGCAAAGCCTCAGCGACTGGCAGAACCCGCAAAACAATCTCGGCGAGTCGAAGGCTTTCACCATGGCTTATGCAGATAATGTACTGAACGGGGGCAGGATCGCCGAATCAACTTATCTCTACGGCTACTCGTTCGCTATCGACAGCACCAAGACCGTGCAGAGCGTCACACTGCCCAACAATCAGAACGTAGAAGTGCTCGCCTTCACCCTGGTTCCGTAACTGGCAAACGTAGCGCTGGCATCTTGCCGGCTATCCAGAGGGCGTGCCCTGAGCTTGTCGAAGGGGCCTCGCCCTCGGCTCGGCAGCCGGAAAAGAGCTCGGGAAGGGCCCGACGATAAGGCGGCGGAAAAACTCAATTCGCGGAGGTTTGAAAGGGCGCGACTTCAGTCGCGCCGCAAAAGCCGAAGCCCGCCCTTACTTCGCGTCCTTCGCGGCAAAATCCACCAGCCCCTTCAGCGACTCGGTCGGAACCTGGCTGATATTCCCCACGCTCCGCCCGTTGATGAACAATGTAGGCGTGCCCGTCACATTCACTTCCTTGCCCAGCGCCAGCGAAGCATCCACATGAGCCTTGGTTACAGGAGTGTTGGCGCACGCCGCAATGTCTGCACCTTTCACTCCTGCCCCGTCCGCCAGCGCGGTCAGCTTTTCGTCGGCATTTTCCGCGGTGATGTCGGCCTGAGTTTCGTAGGTCTTGGCGACGAACTTCCAGAACGCTTCATTCGATGCGATCCCCACGCAATCCGCGTAAGCCGCGCCTTTCGCCGCCCAGTTATGCATCTCCAAAGGAAAATTCTGGAAGACAAAGCGCGCCTTGGGTTCAGCCGCGACCAGCGCCTCGATCGCCGGCTGCGCCGCCTTGCAAGCCGGGCACTGCAGATCGCCGAACTCGACAATCGTGACCGCCGCATCTTTCGGTCCGCGCGACGGCCCGGTAATTCCCTTCTCCAGTATTTTCTTCACCGGATCGAACGGCCTGGCGCCGAACGGAATAATGTCTCCAATCACCGCGTGCTCGCCATCCGCGGTAACGTAAAACCGGCTGATCTGCTGGCCCTGCGGGCTGGCTAGAATAACGTCAACCTGCGCCAGTCCCGGCACCGGCGCCGGCTTGATGCTGGAAATTTTCCAGCTCACCTGCGACTCATAGCCGAAAGTCTGCTGCATAAAAGAATCCACCGTAGTCTCCGACGGAAGAACAACGTCCACACCGGAGACTGGCTTACCCGCCGGCTTCTCGACGGTCAACTGAGCCGCCGCCAAAACACAAGTCAGCAAGAAAATGAGAATCAATTTGATAGAACTGCGCATGGTTTCCTTTCGATTCAAAATCGTCATCAATCAGGAGGAACGGTGCGATGCCACTAGAGCGCGCACCCAAGTCGTTCTTTGAAAGGGCCCGGCGCCAGCCGGGCCGCTATGAACCACAGAAACACTGGGTTTTAGCCCTTGAGGGACGTCCCTCGCCCTGACCGGTCCCTTCAAACCTCATTCTTCGCGGCGATAGGAATACGCCGCCCGTAGCCAAAGGCCTTGGGAGAAATCTTAATGCCCGGAGCCGCCTGCTGGCGCTTGTATTCAGCCCCGTCCACCATTCGAATCACGCGCCGCACCACTTCCATGTCAAAGCCACGGTCGGCGGCGATGCGCTCGGCCGAGTGCGCGTCTTCCACATAATCTTCGAGCACCGCATCCAGAATCTCGTAAGGCGGCAGCGAGTCGCTGTCCTTCTGGTCGGGCCGCAACTCCGCCGATGGCGGCTTCTCCAGAGTGGCCAGCGGAATCACCGGGCGCCGTGAATTCGCATACCGGCTCAGCCGGTAAACCAGCGTCTTCGGCACATCCGAAATCACCGCCAGTCCGCCCACCATGTCCCCGTAAAGTGTACAGTAGCCCACGCCCAGTTCGCTTTTGTTGCCTGTGGAAAGCACGATCGCTCCGAACTTGTTGGAGAGCGCCATCAGCAGCGTGCCCCGGGCACGCGACTGAATATTCTCCTCGGTCACGTCTTCCTTCCGCCCCGCAAAAACCTCACGCAACGTTTCCCGGTACGCCTCGTAAACCCGGTTGATCGAGAGCAATTCAAAGCGGATGCCCAGATTTTTCGCCAGCTCACGCGCATCGTCGATCGACCCCGGTGAAGAGTACGGACCCGGCATCCCCACGCCAATCACATTCTCCGGCCCAACCGCATCGGCGGCAATCACCGCGGTAAGCGCTGAATCAATCCCACCGCTCAGTCCGATGATCGCCTTTTGAAATCCGCACTTGCGCATGTAGTCGCGCGTTCCCAGCACCAGCGCGGCGTACACGCTCGCTACTTCCCCTTCGATCTGCTCGTGCAAGTCACCGGTGAGAGTTTTCGAATCGAAATAAATCAGGTCTTCCTCGAACGACCGTCCCTGCGCGATAACCTCGCCTTGCGGATTAAGCACCAGGCTCGATCCGTCGAAGATCAAGCTGTCATTGCCTCCCACCTGATTCACCAACGCAACCGGGACCTTGTGATGGCGCGCGATAGCCGCCAGCATGTCGCGGCGCAGTTCGCGCTTGCCAATCCAGAACGGCGATGAGGAGATGTTCAGAACAAAGTTTCCGCCCGCCCGCACCAGCGCCTCAATCGGGTCGACCGTGTACAGCCGCTTGGGCCAGAACAGCTTGTCGTTCCACGCATCTTCGCAAATGGTAAGCGCCATGCGATTGCCGCAGAAAGGAAACAGTTCCTGGCTCTTGGCCGGAGCGAAGTTGCGCATCTCATCGAAAACGTCGTAGGTGGGCAACAACATCTTCGATTGCAGGAACGCGATTTTCCCATCCTGCAGCAGCGCGGCGGAATTCATCACCGATTTGCCGGTCTCGGAATGCGCGGGCGTGACTAAACCGCAGATCACGGCGATGCCGCGCGTCTCAGCCGCAATCTGCTCGACCGTTTCGCGATTTCGCGCCACAAACCATGCCCGCTCCACCAGGTCCCGCGGCGGATATCCGCAGACCGACAACTCCGGAAACAAAATCATCCCCGCGCCGCTCGCCCGCGCGCGCCGCGAAAACTCGACGATCTTATTCCGATTGCCGGAGAAATCTCCGACCGTAGGATTGATTTGCCCAAGCGCAATCTGCACACATTTAGTGTAAAGCTTCCCGCCGGGACTCGACCAGCACAGGCCTGTCAATGTAAATGCTCCAAGATAAT
>PLIO01000170.1 GCA_003140075.1 Acidobacteriaceae bacterium | reverse complement strand
CAAGAATCAATTCACCGAGCGCGATGGCGAGCAGAGACGGCTCTTTGAAGGATGTCTCGGAATCTTTGGCCACGGCAATATTGCCGGCATCGGACAAGCGCTTGAGCAGGACCCCGGACTGCCTTACTATCTGTTCCGCAACGAGCAGGCCATGGTGCATACGGCCACCGCCTTCGCCAAAATGGCCAATCGTCTGCGCACCCTTGCCTGCACGACCTCGATTGGTCCCGGCGCAACCAACATGATTACCGGCGCCGCCGTCGCTACTATAAACCGGCTGCCTGTGCTTCTGTTGCCCGCTGACATTTTTGCGCGGCGCAACGTCGCCCCGGTCTTGCAGCAGTTGGAATCTGCGGCAACCCAGGATATTTCCGCCAACGATTGCTTCAAGCCAGTCTCGCGCTATTGGGACCGGATTCAGCGCCCGGAACAGATTCTGACTTCCCTTCCCGAGGCAATGCGTGTGTTGATCTCTCCCGCGGAAACAGGCGCAGTCACAGTGGCCTTTCCGCAGGATGTACAGGCGGAAGCGTTCGATTACCCCGAGGAGTTCTTTCGCGAGAGAGTTTGGGTGATACCTCGCACCCGCAGCGATCGAAATCTTCTGAGCGAAGCCGCCAAATGGATTCGGGCGTCGAAGCAGCCTTTGATTGTGGCCGGCGGTGGCGCGCTTTATTCCGAAGCATCCGCGGCCCTATCGAAATTCGCCGAGACCACCGGCATTCCAGTGTGCGAAACTCAAGCTGGAAAGGGTTCATTGCCTTTTGATCATCCGCAGCAACTGGGTGCGGTCGGCGTAGCCGGTACGCCCGGCGCCAACATTCTGGCCCGGGAAGCGGATCTGATCATTGGAATCGGCACTCGCTACAGCGACTTCACCAGCGCTTCCAAGACGGCCTTTCAGAATTCCGCCGTACGCTTCATCAACATCAACGTCGCGGAGTTCGACGCCTACAAGCATGCGGCTCTGCCGCTGACCGGCGATGCACGGGTCACAATCGATGAGTTACATTCGACTCTTCTCGATTGCGAAGTCGAGAAAATATACCGCGAGAGAACGCAAGAGTTACGTTCGCAGTGGGAAACGGACGTGGATCGCATCTACAGCTTGTCGATCGATCCGCCGATCACTCAGGGAGAAGTAATCGGAGTTCTGAACAATTTCACCGATGCTTCGGACGTTGTAGTCTGCGCCGCTGGGAGTTTGCCAGGGGACTTGCACAAACTGTGGCGAACCCGGCAGCCCGGCGGCTATCACATGGAGTATGGCAATTCCTGCATGGGATACGAGATCGCGGGAGGCCTCGGCGCGAAGATGGCAGACCCGCAGCGAGAAGTGTACGTTTTGGTTGGGGACGGCTCTTACCTGATGATGGCGCAGGAAATTGTGACATCCTTGCAGGAAGGCTATAAGCTCAACATCGTACTGTTGGATAATCACGGGTTTTCGAGCATCGGTGGGTTAAGCCGCGCTTGCGGGAACGAGGGGATGGGCACCAATTATCGGTATCGCCGCGGCGAGAAGTACGACGGCGAAGTTTTGCCCGTGGATTTCGCCGCGAACGCGGCCAGCCTGGGCGCGTGGACTGCTACCGCGAACACTGCCCAGGAACTGAAGGCCGCGTTAATCGCCGGAAGAAGACAGGATCGTACGGCTGTGGTCGTGGTTCCGACGTCTTACGATCAAAGGGTGCCGGGCTATGAAAGCTGGTGGGACGTGCCGATTGCAGAAGTCTCAGAGCGCGAGGCTGTTAGGGCCGCTCGCAAGAATTATGACGAAGCACGCAAGAAGGAACGCATGTTTTTCTGAGCGATGTTTAGGAATTTTCAAATAGCGATTTGAAGTATCAAATCTGCGGACTTGGGGGCTAGGGTGGCGACATCGAGCGGTGCAGTCCAACCATCCACCTCCGCGCAGCCGCATCTGAAGCGCGTTTTGAGTTTGTGGGATTTGATTTACTACGGCATCATTCTCACTTCACCCATCGCTGCGGTACCGTTATTTGGAGAGGGTCAAGTCCTTTCGCACGGGCATACGGTTGCAACCCTGCTGCTGGCGATGGTTGCCATGTCGGTGACGGCAATCAGCTTTGGGCGCATGGCGAGCGTATATCCCTCCTCAGGATCGGTCTACACCTACATCAGCCGGGAACTGAACTCGCATGTGGGATTCGTGGTGGGTTGGGCGATGTTCCTGGAATACTTATTCCAGCCGGTGCAGAACGCATTGTATGCCGTGCTCGCCTTTCAAAGAATGACGCCTCGCGTCCCTTTCGCGGTTTTAGCGGCACTCACCGTGGGATTGATTACGATCATGACCGTGCAGGGGATCAAGTTTACCGCGCGCACGAACGAGGTACTGCTGGGCTTTATGTTGCTGGTCACCACCGTTTTTCTTGTGGAAGCTTTCCGCTACGTTGTACTTCACCATCGCTTTGTGGGGCTCATCTCATTGCAGCCCGTTTATAACCCTGCCACTTTTAACATAAGAGGATTAGCTGCGGGAACCTCGCTGGCGGCGCTGGTTTTCATCGGTTTCGATGGCGTCTCCATTCTCGCGGAAGAAGTGGAGAATCCCAAGAAGAATGTGCTGCTAGCTTCGGTTCTGGTGGTAGTGTTCACCGGACTCTTCAGCGGATTGCAGGTTTACATGGCGCAGCGCGTCTGGCCCGATTACACTACGCTGCAAAATCCAGAGACGGCTTTTATGGATGTCGCCCGCCTCGCCAGCGGACCGTTCTTATTTGCAGCTTATGGAGTGATGCTCTTGATTTCCAGCATTGCCTGTGGCTTGGCGGGTCACGTTGGAGCGTCACGGCTTCTCTACAGCATGGGACGCGATGACGTGTTGCCGAAGAAGATATTCGGCTATCTCAGTTCCAAGAAGAGCAATCCTGTCTACAACGTGTGGATCGTAGGCGTTGTCGCTTATATTTGCGTAATCACAATCCCATGGGAGCACGCTGCGGAGATCGTAACGTTTGGCGCGCTCCTGGCTTTCATGGGCGTTAATCTGGCGGCTTTGATGCATTTTTGGTTTGCGCCGCAGGCGCTTTTGACGCGCAGGTTTTTTCTGGATGCGTTCGTTCCAGGGTTTGGCATTGCCTTCTGTCTCCTTTTGTTGGTCAGCCTGCAATCCTGGACAAAGTACGCGGGAGCCGCGTGGCTTGTGATTGGAGTTCTCTACGGCGCATACAAGACGCGCGGGTTTACCGTTCGTCCTCAACTGATCGACTTCAGCGAGACATAGGCCCGGCGGCATCAAACTACTCGGACCACGGCGTCACACGCCTTTTGACGACTCGTTCGGCGCGGATCTTGGATTACGTGGACGTGTTTCTTTTTTAGGCCGACGGCGCAATATGCTGAGTGCAAAGCCGCAAGAATCGCGGATGCGAAGTTCCGTCGGTAATTTTTTCACGACTGGGGGGCTACGGTCTCCTGCAATTCGGCGAATGAGCAATTCAGCCGCCTCACTTCCCAGTTGGTGCTTCGGTAACTCGACTGTGGTCAAGCGGGGATAGAAAACGTCCAGCCAAGGATAGTCGTCGAAGCTGACCAATCCAAAATCTTCGGGGCAACGCAAGCCAATCTCCTCCGTTGCCTTCAGTAATCCCACGGTCATCAAGTGATTCGCCACATAGATCCCGTCCGGGTGGTGGGAGAGGAGCGCGTGTCCAGCGCGAAATCCCGACTCGATCCGGTAATCACCCTCGACGACCAACGCACTACTGTAAGGAAGACCCTCGGCCTTCAATGCATCGCGAAAGCCTTCCCAACGCGCCAGCGCATTGCTAACCTTCAAAGGGCCGCTGATCAAACCGATGCGCCGCCTTCCTGCGCGTGCCAAATGCAAGACCGCATCATAAGCGCCTCGATAATCATCCGTGATCACGGCATCCTTGGTCAGTCTTGGATAGGTGCGCATGACCAGGACGAACGGAATGCCCACTTCCTCGATCATCTGCCGCAACGAAGGCCGAAAGTCCTCGCCCGCTTTTGTAAGCAGAATTCCATCCACTCGTTTTGAAAGCAATAATTCGACCGAAGCCTCCTCCTTGGCCAGGCTATCGTCGCTATTGCAAAGCAGCAAGTTATATCCGTGCTTCTGAGCGGCATCCTCGGCGCCACGAACCACCATGGGGAAAAATGGGTTCGCAATGTCGGGCACAATCATTCCGATGGTATGCGTTCGCTGTTTGGCCAAACTTCGGGCGATAAGGTTGGGACGGTAGTTGAGTTTGCTGATGGCAGCTTCCACGCGCTCGCGAAGCTTTTTGCCCACGTGTTCCTTACCGTTGATGACCGCGGAAACAGTAAAGACGGAAACGGAAGCCTCGCGCGCAACGTCATAGATGCTCGCTGACTTGGAAGGCTTTGTGCGGTTACCGTTCTTCGAGGATGACATACGTTGGAAACTCTTGAAGCGAACCTCTATTCAGCTGCCGCTCTCTTGGCGTTCAATAGGAGATGGCAACAGTCTTCTTCTCTCGTGCCGACTTATAAATCGCCTCGATGATGATCATATCCCTGTTGCCTTGAACGCCGTCCGGTTCAACGCTACCATGTTTTTGAATAGCGCTGGCAAAAGCATCGATCTCCGGCGCAAATTCATCGACCACTCCGAAGCTTCGCTCGATGTGGCGTTTCCCGATCTTACCTGTGAGTTTCCGCTCCTCGTCGAAGGGAAAAGCTGGGGATAAGGATGCCCAGCCGGCCGTTCCTTGAACATATAAGAAGGATGACGGCGCCGCGCCATAGGTCGAACTTCCATGAACCACCAGTCCGCTGGGGAATCGCGAGCGGAATGAAATACCCTCCTCCACTTCGCGGAACCTTGCGCGATCGTTCACCCAAGACTCAGCGTTTACTTCGGCAGGGTCTTCGTCCACAAGCCAACGAGTGGTGTTCACACAATACACACCCAAATCCATGAGCGGACCGCCTCCCGCCATTTTCGCATTCAACAACCAAGGCAACGATTTTCCGGGTGAATACAGCTCGCTGAATGCGGTGTGGATGACGTCGATACGGCCGAGTTCGCCGCTCTGAATGAGTCGTTTTAGATAGAGGGTGCTTGCTTCGTAGTACTTCCGGTATGCCGTCATAAGCAGCACACCACTACGGCGGCAAGCCTCTACCATGATTGCGGATTGCTCCCGCGTGGCTGCGAGAGGCTTCTCGCAGAGAACGTGCTTGCCGGCTTCCGCCGCCTGGATGGTCAAGCGAGAATGCTCACCTTGCGGAGTGGCGATGTAAACTGCAGAGACCTCGGGATTCGCCAGGCACTCGGCGAAGTTATCGCTGTGATATTGCGAGACCGCTTTGAATTTGCGAGCTAATCGCGATGTTTCTTTGGACTGTCTTCCCACCACTGCTACAAGTTTCGCGTGTTTACATCTTGCGAACGCGGAAAGAACAGAACTCTGCGCGATGCTGCCGAGACCGATGACTGCAAACCCGGTCTCACCTATTACGGATTTCTTCGGCATAAGCATGGGATCCTAGTCTCGGCAGCGACACCGAGTTCCTGCTTAACTTTCCCGGTCGGCCCGGCCTAATCTTTGGTTGCGTATAGCTTTGTGATCTAACCCACGAAGTTCTTCCACATTGCTGAGCACCTTCAGGATTCCATCCGCGATGGTGTCGACGTCGGCGGTGCCGCCCAGGAAATGCTGATGCGGAAGCCAGACAGCTTCTTGATAGGCCGCGCGGTCCGATTCGGGGCAGGAATACATGCTCCGCAGATCGAGGGCCTTATCGCGGCCCCATGTGAGCGCCGGAAAGTCCGCCGACTCGAGCGGAAATAGCGAACTCTTGTAGACCGGTTCATAGAAAAGGCCATCGCACGGAATGCCCTCGAGTTGAAGCGCAGCGACAAACGCCGCACGCGGGATGTCCTTCACCTGGCTCGAGAAATACTTGAACACATATCCGTAGGGAGCGAGACGAGTAATGCGAGGTTCGGGCTTAAGCAGGCCAATGCCTGGCGGGTTCTGCAAACGAGTTTCAAGATGCTTCATGTTCTGTTCGCGCAGTGCGGCCTGCTTGGGTAGCCGATCAAGTTGCGGACCCAAAACCGCAGCCTGGAATTCACCCAACCTGTAGTTGAATCCGATGATGCGATGATGGTATTGGTCGGTAAGGCTGGCGCGGCCGGCGTTGATGTAACTTTGCACTAACTCCATATACTCAAGATTATTAGTGATCACCGCTCCGCCTTCTCCCGACGTGATCAGCTTGCTCGATTGAAAACTGAAAGCTCCGAGATCTCCCATGGAACCTGCGCCTTTGCCCTTCCACATTCCTCCATGAGCGTGGGCACAATCTTCAATGACCTTTAGATTGTGCTTGGCCGCGATGCGCAGGATTTCATCCATATCGGCAAAGCGCATTCCCAAATGAACGGGAAGGATGGCCTTGGTTTTGGGAGTGATTGCCGCCTCGATGAGCTTCGCGTCCAGACAATACGTCTCCGGGTCCACATCGACAAACACCGGAACCGCATTGAGCAGGAGCACCGGACCGACGGTCCCTTCCCAGGTGTATGCGGGCACAATTACCTCGTCGCCGGGACGGATGTTGATCGCCTTTAAGGCAGCTTGAATCGCGACGGTCCCAGTGCTCACGCACTGGGCATACTTTGCAGTGTGGACCTCGGCAAATTTCTTGGCGAATAATTCCGCGTGCTTGCCGGGGAACGGCTGGCCTCCCCACTTAGAACTGGTGAGCACGTCTTCGAGCGCAGCCGCTTCTTCCTTCGTCGACATCGGCCACTGCGTAAAGGGTGTCTTGCGCAGCGGTTCGCCACCTGTAATTGCTAGTTTTCCCACGTACGAGCCTCCGGTAAGATATCGAAGTTGTAAACTTAGTGTAGTACCGACGCGCTTGTTACTCGATGAGCTAACGAAACCTTCTCAAGCGGCTAAGCCACGTCTGGATCCGGAATCAGAACGTCGCGCACCACACCGTCCAACTCATGGCAAGCGGAAACAAACTGGCGAAGAGTGCGACGCGTGGGTCCGAAGGAATCAAACTCTTGTACCGATAAACCTTGCTCAGTACTGGCGCGGCGGAAGTCCGCGAATTTTCTTGAGAGCTCCGAGTCGATCGCTTCGGAAACTGGGTCATCGATCCGGGAGCGGACCGCGACATCGCTCGCGTTGAAGCGCACCTGCCAAGCATAAGGAGGAGAAATAACCAAATCACCTCCGATGAACTCGCTCCAGTGCATGTGATTGCGAAAAGCAGCCGAGAGCAGGCGCGTGCGGTATCCACGCTCGCGATACAGCCGATAAGCCTTCTTCAACACCGCAACCCCGGCCCACTCCAGATAGCCGGGGTCGATGGTGATGTTTTCTTTTTCCAGCAGGACCTTGAGCCAGTCGTCAAGCCGGCCGGCCATAATCGTGCATACCGGACCCATGCTCGCGGTTTCCAGGCCGTCCGACTCCCTGCGCTTCAAACCGCGCTCGATGGCCTCGGCGACGGCTACAGCCTGGGGCAGAGTAAAGCTGACAGTCGCGTTGATGCTCACGCCACGGTACGTGGCTTCTTCGATGGCCGGTATTCCAGCAGAGGTCGCCGGAAGTTTTACGATCATATTGGGCGCGAGCTCGTTGAATTCCAGCGCCTGCTCAAACATCGCATGCGAATCCCGGAACAACCGGGGATCGGTCTGAATGGAGAGCCTGCCATTCTTTCCTTTGTGGTCTCTAAAAGCCGGTTCTAAAAGGCGAGCAGCCTGAACGGAAACTTCACGAACTAACCGCCACGCGATCTCGTCTTCGGTTGCGGTGGGCAGCTCTCTTGCCAGCGTACTGATGCGCTCTTTCCAAACCTTCAGCTCTTTCTTGATTACACCGAGCACGATGACCGGATTACAGGTCGCTCCCACGGCGCCGTGCTCGATCGAGTACCTCAGTTCCTGAAGCGACGCCGAGTCGTTCCACAGGCACGTGGGCGTGGTCTGCGTCATTTTGTGCAACGGACTCTTATAAGCGGTGAGTTCTGCAACTGTCATACTTAGTCCTCTCGCGGGCCGTCTAACTTCCGCGCCATCACGAAACTGTCCCGTCCAAGCGAATTGTGACTGGCCTGGATTCCTGATGAGAGTTTTCGGCGGCTACCGCGATTGCCAGAGCCTTCAAACCGTCGTCACCGGAAATCCTTGGCGCGTTGTCGTTCAGGATGTTATGCACAAAATCTTTCATTTCGCTCAGGTAAGCATCCGCAAAGCGCGACAGAAAATGATCGGCAAGCATTTGTTCGCCGCCCCGAGACGTCAGGAATACTGCCGGCATCCGGTCGAGACTACCAACCAGGATCGATCCCTTCGACCCCACAATCTCTGTGCGGACGTCGTATCCGTACACCGCCTGCGCATAAGACTCGATGTTTCCAATCGCGCCCCGGTGATATTGCAGATTCACCACGCTCGCCACCACGTCGCCGTACCTGGCAACCTCGGGACGGATTACGCTGGTGGTGTAGGCATGAACCTGGGTGACTTCGTCCTGCATGAGCCATCGCGCAAGATCGAAATCGTGAATCGTGTTGGTATAAAAAATCATGCCGTTAACGCCGGATTCGTAGGCTGCGAGCGGGGGCTGATCCCTATCGCGGCCAACCGATTTGAAGATCACCGGAGTTCCGATCTCGCCGGTCTCTATGCGCTGCTTCGCCGCAGCGTAAGCGGGGTCGTAGCGCCGCATGAAACCAACTTGCAGACGGCGGCCTGCTTTCGAGACGGCGGCAATCGCGGCCCGCGCGTCGGCCAGGTTCAACGCCAGCGGTTTCTCGCAGAGAATGTCCTTGCCGGCGCCGGCTGCGAGTTCCACCGCTTGCGCGTGAAACTTGTCGGGCGTGGCGATCACCACCGCTTCTATTTCTTCGTTATCGAGCATCGCTCCCAAACTGCTGTACCCATGCTCGATCTCCAACTCCAGAGCGGTCTGGCGCGCACGGTCTTGGGAGACATCGGCGACCGCAATCAGTCGAGCCTCGGGCACGTTCCGGCGAAGGTTCTCCGCGTGGCGCCTCCCCATCTCTCCCACTCCCACCACGCCCACACCTAGCTTGCGCATTAGACCATTTCCTCGGGGAATTTCCTGTTAAGGTGCGCCCGCGGTGACGCCGAGATTTGTTACAACCTCGCGCAGATACTTCAGGCTGGCTGCAATACTTTGCGCGGGAGGAACCGGCGTGGCGCCGAACTTCACATCCTGTTCCACGACTGACCAGCCGGAATAATTATTCTCGACCAGAGTGCAAAAGAAGGCCGGAAAATCGATATCTCCCTGGCCGATGATGGTGAACACTTTGTGCTCGATGGCTTCTTCAAAGGTCCATTTGTTTTCGCGGGCCTGCTTCAGAACTTTGACGTCGCAATCCTTGATGTGAACGAAGCGCAACTTGCTCTTGTATTTTTTCGCCTCGGTCACGGAGTCGCCGTGCCCGTAAACGCAATGGCCCGTATCCAGGCATAGGCCGACGTTGGTATGCGACGTTGCGTCATAGAACAGTTCACACTCTTCCGGCGTCTCCACATAGGTAGCGACATGTGGATGAAAGACCAGATCGAGTCGGAATTCGTTGGCGACTTTTTCCGCATCGGCCACCATTCTTCCGATGTGTTTCCACTGCTCTGCGCTGAGCGTCGGACAACCTTTGTCATAGACTCGTCCGGAATACGCGTTTCGCTCCGGCGATTGATCGTCGGCGATCACCAGAAAGGGAGCTTTGAGAGCCGCAAGCAAACCGCCCACCTTGCGAATGCGCCCCATCACGGCTTGGCTCGCATCCGGATCGGTCATCTTTACTGGAACGAAAGACGCGAGAAGCTTCAGTTTACGCTTTTCGAGTTGTGGCTGAAGGACTGCTGCATCGGTTGGAAAGAAGCCGTAGGGGCCAAGCTCCGAACCGGTGTAGCCGGCTTCAACCATCTCGTCCAACATTTTTTCGTAGGATTGATTCCACGAAGGTCCGGGATAATCCAACACTCCCCAGCTATCGGGCGCCGAAGCAAATTGAAATCGCGTATTCGTTGTCGTCATCATCGCTTCCTTTATCAAGACGTAAGAGTTATCCGCACGAATGCGGGCATTTAATTCCAGGGTTGAAGAACGACTTTCATCGAGTCTGCTTCCATTGACTTTCGCATCGCCGCGTCGACATCGTGCAGTCCGAACCGGTGAGTGACCAAATCCTGCATTGGATAATGCTTCATATACCGCGCCATCTGTCGCATTCCCGGACCGTATGCAGCCGGTTCCTCGCCGCCAACCCCAAGGATGCGCGCATTCTTGGCGCACAGATGGCGATGCGGGCTGAACAAAACTTCGCCCAAATCGGAAAAGTTTCCGGCTTCGACGAGCAATCCGCCGACACGCAGCATTTCAAGACCTTCGGGAACCGCTTGCGGCACTCCGGCACATTCAATCACCATGTCCGCGCCTCGTCCAGCGGTTAGATCTTTTATCATTCTTATTCGGTCGAGCTTCGAAATGCTTCCGGCATTCACGACCCTGTCGGCGCCCAACTTCTTCGCAAAATCGAGGCGGTAATCGGAGAGGTCCACCGCAATAATCGTTCCCGCCCCCAACATGCGCGCCTTCATTAGAAAACACATCCCGAGCGGACCCACACCCAGCACTACCACTGAATCGTCGAAACGAAACGACTCGTTGGGAAAAGCTGACATCTGCTTCGCGCGATCCAGCCCAACCGTCACGGCAAAGATTTCGGCCAGCACGGCAACTTCAGAAGGCAGTTCATCTGGCACTTTCACCAGGAAGCTTCCGGGGACGATATACATGTATTGCGACCATCCTCCGAAAAGGTGCGGTGGATTTTTGGCGCTCAGATTGTTGCCGTAATCGGTCGTGTTTTCGCAACAGTAGTAAGGAAAATCGTGACGGCAGTAATAGCACCGCCCGCAGCAAACATTCGCGCCGACAACCACTCGGTCGCCCACGCGCAGCGGAACGCCCTCAAAGTCAGTATAGGTTCCGTTCCCTCCGATGGCCGCGATGGTGCCCACGTTTTCGTGCCCCTGGATGATCGGAAACTCCAGCTCGCGGCTTCCGTACTGCGTCGTAAAACCCTGAAAGGTGTGCTTGTCGGTTCCGCAAATTCCCGAGAGCTCCATCTTTACCAGCACCGACCCCGGAGCCGGCTCGGGAAGCGGATACTCCCGTATCTCGTAGCGTCCGGGTTCTACAAGAGTCGCCGCCAGCACACCTTGGGCTGCCATAAATACTCTTTAACCCTGAAATACCGAATTCTAGAAAGTAACTCTCAGAGCAAGCTGACCAATGCGGGGCGCTTGAGCCGCCGAAACATCGCCGAATGAGGCTGAGCCGGTAAGGCCAGTTGGCCCTAAGAATTGAGTGTGGTTGAATAAATTGAAGAACTCCGCGCGGAATTGCAGGTTAACGCGTTCAGTAATTTCTGTGTTCTTTAGAAGAGTGAGGTCCCAGTTATTGATCCCGGGACCATGGAAGAATCGCCGCCTTGAGTCACCCTCCTGTCCCTCGGCAGAGTCCTCGAAGGCTCCAGGATTGAAGTATTGAAACTGTCCCGGAGTTTTTCGCGGGTTGCTGATAGTGAGCGGTCCAACAAAGTTCGGCGTATCCACAGGTAGCGTGATCGGGCCGCCGAATGCGGTTCCGAGCAGCGACTGATCATCCGTTTCGACCAGGGTTACGGGCAATCCAGTGGAGAATCGCGTGATGCCACTTACTGCCCATCCGTGGGTGAGCTGCTTCGGGCCGGCCAGCTTGTCGAAGGGCAAGGTGTAGCTGTAGCTGGCGACGAAATTGTTCGTGCTGTCAAAGGCAGACAGTCCGCGACTAAGGCGGGGGTTGATGGGATTCATCTGTTCGCCGTAGCCGGAAGAATTGTCGAACGCCCGGCTAAAGGTATAACCGATGAGCGTCTGGAGCCGGCCACTGGTGTGCCGGTAATTGATCTGCGCCGAGTTGTATGCAGAATTGCCTGTGGTGATGAAATAGGAATCGTTGCCGAAGGGAACAATCGGCTGGCCAGCCAGGCTTCCGCCGTTTGCCGGTACTATAAGTCCGGGAAAGTTAGTACGCGTCCCAATTACCAGCGAACCATTGGCACGTGTGTAAATATCATTTTCGCCGCCGGGCCCGCAGGTAGGAGTGTTTGGAGCAACTTCGCTGGGCTGACTTACACTTAAGCATAGGGCCGGACTTCCAGGGTTCGCTGATTCCGAGGATAGAAGCCGGTGTCCCTCAGTTCCAACGTAGCTCAAGGTTACAAGGTCCGATGGTGTGACTTGATGCTGGATCGACAGCTCATACTCTTCCGCATAGGGAAGTTCGTTCTTGTTATAGAAGGCCGGCGAGCTGCCAATTGTCCCAAAGGCATTAAAGAATTCGCTCAGATTGTCATAAGGAGGCCCGGATGCTGGATCCTTTGCGGAGAAGTGAAGCGGGGGTTGCGGCGCAGGAAAGAAATTCGTGATTGACGTACCGCTCGCACGATTGGTGAAGGGCGCAGCGAACGTCGAGGCGAACTGGCCGGTGTAGTTTCCGAAGGGAGCGTCGCCAATCTCGTTGAAGTCGGTGGCCCCTTCGAACGTGCTGTAGAACATTCCCCAAGCCACACGCAGACTCGTGGAACCAGGAGCGCCGAGTATTTTGCCAAGCATGCCGTCATGCTCGCCAAACGAATACGCAAGTCCAAGCCGTGGAGCAAAGTTGTTCCAGCGGGTCGGCGCCAGCGAACTGGGAACATGAGGATCGCCCGGGAATACCCAACCAGTGGGCGAGCCCGGAAAAACCACCGACTGTTCTCCGGGAATCAGGGTCTGAATCTGGTTGTTCTTCTCGCTCCAGGGAGCGCTGACGTCATATCTCAATCCATAGTTAATCGTGAGATTAGACTTGGCGCGCCAACTATCCTGAGCATAGAGTCCGAAATAGAAGTTGCGTCCGTAGGAAGGATACGATTGCCCTTGCACATAAGAACTGGGCGCACCAAGAAGAAAATCTACAAAGTCACTTCCGGTTTCGCTCGCGCCGCCATTGAAATTGGTACCGAAGAAGAAGTTACCATTCGACACGTTGTCGATCAGATCTTCTTCAAGCTGATCGTAGTGATACTCGCCTCCGAACTTGACCGTGTGCGTGCCCACGACTCGGCTGTAGCTGTCTAGAGCTTGATAAATGTTGTCGATCAGGCCGTTGGGACGGCTCGGGGTTCCGATGACAAAGTTGTCGAAGTCAATTTCCGGAACGCCCTCCAAGGTTGGCGCCAGCGGCACGATTCCCGGAGCGCCACCCGCGCCGGAAGCGAATCCGAGCGCGGCCAAGGTGGTATTCGTTCCTCCCAGGGGCTGGTTAAACTTTGTATCAAGGCGGAAATATCCCAGGCGAAATTCATTCACCGATGCGGCGCCCAAGGTTTTAGTGTCCGCCAGGGTGATGTCATGAGTTTGCCCTTTTCCATCCACGGCAAAGCCCGGATACAGAGGCGCGTTCCCTGGCCAGTAAGGATCGACCCGATTGAACCTATCGAAATAGTAATAGCCACTCAGCAATCCGAAACTGGAATTGGCATCCAGCCGCCCGCTGAACTTGTTGTCACTTAAATTGGTCGCGTTGGAGCTGTTTTCGTAGATCCCAGTGCCGTTCGCTCCCACCGTCCCAGCGGGTAAAACATATTGCAGCAGCTTGGCTGAGATCGGACTGAAAGCGCCGGAAGATAATTGTGCGTTCGGGAAAACACACTGAGTGCTGCTGGTGCAGATGGTGCCGTAAGGGGCCAAGGACACGGGGTTAATCGTAGTCGCGTTGTAGTAATAGGGCTCCCCATTGCTCACGGTCTGGCCGAGCTGACTTGTCAACTGGTTGGCCCAAGCGCTGCCGTTCACCACAGTTGCGCAGGAGGGCTGATTGTTGGGGCAGGTCGTCGTAAAAACGTTGGCGCTGGCATTAGCCAGCCCCGAGAAATTCCCACTCTCCGTTGCCGCGCTAGGCGCGCCGTTGATCAGTTCCGTTATACCTTGAATCACGCGATTGCCTTGATAGTCAGCGAAGAAAAAAATCTTATCGCGCTGGATCGGGCCGCCGAATGTGCCGCCGAACTGGTTTTCATGATAGGCGCTTCTCGCTCCTCCAGCGAAGTAGTTGGCGGCGTCGAAGTCGGTATTGCGGAGGAATTCAAAAGCGCTTCCGTGAAAGCCATTGGTACCGGACTTGGTGACCACGTTAATCTGTCCGCCGGAATAGTTGCCGTATTCGGCGTCGGCGTTGTTGGTTAGAATGCGAAATTCAGCGAGTGAATCGAGGTTCGGAATCGCCCCGGCGCCGGAAAATCCAATTTCCTGAACCAAAATCCCATTGAGAATGAAGCCGTTTTCCGACTCGCGCATACCGTTCACCGAGAGCGCGCCGGAGTCTTCATTACCCGACACGAGCGGGGCGGCAAAACCGGCGGATATGAAGGATCCTGCATAGGCGCCGGTCATTCCCGACGGAGAAGACACAACGCCGGGCTGCAGCGAAAGCAGATCCGTATAACTCCGGGTCACGAGCGGCACATCGGCCATTTCCTTGTCGGTGATCACCTCGCCCATCTGAGTGGTCGCAGTGTCCACGTGCAACGCGGTTCCGGAAACCTCGACTGACTCCGATTCCTTCCCGACCTGCACTCTTACGTCCACCACCAGGGCTTGATTCACATCCAGCACCAGCCCGGTTTGCTCGTAATCCCTGAATCCAGGGTGCCTCACGTTGATGGTGTACTTGCCGACGGGAAGCGATTGGAACGAATAAAAACCCTGGGCGTTAGTTGACTTGACAACAGCCACACCAGTTTCCACGTTGGTCGCGGTGACAGTGGCGCCCGTCAGTACTGCGCCGCTGGCATCGCTCACGGTGCCGGATATGCTGGCGGTTACACCCGCAAAAAGCCTGCCAGTCGCAGCAACTATGACCACCAAAAACAGAATGCCCAAAACCTTGCCGCCTCTTGAAGTTCCCATCTCAGCCCCCCGATTATGGACAGCGTTGAGTGACAGAATTCGATTCTCGAATCGTTCCAGACCTCGACCCATGTCGCGCGAATGTTCCTGACTGCCGGCCACGAACAAAACATGAAATATTCTAACCGCTTATTTCACAGGACACGCTAATATATAACTCTCAAATATTTTGTCAAGTTGTTTCGGAACGCAGATCCGCTTCGTGAGCCTGGGAAAGCACAAATGGTCTTCATTCAAGAAATCAATGCTCCTGCTGAGTCGGATCGCAAAAGGTACACCGGGAAACGCGGGCGGTTCGCGAACAACTGAGGAAGAGACGTGCCCAAAAATCAGCCTGTCCCGGTTGGCCGCAGGATGTCTAGTTCTAAACGGTTATCCTTGGTGTCCGCTTTACCTTCCTCCGGTTGGGCCAGCCGGCGGCCCTTTGGAAAGTACATTTCATAATCCGCAGGTCCGTGGTTCGAGTCCACGCGCCGCCACAAAATCTGCAATCACCTGGAGCGATTTCGTCAAAATTTCCTTTGCACGTGGTTTCCGGGACATGCGGATCTTTGGCCAAAGTTGTTTCCGCCGGTTCTGACATAATTTCATCGGGTCTGACATCTATGCGCTGGAAAACCGCCTGAAACGATTCCAACGGCGATGACACTATGATTAAGGAGGACTAGCAAAATCGTGCTTAGCACGGCTGCATTTACGCGCGTTCTGCCGGCTCTTGCCTGCTTTCTGTTTCTCGCGTTACGTACTGAGGCGGCGATCGACGCCTACGGCCTGGGCGCAAGCTGCGATTCGACTCAGAGCAATGTTGTCTTCCGCGTTTATTCCGCGCGCGCCACGCGGATAGAGGTTGACCTTTACGCGTCTCCAATGGGCTCACCCGAGGTGTTGCGCGTTCCACTCACCGCCAACACTAGTACTAATATTTTCTCTGGTTCGGTACCAGTTGCGACGCTGCAGGCAGCGGGCATCACTGGGCCGGTGTACTACGGTTATCGCGCATGGGGACCGAACTGGCCTTTCTTGACCAGTTGGACCAAGGGCTCCAGTGCCGGTTTTATCTCTGACGTGGATGCTCAAGGAAACCGCTTCAATCCCAACAAGCTGTTGATCGATCCCTATGCGCACGAAATCAGCCATGACCCGGTCAACGCTACCTGGACCGATGGCACCGTGTACGCCTCCGGTGCCAGTTACCGCAACGTTGACAGCGGTAACATGGCGCCTAAGAGCATCCTGTGGGTGCCTGCCAGCCAGAGCGTTGGCACCAAGCCCACACGGGCGCAGAAAGACGACATCATCTATGAAGTGAGCGTGCGCGGCCTCACGAAGAACGACAGCAGCGTTCCAATCGCTGTGCAGGGCACCTACGCTGGCGCCGCGCTAAAGGCTTCGTATCTTGCGAGCCTCGGGATAACTGCGGTGGAATTTCTGCCGGTGCAGGAAACGCAGAACGACTCCAACGACAATACGCCGAACTCGACGGCCGGCCAAAATTACTGGGGCTACAGCACGCTGAACTATTTCGCGCCGGATCGCCGCTATTCGTCGAACAAGGCTCCGGGGGGCCCGACCAGCGAGTTCCAGGCCATGGTGAAGGCCTTCCACGATCAGGGCATAAAAGTTTATATCGACGTGGTGTACAACCATACGGCCGAGGGCGGGGCGTGGAGTGCGAACGATGCAACCACGTATTCGATCTTCTCCTGGCGCGGACTCGACAACCCCACCTATTACGAACTGACCTCGGACATGCAGTTCTCCTACGACAACACGGGCGTGGGCGGCAACTACAACACCTACAACACCGTGGCACAAAACCTGATCGTCGATTCTCTTGCTTATTGGCGCGACACCATGGGGGTGGACGGCTTCCGCTTCGACCTTGCCTCGGTGCTGGGCAATACGTGCACCGTGAGCTGCTTTAATTTCAGTAACAACGATAGCAACACGGCGATTAGCCGCATTCCGCGCGAGTTGTCACCGCGCCCGGCCGCTGGAGGTACCGGCATTGACCTTTACGCCGAGCCTTGGGCGATCGGCGGCAATTCCTACCAGTTGGGTGGCTTTCCGGCAGGCTGGTCGGAATGGAATGGCAGCTATCGCGACACCGTTCGGCAGGCGCAGAACGATCTGGGGGTGGCCACAATCACTACCGGCCAGTTGGCGACTCGCTTTGCGGGTTCGTCCGATCTGTTCGGCAGCCGCAATCCGTGGAACTCAACCAACCTTCTGGTTGTGCACGATGGCTTCACGCTCAATGACCTGTACAGTTGCAACGGGCCCAACAACAGCCAGGCGTGGCCGTACGGGCCTTCAGACGGCGGGAGCACGACGAATTATAGCTGGGACCAGGGCGGAGCCGCGGCCGACCAGCGCGCCGCGGCACGCGTAGGCTTTGCCTTATTGATGCTGAGCGCCGGCACACCGTTGATGACAGGCGGAGACGAGTACCTGCGCAGTCTCCACTGCAACAACAATGCCTACGACGTGGACTCGATCGCCAACTGGCTCAACTACAGCTGGACCAGCGACCAAAGCAACTTCAACGCTTTCGTGAAGGGCATGATCGCCTTCCGCCAAGCCCACGCCGCGCTGCGCCCACTCAACTTCTACCCGAGTGCGCAGCTGTTGTGGTGGACGCCGGCTGGCGCGACACCGGATGCCACCTACTTCAACAGCGGCAGCAATCATGCCATCGCCTATCAAATTAACGGCAGTGCGCTCGGCGACAGTTATTCGTTCATCTACGTTGCCTATAACGGTTGGAGTGGAAACGTGAATTTCGTCCCGCCGTCGCTAGGTAAGGGCACGAACTGGTACCGGGTCACCGATACCTGCGGCTGGGCAGAGGGCCCAGGCCAAGTGCGCGCGCCCGGCGCGGAGGATTCTCTTGGCGGCCAAGGCTCTGCGTATCAATTGTGTGGGCGCGGGCTGCTGCTGTTGATCGCGAAGTGATCCGGAGAATTAGGAAATCGAAATCCCGGTCGAGCTTCCTCCGCACGCGAGATATTCAGTACAACTGATTGGCTGTTAGAAATCGATTACGCCTTTCTACGTTCCAGATGCCCTCTCGGAGGGATTCTCGGCCTGCGAATAGAGCGCCCATGCGCTCGCCAAATCCTGGACGACATGGCCGAGGGATTTGTAAACGGTGATCTCATCTGGCGAGCGGCGGCCCTCGACTTCGCCCGCCAACACCTGGCCAATCTCAGCGACGATGTGATCGTCGCCGATTAGGCCTGCCGCCTTAGCGCGCAGAAACTCTCCGCCTTGCTGTAGAACCCCTTCGCGACTGTCGGCGATGAAACGCGAGCGGGCGACCAAGTCATTGTCCACCTCGGTTGGCCCCGCATAGCTCGAGCCAACGAGATTCAAATGCGTGCCGGGCCGTACCCATGCGCCTTTCAAGATGGGCTCGGAGGCCGAGGTGAGAGTACAGATAATGTCGGCGTTGGCGACCGCTTCTTCTACGGATCCTGCGACAGTGATCGGCACGGCAAATTCCGCTTGCATTCGCGCAGCGAAGGCGCGGGCGCGTTCCCGTGAACGTCCCCATATCGAGATGGACGCAAGGTCGCACACTTTGCTGATGGCCCGCGCGTGGGTCGCGGCCTGTTCGCCATAGCCCAGGATCGCCAGGTGGTGAGCGTCTGGGCGAGCCAATGCGTCGGTGGCGACCGCGCTCGCGGCAGCCGTGCGAATGGCCGTGATCTCTCCCGCATGGACGACGCACACGGGCGCGCCGGTCTCCGGGTCGAATAGAATGACGAGACCCTGGTGCGACTGTCTTCCTAAAGAAAAGTTCTCCGGGAACACACTGATCAACTTTGCGCCGAACGGTGCTTGCGCTCCCATGGCGCCGGGCATGACGCCGAAGAGACGCCCGTTGGAGAGCGGGATGATGGACCGCAGAAGCTGCCTGGTTTCGCCCCGCGAGAATGCGATCATCGCGTTTCGCACGATCGGAATGCACACGTCGTAGGTAAGGCGTCGGGCGACTTCTTCGCGGTCGATGAATCGCATCAGGCGCTTCCTCTTGTTCCGAGCACGTGGCGTTCTAATCTCAATCCAGCCGTTGGAGAACCGTATCAGTTTAGTTTAAATTGGTGCAGCTATCCGAAGACGCTGAAAAGAACTGAACGCTGCGGCATCGCCTGAAGGTTTGGATCGACCGTTCGATCCCCAATCGATAGAACCAGGAGATAGAAATCGTTATGCGCGTTGGAGTGTTTACGCCCCTGCTGTCGCACCTTTCGCTACCCGCGGTTCTCAAGAAGCTCAAGGCGCTCCAGATCGATACCGTCGAACTCGGAACGGGCAACTATCCCGGCGACGCGCACTGCAAACTGGGAATGCTCGACGATGCTTCCGCTCTCGTCGAGTTTCAGAAGATTCTGGCCGATCACGGCGCGACGATCAGCGCTTTGAGTTGTCACGGAAATGCGCTACATCCCGACAAAGTCCGCGCGCAACATGATCGGGAGGTGAGCCGCAAGACCGTACTGCTCGCCGAGAAGCTGGGCATCTCTGTGGTGGTTGACTTCTCAGGATGTCCCGGTGATTCACCGCAGGCGACCGCTCCCAACTGGGTTACGTGCCCGTGGCCTCCCGATTACCTCAAGGTTCTCGACTGGCAGTGGAATGAAGTAGTCGCACCGTATTGGATCGAGCATGCGAAGTTCGCCGCCGAGCACGGAGTGAAGATCGCAATCGAAATGCATCCGGGGTTCGTGGTCTATAACCCGGAGACGATGCTTAGGCTGCGCTCCATCGCGGGTCCGAACGTGGGCTGCAACTTCGATCCGAGCCATCTCTTCTGGCAGAGCATCGATCCCATCGCAGCTGTCCGCGTACTTGAACGGGTCATCTTCCATGTCCACGCCAAGGACACGCAGATTTATTCCGCCAACCTCCCGCACACAGGCGTACTCGATACGAAGCCTTACACCGATGAACGCGCACGCAGCTGGATCTTCCGCACTTGCGGCTACGGTCACGGTGGTGAGTGGTGGAGGGAGTTTGTTTCCACCCTGCGAATGTTCGGCTACGATGATGTGCTTTCGATTGAGCACGAAGACAGCCTGCTCTCGCCGGAAGAGGGACTTACCAAGGCGGCGACCTTTCTCAATAGCATTGTGATTCGCGAGCAGCCGGGCGCTGCCTGGTGGGTCTAGCGGAGATGGGAACACGATGAAAACGATCAGGACGGCAATCTTCGGCACGGGCTTCATGGGCCGTGTACATCTGGAAGCGGTGCGGCGGGTGGAATTTGTCGAAGCGGCAGCGATCGCGGGCAGAAACGAAGAAGCGGCGCGACGGCTGGGCGCGGGCTTTTCGGTTCCCACGATTGCGAGCCACTACCGCGGTGTCCTGCGCGATCCGGCAATCGATGCGGTCCACATCTGCACGCCGAATGCGCAGCATTTTTCCATGGCCAAGGACGCGCTCCGGGCTGGCAAGCACGTGATTTGTGAAAAGCCGCTGGCCACAAGCGTGGAAGAGGGCGAAGAGCTAGTCTCAATCGCAACCGGGGAGGGACTGCGCAACTGTGTCTGCCACAACCTACGCTATTACCCGATGGTGCAGCAGATGCGCCGCATGCGCGAAGCCGGAGACCTGGGTGAAGTTCTTGTCGTGCAAGGAACGTATTCCCAGGACTGGCTGCTCTATGACACGGACTGGAACTGGCGCGTCGACGCCAAGGCCGGCGGACCGTCGCGCTGCATGGCCGACATTGGTTCGCATTGGTTCGATATGGCCGAGCACGTTACCGGGCTGCGAGTGACGTCTCTCTGTGCCGATCTTCAGACCTTTCACCGCACGCGCAAGCAGCCGAAGCATTCGGTCGAGACTTTTGCCAACAAGCTACTCGGCCCGGAAGATTACATCGATACAGCCGTGGATACGGAAGACTTCGGCGCTGTGATTTTCCGCATGGGCGCGCGCGCGCGGGGAAGCGTCGTGGCCAGCCAGGTTTCGGCTGGACGCAAGAACCGGCTCAGCATTGAGATCTACGGCACACGATCTTCCGTCGCGTGGGACCAGGAACGCCCCGACGAACTTTGGGCCGGTTATCGCGACGCTGGCAATCAGATTTTCGTTAAAGATCCGTCTCTGCTTAAGCCAGCGGCGCGGAGTTACGCCGATCTTCCCGGCGGGCACAGCGAAGGCTATGACGACACATTCAAGCAGGTCTTCCGCCGCTTTTATGCATCGATCGGCGAACCGGGCGGGGGCTCAGAATACCCGCAGTTTGTCGATGGACTGCGGCAACTGATCATCCTCAACGCTGCGCTGCAGAGCAATTGGACGCGGGCATGGATCGATGTTCCCGCAATCGATTCCGAAAGATGAACCTGGCAATTGAAAGGAATTCCGCCCCATGCTGATGCTCTGCGCTATCGCTGTTTTCTTCCTCTACGGAACGATCGCCGCCATGCTGGGCACGATTTTGCCGGACCTGTCGGAGCGCTTTCATCTTTCGCCTAACCAGAACGGCACCATCGCTTTTGCGCAGGCCTTGGGGCTGATCCTGGCATCGCTTGCCGTGGGCCCGCTGCTCGACAACGAAGGCAAGAAGCTCGGTCTTATCCTCGGCCTAATCCTCATTTCTATCGCGCTGCTCTCCTTGCCTCGGGTATCGGGGTTCCGCAGCATTCTAGTTCTGTTGTTCACGCTCGGGGTGGGCAGCGGCATCGTTGTGACGGCCGCAAATTCCTTGGTCAGCGATGCCGGCGAGGCCCATCGCGGCATCGCGCTGAACCTTACCAATCTTTTCTTCGGGCTCGGCGGATTGGCCACGCCTTTCATCGCCGCGAATCTTTTCAAGCGGAACTGGGTTCGCCTTTGTTACACCATCGCGTCTCTCACCTTCGCGACGATTGCGATCCAGGCTCTTACCAAAATGCCCGGGCCCACCGGAGCGGGGCGCTTTATACTCGCGGACGCGGCCCCAGTGCTCGGACGTCCGCTGCTGTTTCTGGTCGGACTCTTCCTCTTTCTCTACATCACTTGCGAGGTGGGCATTTGGAATTGGTTGCCCCGTCATCTCATTGCGCAGGGCATTCCGGAATCGCAGGCGCTTAATATCCTTTCGCTGGGTTTCGCGCTTGGCCTTCTGATCGGGCGTCTGGCGGTTTCTCCGATTCTCATCCGCGTGCCGCCGGTCACGGTCACGCTGATTGCATCGGTCGCGATGGCGGTGACGACGTTCCTGATGCTGCGGACCAACCGGCCGGCAGCGGCATTCGCTCTGGTTTTTCTTGCGGGAATCTCGATGGCGCCGGTTTTCCCCACCACGCTGGCGATTGTGGGCGATGCGTTTCCCCGCATGACGGGCACGGCGATTGGCTTCGTGATCACTTGTGGATGGACTGGCCTGGCTGTCAGCTCACGCATCATTGGAGCCATCGCCGGCGGCGACCCGCGGCGATTGAAGAAAGCTCTTCTGGTGATCCCGGCTTCGGCCGTGCTGATGGTGGGCTTAGATCTGGCGATCCGGAGCGCGTTGCTCTAGGTACATCGAGCTACACCACCAACGCACGCATGTAGTCTGCGTCGATCCTCAGTGCTTCCATCTCGGGCATGTCGAACTCTTCCTGTTCGACAAAAAGGTGTTCGATGCTGGCCTTCTTCGCGGCTTCAAAGATGGGATGATAGTCGATCGTGCCGCGACCCAACTCCGTTGAAGGCGGCGCGTTTGCCGGAGTGACCGCAGGGGTCATCTTAAAGTCCTTCACGTGCAGCATGGAAATGCGCGTGGCGTAGCGTTTCAGGAGGTTTGCTGGATTCTGGCCGGCTATCACCGCCCAGCCGCAATCCAGTTCCATCGTTACCTTCGCTGGATCGGTTAGGCGCAACAACTCGTCGTAAAAAAGAATGCCGTTTTCTGAGCGGAATTCCGGCGTGTGATTGTGATAGGCGAAGCGCATGCCGGCGGCGTTTACCCGCTCTCCGATGTGATTGAACTGATCGGCATTCCAGCGCCAGTCGTCGAGCGTCATCGACTCCCGGGCCGAGCGCGAGCCGGCGTCCTTTATGCGAGACGGATCCTTCAGCATCGGCGACGAGCAGACGATGTAGTTGAGTCCCAGATCCTTGCCGAACTGAATGGTTTCGTCCACCTTGGGCAGCAGATCCTTCAGCGAATAATGCGCGCTCACGCAGCGCAGGCCGGCATGGTCCATCGCCTGCTTCACCTCGCTGGGAGTGTGGCCGAAAAAGCCCGCAGCTTCCACTTCGCGATAGCCCAGCGCGGACAACTGGCGCAACGTTCCTTCATAGTCCTTGGGCAGAATGTCGCGCACCGAGTACAGCTGCAATCCGATGGGCAGACCCAGGGGATTGGCCATCAGCCGGGGTACGCCGTTCCATAGAGACACGCAGGCGGCCGAGGCGGAGGCGGTCTTCAGAAAAGTCCTTCTTGAAATTCGATGCATTTTGGATATCCTCAATTTCGAACATCTTTTCGTGGAACGGCCTAGTACGGCCTTGAGCCGCGACTCATCCACGAATCGTCTTCGCGTTCGCGTCCCACGTTGCAATGGTGTTCCTGAAGTAGGCGTAGTTGGCCAGGTGGCAACCGATTGCCGCATGGTTGCCAAATTCCTCGTTCTCTATGGTTGGCTTGCGGGTGCGAACCGCGTTGAAGAAGTTTGCCTGATGGGCCGACACATCGCTGTAATCCGGCGGGGCCGTAAAGATCTCAGCTTCCGCCGCCTGATAGTCGAGCGGTCCGGGCTGCGGATGTTCCGCAGTCCACTGAGCGAGGTACTCCTTACGCAATCGCGCCGGCCAGCCTTTCAGCGAATATCCTTCCGGCCGTGGGATCGTGTCCTGAGGCGTGAAGGTTAGCGTCTGTCCGATGATTTCCATGGTGCCTTTGGTGCCGTGAAACTTGATCGGTTCGCCGCCTGCATTGTTCAGATTGCAGCGCAGCACCACGCGGAACCTCGGATAATCGAAAAGCGTCTCGATGAGATCGGGGAAGTCGCGACCGTCCTTCCAGCGAAACAGTCCGCCGCCCGATTGCGCCCGCTGGGGCGCTTCATTCGTTCCGGAAATAAAGTAAATCCCCGAAAGCAGGTGCACGAACAAATCGCCGGCCAGCCCCTCGCCATAATCGGAGAAGCAGCGCCAGCGGAAGAAGCGCGCGGCATCAAACGGCCGCTTGGGAGCGTCCACCAGAAAGGCATTCCAGTCGATGGTCTGCTCGCTGGCGTCGGGGGGAATCGGATAGACCCAGGCGCCGCTGGGGGAATTGCGATCCGACGAACCTTCGATGAAGAACACATCGCCGAGCGCTCCCGCTGCGAAGAGTTCGCGTGCTTTCTCATAGACAATGGAACTCACGCGCTGGCTGCCGACCTGCAGGATGCGATTGCCCTTGCGCACCGCTTCCACCATGGCGAAGCCGTCTTCGACCGTGTGCGACATTGGCTTTTCGCAGTAGACATCCTTGCCCGCTGCGCAGGCGTCCACCACGATCCGGCGATGCAGGTGGTCGGGGACGGCGACGATCACCGCGTCAACATCCTTGCGGTCCAGGATTTCCCGATAATTACGCGTTGCCGGCACTTGCTTCTGCACGGTCTCTTGAGCGGCCTCGTGCCGGCTGTCATAGAGATCGCACACGGCGACGCATTCTATGCCGGGCACAGCGAGCGACGCTTGCAGCAGTTCGCATCCGCGAGTGCCGGTGCCGATCGAGGCAAATCGCACTCGATCGCTTGGCGCTACCGCGCGGCCTGCGCCCCACAGCGTAGCCGGCTCAAGCAGGGTAGTCTTTACCACGGCTCCAGCAGCCACGGAGCCCGCGCTGATGCGCATGAAGTCGCGCCGCGTCAAAGGATGCATTCTGTCCCTTCCTCTATCTCAGCATTTTTCGAGTTCTGCGCCACGAGCGCTGCGCGGAATACACTCGAAACTGCCACGAGATGGTTCGTCCCATCATCAGCCCGCAGAATTTTACGTCGATGAAGTGGGCAAGTCAACGAAACCCGGGGTGCCTGCCTTTTTCCCTCGGAGAGAAAAATGATTGCGACCAGGTTCCTGACAGGCGGAGCCCCTAACTCCCCCGCGCCAAGCTCGACACCTGTGATGTAGCGGCGGAACTACGCAAACCAAGCCGACGGGCGGCGTTTAAGAAGGCTTGGTTCTGCGCTGGCGTGCCAATCGTCACGCGAATACAACTCGGTGCGCCCCACGGTCCCAGCGGGCGCACGGACACGCCCTCATCCCGCAAGCGAACGGAGACGGCCGCGGCATCTTCTCCCAGATCACAGAACAGAAAATTCGCGGAGGTGGGAACCACGCGGTATCCCAGCCCTGCCAATCCCTGAGCGAGAACTTGTGCCTGCGCGGCGTTATTCTCCACTACGCGCTGAACGTGATGGTGGTCCTCGAGAGCTGCCACCGCCGCGGCTTGTGCCACTGACGACACGGAAAACGTGTTGCGCATGCGGGCGCAGTATCCAAGTAGTTCGGCGGGGCCTAAGCCGTAGCCCACGCGCAGGCCGGCGAGTCCGTGAGCCTTTGAAAAGGTTCGGAGCACCACCACACTCGCACCCTGGCGGACGTAGTCCAGCGAGTTTGAGTATGTGACGTGGCGCAGCGCGGCGAAATGCAGGGCGAACTCGTAATAGGCTTCATCCAGAAGCAGAACAACGTGGCCGGGAAGTTGCTCCAGAAAACGCTCCACCACTGCCGCTTCCACCATAGTGCCGGTAGGATTGTTGGGATTCGCCAGGAACACGATGCGCGTGTTCGCGTTGACCGCAGCTAGAATCGCGTCGAGATCGAAGGCGTCGTTGCGCATGTTTGCCTCAATCAGATGCGCGCCAGTTGCCTGAACCGCCATCGAATAAACAATGAACGAGCGCTCGCTGGTGACCGCGTTCAGCCCCGGTGCGAGCAGCGTCTGGCAGAGCAGGCTCAGCAACGCGGTTGAGCCTGCAGTCACCAGCACTTGCTCTGGTGCTAATCCGGGACGAGCGGCGAGTTGCTGGCGCAGTTCGCTGCAATCATCGTCGGGATAGAGATTCACCACGCCCAGCGTGCTTCTCATGGCGTCGATGGCGTGTTCCGAAGGCCCGAAGGGATTTTCGTTGGAGTCGAGTTTGATGACGTGCGATCGGCGCTCGATCGGGGCTGGCATTGTGCCCGGAGGATTTGACGTGCCCATTTCACGGGCGGGTTTCGAGACCAGATCGAAGAAGCGGCTCATACTTGCCGCTCATCATGCCATGGAAGGCTTTGTTCCCGCTATTGGTTTGTTGCAGGCGGTCCGCAGGCGATCGACTTCCTGCAAGGTCAGCGAACGGAATTGCCCCGGTGGAACATCGAGAGTAAGCGGGCCGTAGCGGACGCGCTTGATCTTTTCCACGTGGTGACCGACCTTTTCAAACATTCGGCGGATTTCGCGATTGCGGCCTTCGATCAAAGTGACTTCGTACCAGGGATTCGTCGCTTCTTTGATCAAGCGGATGCTTGCCGGGGCGGTCCGCACCCGGCGGCCGTCTTCGGTGGCGATGGAGACGCCTCCGCGCAGTTTCTCCAGTTCTTCGTTGCTCGGAGCTCCGGCGATTTTTACCACATAGGTCTTGGGCACCTGCGATGCCGCCTTCATCAGCTTGTTGGCCAACGCGCCGTCGTTGGTTAAAAGCAGCAGGCCTTCGCTGGCGTAGTCGAGCCGTCCTACAGGGTAGACGCGCTTCTTCACGCCCCGGATCAGTTGCATTACCGTAGGCCGGTTTTCAGGATCGCTCACCGTGGTCACATAACCTTTAGGTTTGTTGAGCAGCAGGTAGACATGCAGCTGCGCGCCTTGCAGCAGCTTTCCGTCGACGCGGATATGATCGGTGTCAGGGTCGGCCTTGGTTCCCAGTTCCGTCACCACGGTTCCGTTCACTTTTACGTGGCCGGCTGTAATCAGCTGTTCGGCCTTACGACGGGATGCGATCCCGGCAGCGGCGATTATTTTTTGCAGGCGTTCAACCGGCATTGGCCAACTTCCTATCTGAGATTTCCAGTCTGAGCTTTCCCTAAAAGAGGATAGTTATTCCTTCTGAGAGGCGGACTCAGTAGTCACGGGAAGAGAAGGATCGGCCTCCGTAGATGTTTCGGACACAGGCTCCGAATTATTGGAATCGCCTTCCGCCGCGTCTTCCGCCGGAATCAATTCCTCCTGGAAGGATTCCGCTACCAGCTTCTCGAACTCTTCCATGCTGGGAAGTTCGTTGACGTCCTTCAATCCAAAGCGCATCAGGAATTCTTTTGTCGTTTTATAGAGAATTGGCCGGCCGATCACCTGCTTGCGCCCGGCCGTCGTGATCAGCTTGCGATCGAGCAGGGTGGCAATTACGCCGCCGGAATCCACGCCGCGAATCTCGTTGATCTCCGGCACAGTGGCGGGCTGCTTATAAGCAATCACGGCCAGCGTTTCCAGGGCAGGCAACGACAGCCGTATCGGCGGCTTCAAACTCTTGGCAAAACCGCGCACCACCTCATGCTGCTCCGGCTTGGTGGACATGCGATAGCCGCCTGCCACCTGGCGAATCTCGATGCCATGATCGGGGCCGCCGAATTCGCCGACTAATTCTTCAAGACTGGATCGCACTCGCGATTTCACATCGGCGTCATCGACGGCGCCCGCCGCGATGACACTTTCCTTCACGAGTTGGGTTATCTGCTCCAGCGTGACGGGCGTCTCCGCAGCGTAAACAATCGCTTCGAGTTGTGCTTTCAGACTCATAATAAAAAGTGGCCAGTGCTCAGTGGCTAGTGGTCAGTAAAATCCGTGGCTCCAAGACTGACCACTGATCACTGGCCCCTGACCACTGCTTTTCATCTCCAATCGTCGCGCACCGCAGTCTGTTCCGCCATGATGGCGTCGAACCCAACATGCTTGCGGACGGCAATCTCGCCGAAGAGTTGATCTTGCCGAACCTGAATCGCCTGCAGCCGCACCATTTCCAGCAACGCCAGAAACATGCACACCAGCGCCGGCCGCGAGGGAACGCGCATGAGAAGCTGCTTCAGGCGGATGGGGCGAGACTCGAGTGATAACCGCCGCCGCAGATAGTCGATCATCTGGCCAACCGTAACGGTTTCTTCGTCTACGTTGATCACAGGCCGGGTGCGCACGCGCTCCAGAATCTGCTGGAACGTTTTGACCAGATCGATCACGTCCGCGGCCATTTCCGGCTCGGTGCCCTCCGCATCCATGAATTCCTTCAACGCCGGATTCGTCAGCACCGCGTCTTCGATCTGCTGCTTCTGCAGGAGCATCTGCGCCGCCGACTTGAACTTTTCGTGTTCGAGCAGCCGGTTCACCAGTTCCGTGCGCGGATCTTCCAGTTCCTCAGCTTTAGCGGAGGGATCGCGCGGCAGCAGCATCTTTGACTTGATGTGAATCAGCACTGCGGCCATATAGATAAAGTCGGCCGCCACATTTACATCCAGCTCGCGAATCTTTTCCACGTAAGCCAGATACTGCGCGGTGATGCGAGCGATGGGAATGTCGTAGATGTCGATGTCCTGCTTGCGAATCAGATCGAGCAGCAGGTCAAGCGGTCCTTCGTATACATCGGTAACCGAAACCGCAAACGGAGAATCGCTCTCTTCTTTCTTCGCAGAGTGCAGATCTGATTGTCGATTCGGCGACGAGTGCACCGCGACGAGTGCGGGCGAGACGGTACCGTTCACGTTATTCTCGGATGTAACGATCCTGTCTTCCATCCTACTTTCCATCGTTCCCCGCCGGCGCCTCGTAAGTCAGCGACATTCCCATCGACGCACGCACTCCGTCCATGGTCTGGGCCGCAACCGTGCGCGCCCGTTCACTGCCAGCTTCAAGAATATCCCAAGCCAGCCGGGGATTCTCCTCGAATTTCTTGCGCCGCTCCTGCATAGGACTCAGCAGTTGCACCAGCGCATCGGCCGCCCAGCTTTTGCACTCGATGCAGCCGATGCCCGCCGACCGGCAACCGGCGTTCACTTTGTCCATGGTGGCGCGATCGCTGAAGATCTTGTGCAGGTCGCCCACGGGGCACACATCCGGGTTTCCAGGGTCGGAGCGCCGCACCCGCGCCGGGTCGGTCACCATCGTCTTCAGCTTCTGCCGCACCACCAGCTCCGGGTCGGTGAGCAGGATGGCGTTTCCGTACGACTTCGACATCTTGCGGCCATCGGTGCCCGGCAGTTTTGGCGCGCGCGTCAGCAAAGCTTGCGGCTCGGGGAATACATCGCCGCGTTTTCCGTAAAAACCGTTGAAGCGGCGCACAATCTCCCGCGTGAGCTCCACGTGCGCCACCTGGTCCTCGCCCACCGGAACTGCATCCGCCTTATACATCAAAATATCCGCCGCTTGCAGCACCGGATAGCCCAGGAATCCATACGTTCCCAGGTCTTTGTCCTTGATGTTTTCCCGCTGCTCTTTGTAGGTGGGGACCCGCTCCAGCCAGCCCAGGGGCGTGATCATCGAAAGCAGCAGGTGCAGCTCGGCGTGCGCCGGCACGTGCGATTGGATAAAAATTACGGACCTTTCCGGATCAAGCCCCGCCGCCAGCCAGTCGAGCGCAACTTCCACCGAATTCTCTTTCACCCGCGAAGTGTCGGCATAGTCCGTCGTGAGGGCGTGCCAGTCGACCACGCAGAAGAAGCATTCGTATTCATCCTGCATGCGCACCCAGTTATCGAGCGCGCCCACGTAGTTGCCGAGATGCAGTTTTCCGGTCGAGCGCATGCCGCTGAGCACGCGCTTACGCGTATTTTTCGAGGGTTCCATTCTTCAGTTGCTGCGCCGCGCTGCCCGAAACCATAAACCGGATATCGGCATTTATAAATGTTAAGGAAGGTACGGGGAGCCGAACACCAAGAGCGATTGTCACTGCTTGGAATGCGGCTTCTTGCGCTCCGCTTCCAGCAAGCTCACCCGCTCGTTCAGACGGAAAGACGTTTCGATGTAATCGAACCTGCGATTCATCTCCAAGCGCAGATCCTCGACCTTTCCGTTTAGACCCTTGACCTCGGTCGCCAGCGCCCGCATCTCCGGCGTCACAAGATCCTGAAATGGCTTGCGAACTTCGTCCACCACACCCATAACTCAATTATATCTTTCGTTCCTGTATGCTGCCCGTTTTTCGCGAGTTCGGCAGTCAGCTAAATGTGTGCTGCAGTCATGCTTTATAATTCGCCCTCCATCGAGGCCGAACTCCCTAATGTCACATCTCGCCCGCAAACTTCGCCTCACCGACTACTTCACGCTGGCCTGGGGGACCATGGTCGGCGTCGGCTGGCTGGTGGTGATGGATGACTGGCTGTTGCGCGGGGGCGCGCTGGGCGCGCTGCTCGGTTTCGCCATCGGCGGTGCGCTGCTGTTCCCGATTGGATGGGTCTACGGCAGGCTGGTGGCCGCCATGCCAGATGCGGCGGGGGAGATCGCTTATACTGCCGCCGCTTTTTCTCGGTCCGTGAGTTTCTCCACCGGATGGATGATGATGCTGGCCTACTTTATCGTCTGCCCCTGGGAGGCCGTGGCCGTGGGCCGCATCGCCGGCTACATTGTTCCTGCGCTCGATTCGATCGAGATCTACCGCATCGCCGGGCGTCCGGTCTATCTTCCGCACCTCATCATCGGTCTCGGCCTCACGGCGCTACTCACCACGTTGAA
>PLIO01000066.1 GCA_003140075.1 Acidobacteriaceae bacterium | reverse complement strand
TCGGAGATTGGAGTATCGATTACGCGCTTTGCGCCGAACTCTTCGACTAATCCAGAGAGCACTTTGAATGGCGTGCCGGCCTCGGCCACGTCTTCGCCGAAGATGCAGACGTGGGAGTCGCGGCGCATTTCTTCCGCCAGCGCTTCGCGCACGGCCTGGGCAAAGGTGAGCTCGCGTTCAGGCATAGACGTGCTTCTCCACTTCGTCGACGTTGGGATAAGGTGCGGCGATGGCGAACTTTACTGCCGCTTCCATGATGGCGCGAACTTCAGTCGTGATTCGATCGAGGGAGGCTGCGTCGGCATAGCCCTGTTCGAGCAGCCATTTCGACAGAACCTTGATGGGATCGCGATCGGTCTTCCAAAGATGCTCTTCTTGTTTGGTGCGGTAATATTCGCGATTGATGTCGCCAACGTGATGGCCGCTGTAACGGTAGGTGTCGCACTGCAGAAAGGCGGGGCCGGCGCCGGAGCGGGCACGTTTGATGAGGCGTGTGGCGACTTCATTGACGGCGCGGACATCCTGCCCGTCGACGCTCGCGGCTTCGATGCCGAAAGCAGCGGCGCGGCCGAGAATCGTGCCTGCGGTGGTTTCGGTGTAGTGAGTGTACTCGTTATATTGATTGTTTTCGCAGACGTAGATGACGGGCAGCTTCCACAACTGCGCCAGGTTCATCACTTCGTAGAGCGATCCCTGGCCCAGTGCGCCTTCGCCGAAGAAACAAACGGCTACGTGATCGGTGCCCAGAGTCTTGGCGGAGAAAGCCGCGCCGGTGGCGATGCCCACGCTGCCGCCGACGATCGCGTTAGCGCCGAGGTTGCCGGTGGCGGGATCGGCGATATGCATCGATCCGCCTTTGCCGCGGCAGTAGCCCGCTTCTTTGCCCAATAACTCCGCGAACATGCGGTCCGGCGATGCGCCTTTGGCGAGGCAGTGTCCGTGGCCGCGGTGCGTGCTGGTGATGTAGTCGTCGATGCGCAGGGCTTCGCAGATTCCAACCGCGACGGCTTCTTCGCCGCTGTACAAGTGGGCGAGTCCGGGCATGAGCGCGCGGGTATAGACCTCGTTTACCTGCTCTTCAAAGAGACGAATGCTCGACATCTGACGGTAAGCGCGGAGCCACTTTTCTTTTTCCGTGACGGTCTCACGGGCGACTTCTGGTTTGGAGGTGGCGGTGGTCATTTCTTTTTGCCTCCGGCGGTGACGGGCGTGGTCACGCCCGACATGGCGGCCAGCACATCGAACATGCAGGCGAAATCGTATTTCGTCCAGCCCATGCCGCGCGCCGCGGTCAAAATTTCGTTGCTCACCGCCGTCGTCGGCAAAGGCACGTCGAGCTGGCGTCCCAAGTCCATCGCAAGGACCATATCTTTCTGCATCATGTTGACGTCGAACCAGGCTTCTTCCGGCTGCTGCAGCACGAAAGGTCCGCGATATTGAATCATGGGCGAGGCCACCGCACTGTGAGTGAGAACATCGACTGCTGTCTCGCGTGCGATTCCGCTCTTCTCGGCCAGCAGCACGCCTTCGGAAAACGCCAGCATCTGTACGGCAAGACTCAGGTTGACGGCGATCTTCATTGAAAGGGCGAGGCCGTTGTCGCCAACGTGGGTAACTTTGGGGCCGATGTCGAGCAACAGCGGCTTTATTTTGTCGAAGGTCTCACGGCGTCCGCCGACCATGACCGACAACTTGCCTTCCTGCAAGGTGATCACACTGCCGGAGACGGGAGAATCGACCATGTCGGCGCCTTTTTCGCGGACCTTGGCGGCGAGGCCGCGGCTCACCGTGGGACTAATGGTACTCATGTCGATAAAAATCTTGCCTGCGCTGAGACCCGCCAGCATTCCGTCGGGACCTTCGGTGATGGAAGCGATGGCGGCAGCGTTGGTGACCATGGCGAAGATGAAATCTGAAGAGCTCGCCACCGCGCGGGGCGAGTCGGCCCACTGCATTCCTTTTTCAACGAGCCATTGCGCTTTGGAGCGCGTGCGGTTGTAACCGGTCACGCTGTGACCCTTGCTGAGCAGACGGTTGACCATCTGGCTGCCCATGACGCCTAAACCGATGAACCCGAGTTTTGCCATCCGCCCCGAACCTCCGAATCTTAACTACTCAGCCATTTGTCACAGAGTGATCGTTACGCGGTGATTCTGGAACCGACGGGCGCGTGTTTCCCGGAGGACTTTCCGCTGGAAGAAACCTGAGAATCCTGGCGCACCTGCTCGAGATGAGCGCGCATCGCGCCGCGGGCCATCTCGGGATCGCGCCGCTCCACGGCCTCGAGAATGCGCTTGTGATGGACCTGTCCGCGCTGCGGTCCGCCTTCGATGTTGAAGATCTTTATCCGTTGCTCGCGCAGCAGTCCGACAATGGAATCGATGAGCGAAAGAATAAGCGGATTGGCGGCAGCCTCGGCCAGGGCGAGATGGAAATCGAGATCGGCTTCGATATAGGCTGCGGGATCTCGCTGGGAGCGATCCATGGTGGCGACGGCCTCGCGCATAGTCACGAGTTCCGGTTCCTGAACGCGGGCCGCAGCCAGCGCGGCGATCCCCGGCTCCAGAATCAAGCGCAGTTCGGCCAAGTGGGTGGAACCATCCTGCTGACCGATTTTCACCATGAGGTCAAAGGATTGGCGCGCCGCCTGGGAAGTTCCGTCGGTAATGAAGGTGCCGCGGCCGGAGTAAGCTTCGACCAAACCTTTTTCGCGCAGCGCCTTGACCGCTTCGCGCACGGCGGTGCGGCTGACGCCGAGGCGTTGAGCCAGATCCCGTTCGGCGGGAAGCTGGTCGCCGGGTTTCAGTGAGCCGTTAAGAACGGAATCTTCGATCTGCTGGACGATCTGCTCGTACAAGCGCGAGGTTCGCACTACTTTGTACACAGGGTTTTCTCCCGCACGAGCCAGTTTGGGGGAACCGGCGATGGTCTGGCTACTATACCGCAGGTCCAGAGGTTGCGGGGGTGTTTCTGCGGAGCTGGCGTGAAGAAGGGGCATGGGCGGTCTTCAGGTATGGTGGTATGACAGCTGGGACAATAACACCGCTTGACCCTGGAACGCAAGTCCCTCGCGAAAAAGCGATTCTAGCGTTTTCACGGGGAAATCTCCCCGTAGATTTACTAACTAAGCTCACAACCGTTTGCAGGAGGGCGGGAACATGGGAGAATTCACTTGACTTCATTCGCGCAGCAATGGTATGGCTGTCGGACCAGAAAAACGGAGGAGTTTCCAATGACATGCCCCACCGCCCTGTCCGCGGGTCACAGGAAGACCGTGCTCACCTTTATTGCTCTTCTTGTTTGCGCCGTGAGTCTAACGGGGCTGCCCGCGATGGCCCAGTCCACAGCCGGACGTGTGCTGGGTAGCGTTACCGACCAGAGCGGCGCTTCCGTGGCTGGCGCCACCGTGGTGGTTACGGATGCGCAGCGCGGCACTTCGAGGACCCTAACGACCGACGCGTCCGGCGACTACGTGGCCCCCGACCTAATTCCGGGAACCTACAAGATCCATGTCGAAGCCAAGGGCTTCAAGTCGGTGGAGCGGCCGAACCTTGTCATCGAAGTCGCGACCGACGTCCGGGTTGACGTCACGCTGCAGCCGGGAAACGTCTCAGAAATCGTTACCGTTACCGAAGACGTTCCCCTGGTCAACACCACCTCCTCCACTCTGGGAGGAACCCTAAGCAATCAGGAAATCAATGACCTGCCATTGAATGGCCGCAACTACGAAAACCTGCTGCAGCTTCGACCGGGGGTGATGCGCTACCCTGGCGGCGGTTTCTCGACCACCAGTACCGACGGTCTGCGCGCGGAAGACAACGCCTACTTCGTCGAAGGGTTGTTCAACAGCGAGCCGTTTTCCGGCCAAGGCATCATCAACGGAGCGGGTATCGCGGGAGATTCCGCGACCATCCTGCCCATCGATGCAATTCAGGAGTTTAACGTTCAGGAGAATCCTTCGGCTGAATACGGTTGGAAGCCGGGCGCGATCATCAATGTGGGATTGAAGTCGGGAACGAATTCGATCCACGGCACCGCATTTGCCTTCGGACGCGATGGCGCGATGGACGCGCGCAACTATTTCAACGCTTCTCCGGCGGCGAAAACTTCGCGGACCTTGGAACAATTTGGCGGCAGTCTGGGCGGCGCGATTATCAAGGACAAGGCATTCTTCTTCGGCGCCTACGAAGGGCAGCGCTACGACGTCGGAAATTCGTATAGCGTAACCACTCCTTCGATGGCGTCGTTGCCCAACGCGGGGAACTGCACGTCTCCCCTAATTTTGGGCGACTGCGGCAACAGCATTCCAAACGCGATTGACGATCTATTGGCGAACGACGTTCCGATCAGTAACGCCAGCCAGTTGATTTCGGGGTGCAGCGTTACCGGTGCCGGTGCCACCGCGGCAGTGAGTTGCAACGGCTCAGGCTTTCCCACGAATAACACGCAAAGCATCAACGTGGTGCAGGGATTTCCCAACGATGTTGGCGTCGATAACGCGATCGGCAAGGTGGACTACAACCTGAATGAGCGCAACAGTATCAGTGGATTTTACTTTTACGGCAACAACACGGGAACGGTGGAGGATTTTCCGGAGCTGCAATCCAAATGGCGGTCGGACATCCATACTCGGGCTCAGGTGGTGGGAGGAAACTGGATTTGGACGCCAAGCGCGAAGTGGGTGAACGAAGCCAGGGTCGGGTACAACCGGCTCTACCAGCCCACGCTGCCCGGAGATTTGAATACGCCCGCGTCCGGCTACGACCTCAACACAGGCGTGAGCGGGCCCTTCACAGGAGGATTGCCGCGCATCGGCTTCGCTGGAGCCTTCGTCCCGGGCCTGGGTGGTTTCAAGTGGCCTAAGTTCCAGGGGCCGGATTCGATCACTCAGGTCATCGATCACGTTTCCTACACCCGCGGAACGCATGCCTTCAAATTCGGCGGCGAACTGCATCGCAACGAAGTTAGCGGCGGGGCTTTTGGCAACGCCCGAGGCAGCATCACGTTTCTGGGCGGCGTCGCCATACCCACGGGAGCCGGGTCGACGGCGCTGGAGGATTTTTTCGCCGGCGATCCTTTCAAAGCGTCGGTGCAAGTGGGCGATCCCAGGCGGCAGATCCACAACTGGGCTTACGCGGGCTTCATCCAGGACGACTGGCGAGCGACGAAGAACCTGACGATCAACTACGGACTGCGCTACGAGTTCAGCTCAGTCATGAAAGAGGCTCACAACCTGCTGGGCAACTTCGATCCCAATTCGGCGACCGGATTGATTCAGGCGGGAGAAAACGGCGTGAGCGGTCCTTACAACTCCGATCACAAGAACTTCGCCCCGCGAGTGGGCTTTGCCTGGGACGTGAATGGTAAAGGAAACACGGTGCTGAGAGGCGGATTCGGTCTGGTGTATGAAACGATCAATTGGGAGTCACTGCTTGCCTTCAACAACGCGTTCGGCCTTAACAACGTTCCTACGGGAGGCATCATCGATGGCGCAGGAGACACGGCTGGAGGCACAATCACGGCGGGCAATCTGGCCATCCCGCCCGCCATGCCGCAGTGGGACAGCGGAGTGCCGCTCTATGGAGCCAACGTTAGCACCAGCCCGCTCAATTGCTTCAACAATCCCTGCCCCATCATGAGCGTGGATCGCAACATCACGACTCCCTACGTGTGGAACTGGACTTTGAACGTGCAGCATTCCTTTACGCCGAATCTTTCTCTGGAAGTTGCCTATGTGGGCAATCATGGAACGAATCTGACGGGGATTCGGGATATCAATCAGCCGCCGGTGGGATCGGGCTGGACGACCACCGGAACGGGTGTTGGCTCTCTTACCGCCTGCCTCGATAGCGCGTCGACCGGATATAACAACTGCGCCGTCGACAGCGGGAATGAGCAGGCTGCGGAGCCATACGCAAACAAGTTCGGGTATCTCAGCAATATTTTCCAGATGGGAAACGTCTACCGGTCAAACTATGACGGTTTGCAAGCCACGTTGAACTCGCGAAACTTTCACGGCCTGAGCATGGTGATGGGTTACACCTTCTCCCACGCGCTGGACGATGTAGGCGCGAACTGGGACTTCGGCTATGGCGCGGGTCTGCCTGAAGACTCGGCGAATGTGGGACGGGAATACGCGAATAGTGATTTCGACATGCGGCAGCGCTTCACGCTGTCGCTCACCTATGCCATCCCGGGGCGGAAGGGCTTTTGGCAGACGATGGAAGGTTGGGAGATCAACTCTATCGTGACCCTGCAGAGTCCACAATTCTGGGGCCCGATTGATCTCGGAACCGATGCGGCGGGGACTGGCCCGCTGCCGGTAAGTCCTCCGGCTAACGCCCCCATCCGTTGGAGTTTCTTCGGCAAGCCTTCCGACTTCAAGTCGGGGCCTAATCCAATTCCGTTTTTCCCGGGCGCATCAAATTCGGCCTGCGCAACCCAGGCTCTAGCCGTGGACGGGGGCACTGCGGGCGCGTCGACCGCATCCCTGAACCTGTTCGGCTGCTACGCGCAAGGCGCTTCGATCATGATCCCGCCACCGCTGGGACAACTGGGGAATATGCCGCGCAATTTATTCCCCGACTCCGGCTTCCGGGACTTCGATTTGTCGATTGCGAAGAACTGGCACCTCGGAGAAAAGGTTCGCGCGCAGTTCCGGGCTGAGTTCTTCAACGTGCTCAATCATCCGAACTTTGCGAATCCGTACGGGGGGCAGAACGGGTTCGGGTTGAACGATCCTTCGGCGCAGCCTTTCGGCTGCGGCTGCGCCACGCCTGATGTGGCGGCGGCAAATCCCGTCATTGGATCCGGCGGCAGCCGTGCGGTGCAGTTGGGGTTAAAGTTCACGTTCTAGATGTGGGTCATGCTATTCGGATTGAGTGCAGGGCCGGACGCAGTTCCGTCCGGCCTTTCGTTCGTTGGACGTCCACGCAATTCGAAACAAGAAAAGAAAAAGGGCCAAATTATGAAAATGGGAAATCAGCTTTGTTCTGCGGCGCTCCTGTTGGGATTCATCGCATTCATTTCCGCCGGTGGTTTTGCGCAGAACGAACCACGCCGCGAGCGCACCATTGACGAAATCCGGGTCGAAGCTATTCATCGCGCCGAAGTGGGTCAGTATCCGCTGATCGGGCTCGATGCCGGCGACGTGAAGGAAGCTTTCGAGAGCATTCACACCGCCGACAAAGACGAGTGGGCCGCGGGATTCATGCGCGTAGCCGATCGCTACTTCAATGAAGCGAAGTCAGTGGAGAAATCCGATCCGGCCAAGGCGAATGCGGATTACATCCGGGCGTGGCGGCTTTATTCGTTCGGGCGCTGGCCCATTCCGGCGTCTCCGGGCAAGCAGCGATCGTATGAAAAAGCTCTGGAAGCATTTCTGGCGCATGCACGCTTCTACGATACGCCGCTCGAAGTCGTGCGCATTCCCTTCGAGGGCAAGGAAATCATCGGTTACTTGCGGTTGCCGAAGAATGCAAAGGGACCGGTGCCGTTGGTGATCGCGGTGAACGGCCTGGATAGCCGCAAGGAAGACTTAACGGAAAGCTTCGGCGCAATTCTTCCTTTTGGAATCGGCGTTCTCGCAGTCGATGGTCCTGGGACCGGGCAGAATCCGGTGAAGGTGAGTGAGACGGCGGACCGAATGTTGTCGAAGGTGATCGATTACGCACAGTCCCGGCCGGAAATCGACAAGAACCGCATCGCGATGCACGGCGTGAGTTGGGGAGCGTATTGGGCAACAAAGATGGCGATCGTCGAGCATGCGCGGCTGCGCGGCTGCAGCGCGCAGTCTCCGCCGGTGGATAAATTTTTCCAGAGAGAATTCCTGATGAACTCGCTGATCGGCAATCGCGAATACTTGTTCGATCAGGTACCGGCGCTAATGAGCATTTTGGACGGCGTGAACACGCTCGATGAAATGGGCGATTTCCTGCCGAAGCTCTCGCTGGTGAAGGAAGGGCTGCTGGGCAAACCGATGGCGCCGATGCTGATTCTCGCCGGAGTTCGGGACACGCAAGTGCCGATCGAAGACGAATACCTGCTGCTGAGCAACGGCGACGTGCCGAAGGAAGCGTGGATCAATCCGCACGGCGGACATCTTGGCCGGCAAGTGGGAGTATGGCCCGATCCGCGGATATTCAAGGAAGTGATTATTCCCTGGCTGGTTAAGACGCTGGAAGCGCCGGCGAGCTAGAAGTCATGCGGTCTTCGAGTTGAGCAGAGTCTCGATTTTCTCCAGCAATCCGGCACCGGCTTCACCAGCATCGCAGGTGGAAAACTCGCCGCCCAGTTCGATGACCGGCAACGCGGCGCAAGCGGTCTGGAAGGCTTGTTGCGTGGCTGGAGACGCGGCGATGCCGGGGCCGACCAGCAGGAGATCGAAGTGCGTGACCCGCATCAGAATCAGGGCATCGCTCATGCGTCCGCTGGTGTGGACTTCGTATCCGGCGCGGCTCATTATCTCGCGCAGGTAAGCGAGCACGTCGGCATTGCAGTCGAGGCACAGAACGCTGCGGCCGGTGCGAACGGGCGTCTCAGCGCCGGCACCGGGCCGGTAAAAGGCGGCGACAGCCATCTCCTCTGAGTCGTGGCTGTCGAATAACTTCGTCAGGTGCGAGAGTTCCAAGACCTTGCGCACATGATCCGGCACATTGCAGAGCTTCAGTTCTCCGTGCGCCTGGCGGATGCTGGTAAGGCTGCGGACCATAGTGCCGAGGCCGCTGCTGTCGATGAATTCAACCTCGCCCATGTGCAGGACGATAGCGCGGCGGTCGCGCAACAGCCAGGTAACGTGCGCGCGCAGCGAGTCGCTCTCGCCACCGGCAACGATGCGCCCGTTGCAGCGCACGATGGTGACGTGTCCAACCTTGCGAGTGTCGAGCGAAAGGCGCACCGGGCCTCCGATACGGCTTGGCGATCAGCTGCGAAATCGCCACATTATATATAGAAGGTGTGGGAACCGGTAGGATGAAAGACAAAAAGGCGCGGGAGTGCGAAGTTTACCAGAGAGGATCCGTTGACCAGCGGCGCCGGTGCAGCTTAGCTGGCGCGCATTACGGGCGAAACGGCAAGCAGTCCGGCAGCGAGTTCGAGATCGTGCAGGTCTTCGCGGCTGAAATCCTGGGTAAAGCGTGGGTCAAGACCCTTCCGTGAAATCTGAATGACGCCGATCACGGCCAACTGCTGATCCAGAATCGGTACGGACATCAATTTCTGGATGGGCGAGGGTGGCGCTGGAACTTCAGTCTCTTCTCCGACCGGCTTGATCGTCTCAAAGATGCTGGCGTGCTTTACCCGGGCAAAATTGTTGAAGATCTCGGCCTTCTTGCTCAGCGCGGTGTGGGCGGCGACTGCTTTACTGGAAATCGGAATGGCTCCGGTGGTGCGGAGGTGCTCAGGAAAAACAAATTTGAGCAAGCCGCCTTCCAAGCGCAGCAGAGCGACTTCCGCATACTGGACGCGGAATACCGTCGCCAATACCATGCTGACATCGAGCGGCGTGACGCCTTCGCTCAGGACAGAGCCTAAGGGCAGCAAGTTCTCGGGGAGAATGAATTCGTCAAGGGCCGCGTTTTCGGGCTTATGAGTCATAGAGTGCTCGCAAAATTCAATTTAGGAACCACCTCAACTACCGCACTTTGAACGCCAGACGGCGCTCGTAATGACATCCTACAACCCCTTTGGTTTCAGCAAAGTAGCTTATGTTCATGTCCTTTCGCGGCAGCCGGGCCAGCCAGAATTCCGTAAGCGGACTGACAAAATCTGTCACTCCAAACCCCAGCAAATAGGTGCAATCACACCAGCCGTGAAGGGATTTTGTTGGCCGCGCCTTCCCTTTCTGCCCCGAAAGTCATTACACTGACGGTCTATGAGCGTTCCGCAACAGCCGAATGTGAAGCTGGTCAGTGCTCCCGACTACCGGGAGGCCTATGCCAACAGCGTGCAGATGCGAGTGAATGTATGGGATTTCTTCCTCGTCTTTGGCACCGTGCAACAGCAGACCGAAGCTCAAGTCGAGATTCGTAACTTTCAGGGCATCTACCTGAGCCCGCAACAGGCCAAGGCGCTGCTCGGACTTCTGCAGCAGAATGTCGCCGGCTACGAGACCGCCTTCGGCGAGATCAAGTTGGACCCGCGCATGACCCCGGCGGGACAAGTGCACTAGGATCCGGTCATCGAGTTGGATTCATGGCACGGTAGGAAACCAAGGCTCGTTGCCGACAGGCAGCCGTGCACCATTCGAATCGGTGGTTTCGCCGCACTCACCGCCCAGGAGGGAAAACTCTGAGAGACCCCAGGAGTGGCCGGGTGCGATGGTCAGACGCTTACCCGGCCCTCGTGTTCGCGCTTGTCTTCGTATTCATCTTCCTTCTGCACGTGCCTTTGTTGCAGTTGCCTTACTTTTGGGACGAAGCCGGCTACTATGTTCCGGCTGCGCGCGACCTTCTGCTCACAGGCAGTCTGATTCCACATTCCACGGTTTCGAATGCGCACCCGCCCCTGGTGATGGCTTGGCTGGCTCTGTGGTGGAAAGTGGTGGGCTTCGCTCCCTTGGTGACACGGACAGCCATGCTGCTGATTGCTGCGTTCTCACTTCTCGGTTTGTTTCGGCTGGCGGAACGCGTCGTCAACAGGAAGGTTGCGGTCGCCTCAACGCTGTGTACAGCGCTGTATCCCGTGTTCTTCGCGCAGAGTTCTCTGGCGCAGGTGGACCTGGCCTCCGCGGGGCTTACGTTCTGGGCTCTGTCGGCCTACGTGGAAGGTCAAGCCGTGGCAACAGTAGTTTGGTTTACCTTCGCGGCCTTGGCGAAGGAGACTGCGATTCTCGCTCCGATGGCGCTGGCCGGATGGGAAGTCATTGGTTGGCTTTCGCGCAAGACTTCGCCCCGAAGTTTGTGGCGAGATTTCGAGAATGGACGAAATGGCTTGGAATCGAGTGCCGAATCTTTTCGGCGGGTTGCTTTGTTGCTGATCCCGGCGTTGCCGCTTGCGCTTTGGTATGCCTATCACTACGCGCATACCGGGTACGTCTTCGGCAATCCCGAGTTCTTTCGCTACAACGTGGCGGCGACTCTGAGTCCTGCCCGGTTCTTGCTGGCACTGGCCATGCGGCTGTGGCAGGTACTTGGCTATATGCACTTGTGGGTTCTGGCGCTGGCAATGCTGCTCGCGATGTGGATGCTGCCCCCGCAGCACGATAGCCTCGGCGAGCGCCCGCGAATCGGTATTCGGGTACAAATGATTTTCTACGTAGTCATAATCGCTTACATAGTCGCGATGGCGTTGATTGGGGGCGCGGTGCTGGCTCGCTATATGCTTCCGGCCGTTCCTCTGGTCATTATTCTCTCGATCTCGACCCTGTGGCGCAGGTTGAGTTTTTGGCCGGTCGCCGTGGGATGCGTTGCGCTGGTGTTTGTTGCGGGCTGGTTCTGGAGTCCTCCGTATGGATTCTCGCCCGAGGACAATCTCGCTTACCGTGATTACATCGTGCTGCATGAGGATGGCGAGCGCTTTCTGGAGGCTCGGTACCCCATGGCACGGGTGCTGACGGCGTGGCCAGCTTCGGATGAAATGACGCGACCCTGGCTCGGTTATATTACGCGGCCGATGCGCGTGGTGCGAATCGAAGACTTCTCGCTGGATGAGGTTTTATCCGCAGCCGACTTTCGGTCGAACTATGAGGTTGCCCTGATCTTCTCGACGAAATACGAACCTGGGCCGGCACGGTGGGATCGTTGGCGAACCTGGACAGAATTGAAGACTCGATTCTTCGGCTTTCACCGCGATCTGCCGCCCGCCGCGGCCGCGCAGATTCTTGGCGGCCACGTTGTGTTCTCAGAACGGCGACAGGGGCAGTGGGTTGCAGTGATTGAGATGGAGCACGGAGAAATGCAGAATGCAGAGGTCAGAATGCAGAAGTGAGAGTAAACTTCTGCATTCTGACTTCTTACTTTTGCATTAGATGACATGAATGCGTTTTGACGATGAGCCACACTTCGCGGCCGGCTTCGAGTTGCAGGGCGTCGCGTGCGGCGATGGTCAGATAGACCTCCATCTCGACGCCGCAATTCACGCGTGCGGAGATGATCACGTCGCGCCGTTCCAGGGAGACCAGCCGTCCAGCGATTACGTTGCGTGCGCTCAGTCCCGCTGGCTTTGCGATCGCCAGCAGAATGTCGCCGGCACGAATTCCAACCCGGAGCATTGAGCCTGCTGCGGTGCGAATCAATGGCGTTTCCAGAAGTACGCCGCCTCCGGCCTCGATGCCCGATAGACGACAAATCATCGTGCCGCGATCTTCGTGTATCGCCTCCACCGTGGCGTCGAAAATGTTTTCAAATCCCGCTAACTGCGCCACGGTTTCCTGCAGCGGAGCACGGAGCACCTCATGTGGCGTACCCTCCGCGATGATGCGGCCCTGGTCCAGCACCAGCACGCGTTCGCCGAGCGCCAGCACTTCCTCGCGACTGTGCGTGACATAGAGAATCGGAATGCGGTGCGCCTGATTCCAGCGCCGCAGATCGTCGAGGATCTTCGATTTGGTCGTGGCGTCGAGAGCCGCAAGAGGTTCGTCGAGCAGGAGGACGCAAGGGTCGGTTACCAGAGTTCGCGCCAGGGCCACGCGCTGGCGCTCTCCGCCCGATATTTCCGCGGGACGCTGCTGCCGCAAGTGTTCGATGCGAAACTCCTGCAGCATCTCTGCAGCTCGCTGCCTCCGCACAGAGCGCGGCAGAAGCACGAGGCCGTATTCGGTATTCTGCTCGACCGTCAAATGCGGGAAGAGCGCGAGATCCTGCAGGACATAACCCACTCCGCGCTTGGCCACCGGAGTATTGAAACGAGACGCTGCGTCGAACAGGACGCGCTCACCGGCGGCGATTCGGCCGGCATCGGGAGTGGCCAGCCCGGCCACGCAATCGAGCAATGTGGTCTTCCCCGAGCCCGACGGGCCGAAGATTATGGCGAATCCTGGCTCGGCGCGGAAACCCACATCGAGAGAGAACACGCGCTCCGGAGATGGAAAGCTCTTGCGGATGCGGGCGCTCAGAGTTGAGTTTGCGGGTTTGGGTTCCGCGGGCGTGGGCATCAGATCTCGCTTATTGGACCGGACCGATCGTCCATGGGCCTCGATTGAAGGTTTCAGGCTTCGGCGTCCTGCGATTCATCCCGTAGACTGCCGTCAGCACGGCGAAGCAGAATGCGAGTAACAGCAACGCCGTGGCGTTGGCGGCGGCGTAGTTGGAGGCCTGCACTTGATCGTAAATATCAATCGAGACGGTACGCGTGACGCCGGGAATATTGCCTCCAATCATCAG
>PLIO01000063.1 GCA_003140075.1 Acidobacteriaceae bacterium | reverse complement strand
GCATCTATGGTGCTGTTGGCTATAGGCATCATCTTCCCTCACTTGTGATGGACGCCTTCCGCGAACCCAAGAATGCGTCACATTGAAAGCTTTGAGGAGCACTGAATGTGGGGCAGCTTTTGCCCAAGTGATTAGCTGAGCGTGATTGAGGTCAGTGTTAAAGAGTTGTTTCCATTCCGAAAGAGCCTCCAAAAGTTGAGGTCTGTCTTCCTTCGTGAGTTTGTAGCGCGGTATTAGCTTCATTTTTCTCTCCTAGTTTTCGTGCAAAAAAGTGACGTTGATTTCTGTTAAAAATTGCATGACGCTGCTGCGACAACAGCGGCAGATCATTTTTCAAAGAATTGCCATTAAAGTTTGCGAAGCCCGCGCTGTGCTTTCTCAGAAATCAGACTTATCAGCGTCATCACTGCGTAAACTTTGGCTCTCTACACTTACTCCGGGGAACTGTGACAGCCTCGCGATTTCCGTTTCTCTTGCAACTCTTTCAAAGCATGAGAGTTGGAGGAGATTTCAGAAAAGGGCATGCACGGTGTCACTTTTCGAGCAAAAATATTTTTGTGTTTTAGGGCATGAAGCTACAGTGACTGCTGTCAACTGCTATTAACTGCTGAGTGTTTTCTGCGACATGATGAAGGCATCCAGATCGCGGCGATCAAACTGGACACGCTTGCCGATTCTGAGGAAGGGAATGCGTGCATCCCACTGCAACTGACGGATTGCTGCCACTGTCGTTGCGAGGTAGCCCGCTGCTTGCTGAACTGTCAAAAGGCGAGGCTCTGCCGTTGAAGATTCAAGTGTGCTTTTCAAGGGACTCCGGCTCCTAGGTTTTGGGAGCCTGTCTTGGCTTAGCGGGCGTAGACTGCGAGCGCAGTCATAAGGCTTGACTCAACCTTCCCGAGTGCTGAACGATGCTCCCTGACAGACTTCCGAAGCGTGGGAGCTTCCACGCGAGAGCATCGAACAAGGTCATCATACAACGAGCACCGTTATTGGTGCAATGACAAAAGTGCTCTACCATCCTCTTTCGTTCCCAGTTATGCTGTGGGACATGAAAAATGAAGCGAAGAGAAAGCGAAGGACGCGCGGGACGGGGAGTGTCGCCAAGATTGACGGCTCGCCGTTCTGGTACATCTGGTATCGACGCAGCAGCAAGACCATCAGAGAATCGAGCAAGTCTGAATCGAAGATGGTGGCTGAAGCGCTGCTCTCACGCCGTATCGGTGAGACGGGGCTAGGGATTCGACCAGCGCAAGAACTGAAGCGCTATCGGTACGAGGATGCACGAGCATCGCTGATGACAGATTACGAAACGGAAGGGAACTCCTCACTAATTACACGTGCGGACGGAACGAAAACCATCTGTGGACTCGTTCAGCTTGATGCATTCTTCAAAGGGCGCTCACTCACCAGTATTTGCACCGATGATGTCTACGAGTTCATACGGCGTCGCCGTTCCGATGATGATGCCGGGAACGCGATCATCAACCGTAGCAATGCGCTACTACGGCGCATGCTCAACTTGGCTCATGAACGAGGGATAAAAGGGGTAAAACTGCGCGAAGTTCCACACATCCCGATGCTTGAAGAGCCGCCGCCCCGGCAGGGATTCCTAGAACCTGAACTGTTTGCTGAACTCAAGGGCGCTATGCCGGAGAACTTGAAGACGACATTGCACTATCTGTACTTCACAGGCTGCCGCACGGGTGCAGCCAAGAAAGTTGAATGGACGCAAGTTCTGTTCGACGGAAACCGCGTAGAACTCCTGTTTCGCGCTAACCAAGTCAAGAACAAACGACCGATTACGTTGGCGCTCCCTGATGAAGTGGCGGCAGCGATCCGAAAAGTGCCGGTGAAACAAAGATCCGGTCCGGTGTTCTGCATGACCAACCTCACGAAAGCCTTCAAGAAGGCATGTGTTGCCGTAGGTTTGGGAAGTTGGCGCGACCCAAAGAACCACGATGCAGGTTATGACGGGCTGCTGTTGCATGATCTACGCCGAAGCGGCGTGCGCAACTTACGCAAAGCCGGAGTTCCTGAAGATGTCGCGATGAAGGTCAGCGGCCACCGAACGCGCTCAGTGTTCACGCGCTACGACATCGTAGATACTGATGATCTGCACGACGCGATGCAGCGTGTCAGCGCTTATGTGCGAAGCAAGACAGCAGCAACGACCTAAAAGTTAATTGCAAATTTTGCAATTACGGGGTGAAAAACAGTAGCATCGAGCGGGATCCCACAGGAAGTTAAGCTGTTGAGGACACAAGCAAGTGCTTTGTTTGCACTGAGCAGAATCAGATTCTCAATCTTCAAACCCGGGTTCGATTCCCGGTAGCGCTACCAGCTATCATCCGCTAAAGCCCGCTAAATCAGCGGGTTTTGTTTTTGCTCAAGAAGTGTGGTGACAGTCCCTAACAGCAATTCGCGGTTACAGTGGTACACAAAATGGTACACAGGCCATTCGGCCCCTTGAATTACGTTGCCGGAGCGACAGTCCCCCCTGTTTCAAGCAGGTCTAGCGGTCTAGCCCCCGAGTAGTACTATCGCCAGCGCAAGCTTTTTAGTCATTCGAGTTTCTCCTTGTTACCCCTTAACCTCCGTGAGACTTCCGTAAAATATCCGTAATGCGAACATCTCAGCCGGTGCGCCGCTTGAATCCACATCTCCAGCCTCGAATCTCACAGCTTGATGTGGACCCGTTAACAGGTTCCCATCTGTGCCCAACACAAGACCTCCTGCGGGCCCGGTTCCTCCCGACTGGGGATTAAAATTGTGGAGCACCGTCAGGTGTCCATCCGTGGTTGCCATGAAAACGACTCCCGCTCCCAGTGTTCCTGATCCGTACCAGCCCTGTGAATTTCAAACTGCATCACTACCGGCAAAAGAAATGTTCATAATGGACTACGACAGTAGCGTGGCCGAATGCCGCGCGTTAGTTGAGGTGCGCCTACATCCCCCCGAATTGGTTGGAGGAATGATCCGGCAGTAACGTCAAGCCCCCCGGCGCCCCGATGATTTCTCAACTTTTTTTGCCAGCTTCTCGACTGCTTCGACCGCCATCCCTTTGACATAGACCATTTCGCCACCGAGCCAGCCACCGATGCCGATGGCGAGAACTCCGACTATCGACATTCCCAGAGGTAAATAGCTATCGGCCTGCAGACGGAATCTGAGCCACAGATTAATCGCAAAAATCACCACGGCACCCAGATTGACCGCCAGGTGCAGATTCGCGATCCTCTTCATTGCAGCTTCATCGATCGAGAAATAGTCGATCAGGCCCGGCACGGCGGCGGCGACAGCGCCCACGATTCCGCCGGCTATGCAGTAAATGGCAACCGTCTGCCATGCAGTGTTGCCAGTGACTGCGCGCATCACGTCGCAGATCAGCGCAAAGACCCACAGCCCGATGGGAAATGCCACTAGCATCGGATGAACCGGGTGTTTGTTAATACTTGCGGGGCTTGCCATAGTTTCTCCAGAGAAATCCTTCTTGGGACTGTTTCGTGCGTTTGAGGCAACGTGCCTTCTGACACTGCGCCACAGCTTGGTCGCAGTGTACGCCCCGAAGGTTTGACCGAAGTCCAAGAATGGTTAAGCAGTATCGTGATGCACCTTGTCGAAGGATCGAGCGGCACCCAATGTCGGTCCCTTGCCGAGGCACGAAGGTGACCACTTTCAGCCACACTATCGTATGCCGTTCGCCTTAATGAGCGGACGAAAAGATGGACTGTTTTTTGTCGATCTAGCGGCCAGTCACTGCCCGTTTATTCTCTGGTTAAGTGCTGCACCGCCTGCCAGTTACGCAAACGTCGGGGGTTGCGGAATTCAAAACGCTAATGCGAGTTCGAATCACACTCCCTCCGCCAGCTCACTCATAGGTAGGCACTTAACAACTCCTACTGCACAGAACCCTTGACCTTGATGTCCGAGTTCTCTCCCAGCCGAGAAACCCATCACGCCGATGTGCGCCGGATTAACGCCCCATTCCGATGCCCGGCTCCGCACCAGACGAACCGCCGCTGGATGTCGGTCAATGCTGTTCCTTCGATCGTGTAGGTCAAGCCGTTCTCGCGCGCCAGGCGATATTTCAATACGAAAGCGGCTACGCCGTGCTGGCTCAGCCATCGCGCGACGTTGTAACCTTCGTGGTCCATCCATAGTTCGCGGTGCCCGCCGCCCGGAGCGATGATGACCGCGGCTCCGGTGGCCTTTTCTTTTGAAGGCAGATACGGCGTAACAGAAGGACGATGAACGCCGGACACAATGTGTTCTCCGTTCTCATTGACGCGCACGGTTTCCTCTGGTGTTTTGCATTCTGAACCTGGGGCGCCGGTTTGCCACAGGAGGACCGGCGCGTTCTCGGCGAGAGCCGAGCCAATGAGAAACAGCAGAACAAAGATGATGCGCCAGCTTCTATATCCAAATAGGTTTGCTGTTGGCACTTTCGCACTCTCTCTAGTCCCCACGGCAATTCACCCGTGTTATCTGGCAGAAATAGCTCTCGTGTCTAAGACTGCACGACCCGATCGCAGAGCCATATCGTGCGCGGCACGCAACTGCATTACCGGGTCGCCGCTCGGATGAAACTCCATTGCAGCCACTCCGGTGTAATTTAGTTCCGCCAATTTGCGGAAAATGTTTTGATAATTGATCTCGCCCGTTCCCGGCTCATGACGGCCTGGAACATCCGCGATGTGGACGAGTCCAAGATACGGGAGGCTTTTCTGAAGTTTTTCGATGAGATTGCCGGCGGCAATCTGCTCGTGGTAAAGATCGTACAGCAACCGAACTTGGGGGTGCCCGGTCTCTTGAACGACCTCCAAGGCTTCGGCGATCTCGGTCAAGAAATACTGCGGGTTTTCCTCGGGGTCGATAGTTTCCAGCAGCAATCGCACCGGCTGGCCATTGATCGACTTACCGTGGACGAGATCGGCGGCTGCTTTCAGCGTGTCAACACAACACCGATGCTGGACATCGCGAGGTAATCCAAGAATGCGGTTGCCAGAGAGCAAAATCATGTTGGGACAATCGATTTTCTCCATGATCAGTAGCGCGTGCCGTAGTTCGTCGAGCAGGGGCTGCCGGTGGTCTGGCACGCTTACGCCGTGCTTCAGCCCGGCGGTACAGTCGAAGTTGATGCCGAGCTCTTTGCGCTTGGCATTGGCTCGGCTGAAATCTGCTTCTGTCCAATTGTCGTATTCGCCTACCAATTCCACATTCTTATATCCAGCTTGCGCCACTTTTTCCAAACGCTGCTCGAAAGGGAGATCGGTGAAGACGGTCCACAGCATGACCGAGAGCCTGAAAGGCACTCCTGTTGCCTCGCCCTGGTTCGTCGCTAACGTCCACGCTTCACTGAGCAAGCCGGAGCCCTGACCCAGACTGCAAGTTCCCACTACGGTTCCCGCAACGGTTTGAACAAAAGTTCGCCGGTTCATCGCCAACCTTAATCGAACACCCGAGACATGGCCAGAAAAGCCGCCGTTCGCCCGCAAGGAACATCCACACAGCGCAAAACCCGGTTTGCGAAACGAAAGCGAACCAAACCGTCGGAATGCGCTCGCGGTGATTGTGACTCCGCGAAGTTATCACAAATCGCATTCGCGAGGGGGTGGATCATACAAAGCGGAACACTCCTACTAATGGGGGAGGGAACGTGCGACGTCCTGATTTACAATCAATAACTTTGACTAGAACGTCCGAACTCGTCGGAGGCCCCTGCAACGTGGTAAGAGAGTAAACACGGTTGAGAGGAAACTGACGCACGGTGTGCACTTCCAATTGTTCCATCATGCGAAGACGAGATTTCATAAAGAGAACCAGCACACTGATCGCCGGACTGCTGGCGCCGCGCGCGTTCGCGAAGACCTCTGATCTGTCTCCGGAGCCTGCGGCGAGTGAAAGGCTTGTCCTTCCGATGAACCGTAATTGGCGCTTTAGCCGATCACCCGGCGCTGAAGCGCGCACCAAGGACTTCGACGATTCCAAGTTCGAGCGGGTGGTGATTCCTCACACGAACATTCGCCTGCCGTGGCACAGCTTTGACGACAAAGACTACGAATTCGTGTCAGTCTATCGCCGTCATTTCAAACTTCGGCCGGGACCGCGCGATCGACGCGTCTTCGTAGATTTCGAAGGAGTGATGACGGCTTCAACGGTCTGGCTGAATGGAGTTCGGCTGGGCGAGTACAAGGGAGGATACACGCCCTTCTCTTTTGAACTCACACCGTATCTCGAGTTTGATTCTGACAATGTGCTCGCCGTCGAGGTTGATTCCACCGAACGGGCTGACATTCCACCTTTCGGGCATCAGATTGACTACCTCACTTTCGGGGGGATTTATCGCGAAGTTGCGCTGCGTGTGGTTCCCGCAACTTTTATTGAAAACATTTTTGCCAAACCGAAGGATATACTCACTGCAAATCCGAGCGTTGAGGTGGATTGCTTCCTGCAGCACTTGGAGCCCTCGCGCGAAACGCTGTCGCTTGAGGTCACGCTACACGACGGCGACCGTGTCCTTGCTACGATTACGCGGCAGCTTGGGCCGGCCGGCGCCGCAAGTGATCCGGCACCGCACACCGTGAGGCTGGAAAAACTCGGGCCTATTGTGCTCTGGGATCTGACGCGGCCCAAACTCTATGCCGTCCGGGTTCGTTTGCTGAATGGATTGCGCCTGGTGGATGAGGATTCTCGCACCATCGGTTTTCGCGAGGCCCGGTTTACCGGACACGGTTTCGAGCTGAACGGCAAAGTGCTCAAGTTGCGCGGACTCGACCGTCATCAAACCTTCCCCTTTGTGGGTCAGGCTATGCCTGGACGCGTGCAGAAGCGCGATGCACAGATCCTTCGCAACAGTTTCAAATGTAACATCGTGCGCACGTCTCACTATCCTCAGTCGCGGCATTTTCTGGATGCTTGCGACGAACTCGGCCTTCTGGTCCTGGAGGAAATTCCGGGCTGGCAGCACATCGGCGAGGCAGCCTGGAAGGATATTTCCGTGGACAACGTGCGCCGCATGATTCGCCGCGATTGGAATCATCCTTCGATCATTCTATGGGGAGTACGCATCAACGAATCCCGTGACGACCACGACTTCTACACTCGAACCAATGCGCTTGCTCATCAACTGGACCCGACGCGGCAAACCGGGGGCATTCGAAACTTCGAGCAATCGGAACTTCTCGAAGATGTGTTTACGATCAACGATTTTGGCTTTCCGCTTAGAACGCCTAACCACCCTCTGTACTTGAACACGGAATTCATTGGGCATACCTATCCAACCAAGAGCTTCGACAATACGGATAGACTCACCGAGCACACCCTCAGGCATGCCCGAGTGCACAACCAATTGGCGTCGAATCCGCAGTATGCGGGCGGACTCGGTTGGTGCGCCTTCGATTACAACACCCATTCCGATTTCGGTTCGGGCGACCGGATTTGTTACCACGGCGTAGCCGACATTTTTCGCGAGCCCAAACCCGCCGCCGGCTTCTACAAATCGCAGTGCGACCCGGACGAGGAAATCGTGCTTGAACCCGCGTTCCGCTGGGCGCGCGGGGACGAATCGATCGGATTCAGCAATGCTGTGGTCTGCTCCAACTGCGAACATCTGAAGTTTTATGTCGATGACAAACTGATAGCCGAGGTCGATCCCGACCGGATCGAGTTTGACAACCTACTCCATCCGCCTTTCGTTCTTCACTTGCAGCCATTCCGCAACGTCTGGGGAGATCTACGGATCGAAGGATACATTCAGGGTAAGCAGGTGATCGTGAAGCGCTTCTCGGGCAAAGGGATTGACCAGCAATTCTCGGTCTTGCCCGATGACAACAGACTCATAGCCGATGGCGCCGATACAACGCGTGTCGTCTTTCGCGTCACCGACGAATTCGGAGCGATCCGTTCATTCGCCAACGATGCGATCCAAGTGCAGATTGAGGGTCCCGCCGAACTTATCGGCGACAATCCTTTTGCGTTGGTAGGCGGGACTGGTGCCGTGTGGCTGCGAGCGAAAGAACTAGCAGGAAGAGTGCGACTGACGGCGCTGCATCCCGTTCTCGGCAAGCGGCAGGTGGATTTCGAGATTATGGCCACACCTGCCGAGGCTGTGTAGATAGTCATCTTGTTCAATCAGACCGCTGGAGATTCTTTGAAGTCTTATAAATTCCACTTATCTCTTTGTTGTTATCGCAGCAGCGCTGTCGGCTTTACCGGGCGTCTCATGGGGAATCGTCTTCGCGTCTATCTGTTCGCAGCGTGGCCGTTGCTCTTCGCATCTGGAATGCTGGCTCAAACAGATGCCGCGCTGCAGCCGTTTACGATTGACCATCGCAAAGCATTGCTAGCACGCTCGCCGGTGGATGTCTCGTTCCTTCTCGACGCGCCGGCGGGGAAACATGGCTTCGTTCGGGCCCAGGGAGCGCATCTTGTGACTGAAGACGGAAATCGTATCCGTTTTTGGGGAGTGAATATCACCGACTGGAGCAAGGGATCAGTGATGGTTCCCCCCAAGGAGGACGCTCCACTTTGGGCGGCGACGTTGGCTCGGTTTGGAGTGAATTGTGTGCGGTTCCAATTTCTCGATCTGCCTACGCCACGGGGATTGATCGACGGAAAACACGATGATACCCGCGCTCTTGATGCCGAGGCATTTGACCGCGAGGACTTTTTCATCGCCGAGCTAGAGAAGCGCGGAATCTATATCAATTTCAACCTTCTTGTGGGCCGCCCATTCAAAGCGGGCGACGGTGTGCAGGACTATCAGAAAATCCGTGAGGGCGCGAAAGGAATTAGCCTTTACGACCCCCGGATCATCGAACTGCAGAAGGAGTACGCCAGGCAACTGCTAGCTCATTCTAATCCCTACACAAGATTGGAATATCGCAACGATCCAGCTGTTGCTATGGTCGAAATTAACAACGAAAATGCTCTTTGTGTCGGCGCGCACGGCCCCACGCCGTACTACGATCACGAACTTGCCGATCTCTACAACGTATGGCTCAAAAAAAACCTTAACGCCGAAGATCTGAAGAAGCTGAGAGAAATCGCCGGAGTCGCTGGGGATGACCCAGTCCCGCTCTTGCAGGGCAGGAACCAGATCGAAACAGCTCCAAAGGATAGATTTTACGCCGAGTCCCAGTTCTTCCTCGACACCCAGCGCGGCTACTGGGAAGACATGCGCGACTATCTTGCGAAAACACTTGGCGTAAAGGCTCTGATTATGACCACTGCCGATCACGGGCACACCAGCAGCGGATATCCGTTGCTGCTGGCAACTGCATCGTTCGACACGAACGATGGCCATACTTACTGGCAACATGACTGGGAAAACAAAATCAAAGCGCCCATGGTGAACGACCCATACAATTCGACGGTTGTTGAGTTGTCCCGCACGGCAGTCATGGGCAAACCCTACACCGTCAGCGAAGTGAACAATCCGTTTCCCAATGACTGGGCGAGCGAGGGCATTCCGATTCTCGCTGCTTACGGCAACTTCCAGGATTGGGATGCCATTATTTGGTACACCTTTGAGCCAAAGGAGTCGTCCGATTGGAAGCCCTATGTTGGAGACGCGTTTGACATTTCGCTGGATCCGGTCAAAATGCCGCAACTTGCCGCCGGAGCTCTGATGTTTTTGCGCGAAGATGTGAGCCCCGCCAAGTCCACCGTCCAGCGTTCCTACACACGTGGCCGAGTCTTCGACAGCGCACTGCTGCTGCCGGCGACGGATCGTCCCTACTTCACGCCTGGATTCCCGCTTGCTGTTCCGCTGGAGCATGGCTCGCGCATCTTCTCATTTGATGGCGCATCAGTTCCGACGCTTACGCCACCCAAGGTCACGAATCCAATTGTCTCCGACACCAACCAGTTGGTGTGGTACAACTCCTCGGCAATGACCGGACTGGTAACGGTGGACACTCCGCGGTCTCAAGCTCTGATTGGATTTGTGAAGGCGAACGGCATATCCGTCAGCAATCTGTCAGCGAAGGTACGGAACAGATTCTGCACGATTGCAATTACATCTCTTGAATTGGAGCCAATCTCGCGCTCCTCTAGGTTGCTGATGACACTCGGCTCGCGCGTAGAAAACAGCGGCATGCGGTGGAACGACCGACGGAGCAACCTCTCCGAATGGGGCGGATCACCTACGTTGATTGAGCCCGTTGTTGGACGGATTATACTGCGGAGTTTGGATCGCGCCAAAGCTGTCTCTGCGCAACCGCTGGACGGTTCGGGCCAGCCGATGGGCGACGCGATCCTTGCAGAGAGGAAGAACGAAGGGTGGGAGATTCCGGTAGGTAAGCCCGTCACAACTTGGTACGAACTAACGGTCACGCATTAATGGCGGTGCAGCAGTTTGCAGTCCACTTCCGTTCTATTACCGCCTTGGTCGCGTCGGTGGAGATGTCGCCGTCTACCAGCAGAGTTTGCCCGGTGACGTAGCGACTGGAGTCCGCTGCCAGGAAAATCACGGCCACATCGAGATCTCCCAGCCTAATTCACTACTCCTTTAGGGGGATTCGAGCCAGTTCACTTGAAGGTAGAATTCCTCGCAATGACGAGAACCTTTGAATCGACCAGTTTTGCAACCATGGAGGAACCGTGAAGAGGAATGGTTATTCAGAAACAAAACGCACTAATCACGCAATGTCTTGGTACAGAGTGACGCTGTCCGCTGATGACCTAATCTACGGTAGAGGGCCAATACTCAAAGATGAGTTTATGACTTCATACATAAGGAGCCCTGGATCACGCGAGGATGCCGTCATGCTTACCCCTGGCAGCCGTATTCCGTCCGGAACTCCGTATTACTTTTCCCCCGGCGCGGTGCGAATCGCAAGAAGCATCATCCTGCGGTGGGGCGGGAAAGAGTGTGCGGGTCCAACTTCTCCCGAGGGCCTGGTGAAGCTTGTCGGAGGCGAAACCTGGCGGACCACAGTTTTTTCTTCAGAGAGCGCTGGTACTCAACTGCAGCCAAATCTCCGAGTGGATAGCCATGGGCGCCGGCTATCATTGTCACGAGCAGTCTTCCATTCTCTGTAAAGTCGGTCGACGCGGAATCATAGGCGCACTGTTGCTGCGTCGAAATGAGGGTGTGGTGCCCCTGTTCTGATAAACACTAACCAAAGATCCTATGCAACTCGACAATACATCTCTGTCGGCGCAGGAGGTGTTCGAGGCAATGCTAAGGATCTGTGTTGGCCTGCAGGTCGTTGTCAGGCTTTATCGCACGTGCAGATGATCCGGCGATATAATGCACTTCGCGGAAGGGTGAGAACGTAGCGATGTATTTCACTCAAGTCATGGGTTCGGCGTTGGGCTTTTGTGTGCTCTCTGCAAGTGCTTGCGCCCTTAGCGACCCTCCGATCAACTACACCTCCCGGACTTGGCAAATGCAGGACGGCCTTCCGGAGCAGACCGTGCAGGCATTTGCGCAGACCAAAGACAGATATCTATGGATCGGAACGACGGGTGGCTTGCTGCGTTTCGATGGCGGTCGGCTAGTTTTATTCGATCGTGAGAACACTGCTGCTTTTACCGATAACAACGTCTTTGGCCTGACAGTCACGAGTGATGACGTTCTGTGGATTGCGACCGAAGGCGGTGGATTGATCCGCTATAAGGACGGTGCGTTTCGTTCCTTCTCTGGAGAGGATGGCTTGCTCAATGACTTTGTGCGAGTTGTTTACCAGGACAGAAAGGGGAAAATATGGATCGGCACCGACGAGGGCCTCTTTCAATTCTCGGCAGACCATATTGAACGCGTAGACAATAGCAACGGAGTGCCATCGGTTGCCGTCCACGCTATCCACGAAGACCACGCGGGACGCCTTTGGGCCGGTGGCTCTAAATTGTTCTGTCTTAACGGAAAGACCTACCTGGAATATCGGTTAACGGGACAAGGAAGCCAGAATCGCGTTAAGTCCATAACCGAGACCAGAGACGGGACTATTTGGGTCGGCACCATCGGCGGTCTTTATAACATGGCTTCGGGCGCGGATTCTTTCCGGAAGGTGAAGGAAACAAGTGGTACCGTCCGGTTTCTTAAGGAAACCTCCGACGGTACTCTCTGGATCGGCACCATTGGGCATGGAATCTACAAATACTGGAAACACGGATTTTCCCAGATGACCGCACCGGAAGATCTGCCCAGCAACACAGCATTGAACCTGTTTGAAGACATCGAGAGCAACATCTGGGTCGGAACCCAAGCGGGAATGTTGAGGCTAAGCAAAACACCTGTCCAAACCGTTACCCTGCCGGACGCCGGCGACTATGACGCGGAAACTGTCTACGGAGATCATAACGGCGATCTTTGGATCGCAGCAGCCAATCTCTTTCTATTCCGTGATGGTAAAGCCACCCGGGTCCTCTTACCTGGAATTAGCGGCGTGCGTGTCCGAAACGTCTTCCGCGACCATGAGGGTGCTCTGTGGATCGGAACCGAAGGCCGGGGCGTGTTCCGGCAGATCGGCACTAAATTGACCCACTATATGGTCAAGGACGGCTTGGTGAACAATTTTGTTCGTGCCTTTCTGCAAAGCAGGGACGGGAGCATATGGGTCGCCACCGATGAGGGAGTAAGCCACTGGCAAGATGGCCACTTTACCAGTTATCAGGAGCGTGATGGGTTGTGTTATTTCAGTACTCGAACATTGGCGGAAGACCACAATGGAGACATATGGGTCGGGACCGACCGCGGCGTTAGCCATTTGCAAGGCGGTCGCTTCGCGAAAGACGCGGCCACTGACGCACTTCAACAAGAAAAGGTCTGGGCGATTCATGAAGACTCCGACGGCGGGTTGTGGTTCGGGACCCGTACGGGGGGTCTTTACCGTTGGCGGCTTGGGAAACTGACACACTTTACAACTGCGCAGGGGCTCGCCAGCAACAGCATCTACGAACTCCTTGAAGACAGGGTCGGGAACTTCTGGATCAGCGGACCCAATGGTATTTCCGTGATCAGTCGCCGAGAGCTGGATATCATCGCGGAAGCCCCATTGCATCCACTTTCTTTGACCCTATATGGCATTTCCGACGGTTTGGAAACAACCCAGATGTACGGAGCGGAGAAGCCAGGTGGAGTTGTGACCTCGCAAGGCGAGGTTTGGTTTGCCAGCAATAAGGGACCGGTGCGCGTTTCCTTGAACCCCACCCCGCCAAAGGGTCCATCGCCGGTAGTGATTGACTCTGTGCTGGCGGATGGTCTCCGGGTGCCCGATCTGCGCAGAATTTCACTCAACCCGGACAATGCCAAAATCGAAGTACACTACAACGTCATCCAACTTCGCTCACAAGAGCGTGTAAGGTTTCGATACAAGTTGGAGGGCTTTGACAAAAATTGGACGGATGCGTCGGCAAGCCCCGTGGCTTATTACACAAACCTTCCATCAGGGCGTTATCAGTTCCGCGTGGTGGCGTTTGAGATGAGCGATCCGCTGCAGATCGCGGAAGCCGCTGTCGAAATTGTTCAAAGACCACACTTCTATCGGACCGCCTGGTTCTTGGGCTGTTGTGTGTTATTACTTGCGGCCGGTGTGTGGGGAGGGTACAGATTCCAAATGCGTCAGGTGCACTCGCGTTTTCAGGCGGTACTGAACGAGCGGAATCGGCTGGCGCGGGAAATGCACGACACGCTCATTCAAGGTTGCGCGGGAGTGTCCGCGTTGTTGGAGGCTCACTCCAGCCTCGACGACAGCGAACCCTCCGCCAAAGAAGATTTATTGAGCTGTGTGCGCACACAGTTGCGCACAACCATCAACGAGGCCAGAGAGGCCGTATGGGATCTCCGCCACGCCGACGGCTCCGCTACTGCGATTGGCCCGATACTCGGAAATATGGCCCAGCAAGTCAGCCATGAGTTTGGAGTGCCCGTGGAATATCGAGTATCAGGAAGACCGTTTGATCTGGACCAATCTACGGCGCACGAATTGCTCATGATCGTGAGGGAGGCCCTTCACAATGCGATTCGTCACGGACGGCCCAACAAGGTGCACATAGACATTAGTTTCGAGAAGCGGGAGTTTCGTGTAGAGGTGCGCGATGATGGATGCGGCTTCGACCCGGAGGTAGCATCATCGCAGCCTAACGGCCACTACGGCCTTGTTGGCATTCGAGAACGTGCAAAACGGATTGGTGGAGTGCTCACATTGAATAGCGCGTCTGGCGCCGGAACGGAGTTGACATTGTCCGTTCCTCGCAATGCATCGGCCACAGAAATGGAGTCTCGCGGGATATGAATACGGTCAACGTCGACAACAACGTCGACAAGGTCAAGGTAATGGTTGTGGATGATCATCCTCTCATGCGTGTAGGCGTTGCGTCGATTGTGAATGCGCGCTCCGACATGACGGTTGTCGCCCAGGCCGGCACGGGAGAAGAAGCTGTCACGCTGTTCTTCAAGCACAAACCGGACATCACACTGATGGATCTGCGATTGCCGAAAATGAGCGGAGTGGATGCAATTCGCTCGATTCGCGAAACTTACCCGCGAGCCCGATTTGTTGTCCTGACAACCTACGAGGGGGATGCCGATATCCACCGGGCCTTGGAGGCGGGCGCGCAGGGCTACGTCATCAAAGGCATGCCCTATCAAACTCTGGTGGAGGCGCTACAGCGCGTGCACAAGGGAGGGCGTTTTTTGCCGCCTCCGGTAGCCCGCGCCCTGGCATCGCGCATGCCCGACTCGGAGCTAAGCGCGAGGGAACAAGAAGTACTGTCTCTGCTCGCCAGCGGAAAGAGCAATAAAGACATTGCCGCCAGCCTGCACATCTCGGAGGCCACTGTGAAATGCCACGTCAGCGCGATTCTGCTGCGGCTGAACGTCAGCGACCGCACCGAGGCCGTGGTTACCGCCCTGCAGCGCGGTCTGGTACACCTGGAGTAAACCCCTCGACACAATTCATGCCATGTTGTCAAAGGCAATACTTATTTTCCACTATCCAACTTTTGGGGGATTCGCCGATGGCCGTGTCGGCATAGGATTCCTCGTCGGTGCTATAGGCGTGGTTTGCGACTTCCGTCGAGAGTGGTTGTGCCCCGGGAAGATCCAGGACGATCTCGGGCTCACTGACGAAGAGGAGTTCATTCTAGGAGGCTCCACGATGAGGCTCGTGATGATTCGCCACTTTGGACGCATTGGTGTGCTGTTGGTCGCGGTCTTATCCGCTGCGTTAGGGTTCGGACAGAACGCGAACACCGGAGAAATCAGGGGGATGGTTCAGGACGCGACCGGCGCCGTAGTGGAGGGCGTCAAAGTCACGATTATCAATGTGCAGACCGGCGTGAGCATCGTCTCAGCCACGAATTCGGCAGGCATCTATGATGTGCCTTCGGTTCCGGTTGGCCTGTATACGGTCACTTTCTCCAAGGCTGGATTCAAGGAGTTCGTCCGCAAAGGCGTGACCCTGGAGATCCAGACCATCGCGGTGGACGGCACACTGCAAGTAGGCTCCATCAATGAACAGATTGTAGTAATAGCAGAGACCCCGCTGGTGGAAACCGAGACCTCGGACCAGCGCGTGGAACTTAGTACCCATGCGATTGAATCCGCGCCGATCGTGGGCGCGGACTGGCGCGCCGAAATGATTGAGCTTATCCCGGGCGTGAATGTCGGTGCGGGCGGCGCGGGCGAAGCCGACGGCCAGACGGCCGGAGCCAACGGCACGCAGGGCTACAACATAATGTTTCTGTCGGACGGCGGGCCCGCTACAGCTCCCAGAGATTTCAACGGCAGCAACTTCTATATGCCGGTGGATGCGATAGAAGAGGTCAGCATCAATTCCGCCAACGCGCCCCCGGAGTATGGCGGTGGTCTAACTTCCGTCAACGTGATCACCAAGAGCGGGACCAACCACTGGCACGGCAGCGCGTATGAATACATTCAGAATACGGCCTTCAACTCCAGGAATTATCTCGATCCTGCGCCCGACATCAAGTCGGTGGAGCACTGGAACACCTACGGAGGCAGCATAGGTGGCCCGATCATCAAGAATAAGCTGTTTTTCTTTTTCCTCTACCAGCGCAACCCCGCGTCTTCTCCAACCTCTGGACTTTATACTTACCCGACCGCCGCCATGGCAGCGGGTGATTTTTACGGGATGTCAGGCGCAACCGGCTCAGCCTTTAACCCCACCACAGGCCAATTGCTGGCAGCCCAGGATCCCGTGGCCTTGAAGCTCCAGACGTATTTCCCCGCCGCCACCGCTTCGGGATGGCTCGCGGGCTGCCCCGGCCCAGCGAATGTATCGGCAAGCGTCGCACAGACCTGCCCCACGATTAACAATTATGTGTTCAACGGAAGCAGCCCGAATACAGACACGTGGTATACGGGCAAGGTCGATTACGATATTTCCCAAAAACAAAGACTCGCGTTTAGTTTTAACTACTTCCCCACCACGACGTCTTATGTCCCTGCCGATCCTCTATTCCCCAACGACGCGACGGCGTATGAAGTAGGAAAGACCGACAATCTGACCGCCCAAGTCTCGGATCTGTATACGATAAGCCCGACGGTGATCAACGAGTTTCGTGTGGCCGCAAGCCGCGAGCTCGATAAATACAAGCCGCCGTCCCTGGATAAGAACGATCCCACCACGCTTGGCCTGGAGCCGGCATACGGCACGAATGCTCCCGCCAATGTTTTCCCCCATGTTGGGATTGATGAGGGAGCGGGAGAAGGACAAACGAATTTGGGTGCCGGAATCTGCAGCACTTGTAACGGCAACATCGAAGCCACTCTGGGTGAGGGAATTTACGCCGTCTCCGATGTGCTTACCCTTATTCGCGGCAAGCACACCCTCAAGGTGGGAGGCGAGTACGACAGGATTTATCAGAACTACACAAGCTGGGGAGATATCGACTCCGGTCACTTCGAATTCGACGGAAGCGTCACCGGAATCCCCTACGCTGACTTCCTTTCCGGGAACGTTTATGGCTGGTACGTTTACGAGGCCGACCCCACGAGCGCTCACATGAAGAGCGCAGCCCTGTTTGGCAGCGACGACTTCAAGGTCACACCGCACCTCACGCTAAACCTGGGTCTGCGCTGGCAGATGCAGACCGGCTGGGGCGTGGGCAACAACTTTTTCGGCAATTACGACCCGGTTATCCCTGATCCGACCCAGTATGGCGGCACATATCCCGGGGGCATTCTCTTCGGCGGGCAGAGCGACAAGGCTTATGGAGGGACGATCAGCAGCCTGTCGGCCATCCAAAACGGAGATTATAAGGAGTTCGCGCCCCGCATCGGCTTCGCCTGGTCACTTCGCGACAAATGGGTCCTCCGGGGAAGCTTCGGCATTTTTGACGCCCCGCGCGATGCCGAAAATTACACCGACGGCGCGCTCGGCCTGGGCTTTAACCCCCACAACAACGGCAACGGGGGGTACACCTTTGGCAGTTCCGCATTCCCGCTGTCCGTGGGACCGCCTGCCGGCACGGTCATCTTTCCAACCGTTCAAACTCTTTCGTCGACCTTCGCGAACTATAGCAGCGCGGAATACTACCCGCGGAGCATGCCTACGGTCTACGTCGAGCAGTACCTCTTGGGGGTTCAGCACGAGTTCGGGCGTGGCCTCATGTTAGACACCAGCTATGTCTATACTCGCGGCCGGAACCTGAACTTTGCCACCGATACCAATCAGGCTACGACCCCCGGTTCGACCGCAGTGGGCGGTTTTGAGTGCACCAGCTTCTATCACTGCGGCAATCCCAACCCTGTATTCAACAGTATCTCCTCTCAATACTATGATGGATATTCGAATTACAACGCGCTGCAATTGCGCTTGCAGAAACGAATGTCGTATGGCTTGAGCTACCAAGTCAACTACGCCTGGTCGAAATCGCTGGATACCGGGACCGGAAATGGCCACGGATCGGGCATTGATATCTACCAGAACGCCTATACGCCCTCTCTCAATTATGGTAAGTCTGATTTCAACGCCGCCAATACTCTGATCGGCGAGATCACGTATGAGTTGCCGTTCGGCCACGGGCGCCAGTTTGCCCTGCACGGACCGCTCGATCAGATCGCGGGGGGCTGGCGCGTCTCCAGTATTTTCCAGTGGCACGGGGGAGTTCCGTACACCCCGGTGATCCAGGGTTCGATTGCCGGAGGGATTGATCCGGGTCTAACCCCAGCCTTCAACGCCGGCTCCACGCTGTATCCCGAGCAAGTTGGCGACCCCAGCGTGTCGCATCGCTCCCATGCAATGTGGTTCAATCCCGCGGCCTTCGGCAATCCGGCAGATGGCACCTTTGGCAATACCGGACGCAACACCCTGGTGGGGCCGGGTTTCTCCAACGTCAACCTCAGCATCGCAAAAGCGTTTCCTCTTCACGAGTCGATAACGCTCGAAATCAGGGGCGATATGTACGATGTGTTCAATCATATTAACTGGAGCAACCCGGACGCGAATGTTGGCTACGGAGGTTCAGCGTGTCCACCCGGCGGCCCCAACGCTGGCATCGATTTGGCGGATTGCACTGCCGGCCTGGTCACTACGCCTATCAATTCCGGGATCGACGCACGCATAATACAGCTGGGGGCCCACATCAAATTCTGATCCCAGCGCCGGAGTTTGACCAACACCCTGTTGGGTGCGGAAGCAGCGTCCGCTTCCGCACCCGGCAGCCGTTAGCGCCATGCCGGATTTCGCGGTATCGTTCCTCCATGAGAGACTCTCGCCCCACTAAGCTTCACGCTTCCGCCTTTCCCTTTGGCCCTTCTCCAGCCGTGGCCGTGGTTCTGACGCTTCTAGCGGGCGCGCTTGCCGCGACCGCCGCACAAACCGGGACTCCCCACGCTGCGGAAATTCACGACCACCTTCGGAAAGCGGCGGAGTACCTCAAGGCAAAGGATCCGGACTCCGCGGTTAAGGAATTCGATGCTGTGCTCGCCCTCGATCCCAACAATGCCGAGGCCCACGCGAACCTCGGCGTAGTTGCATTCTTTCGGCGTGACTACCGGAACGCATTCCAATATTTGCGCAAGGCTGTTGCCATCGATCCCTCTCTGGTGAAATCGCAAGCTCTCCTGGGAATTTGCGAAAGAAGGTTGGGAGACCCGTCCGCTCGCGTTCTGCTGGAAAAATCCTTCGCAAAGCTGAAAGACAAGTCTTTGCGCCTGCAGGTGGGTCTCGAGTTAGCGTCCCTCTACGATCAACAAGGTGATACCGGCGCGACGGCTTCGGTGATGCGATCGCTAGTAGATCTCGCCCCCGATAACGTAGATGTGTTGTTCACGGCACAGCGTGTCTACTCCGAATTAGCCGATGACACGCTGAACAAGCTGGCCGTGCTGGCTCCCGGCTCGGCCCGCATGCAGCAAGTGATCGCCGACCGTCTGGTCAACGGCGGAGATCTCGCACGCGCAATCGAGCACTACAAGAAAGCTTTGCAGATAGACCCACACCTGCCGGGCGTTCATTTTGAATTGGGTGAAGCCATTCTACAATCGTCGCCTCACGATACCGCAATCCAGGCGGAAGCAGAAAAGGAGTTCGAAGCCGCCGAAGCGATCGATGGCGATGCCGCCAAAGCGGAGTGTGGACTTGGCGCGATCGCATCCTCGCAATCTGACACGGATCGTGCATTTACCCACTATCAACGAGCATACAAACTCAATCCCAACGAAGTAGAGGCCCAGTTGGGTTTGGCAAGATTCCTGATGATGCAGCAGAAACCGCAGGAAGCTATCAAGTATCTGCAGGCCGCAATCCAAGTCGATCCGCTGAATAGTGAAGCGCATTATCGCCTCGCCTCGGCGTATAAGCGCCTTCAAATGGACGACCAGGCGCAGAAGGAAATGCACCTCTTTCAGGAGATCAAGAAAACAAAGGACCAAGTCAAAGACCTATATCGCCAGATGAACATTAAACCGAAGGTGCAAGACGATGAAGTGCCAGACAGTGACCAACAATAAGAAAAAAGAGGACCGGGAGGCCCCGGCCTTTTGGATGGATCCGCGCTGGGTATCTTTGTCTTTTGTAATAGCTTCGAGCTTATTCTGGACTGCCGCTTGCGGCGGAGGCGCATCCGCATCCGGCAATCCACCTCCTCCAGTTACATCGCCGCCGGCGATCTCGAAAGTCTTTGGAGCAGCCAGCGTAGCCTTGAATGGCACCACATCGCTGAGCTTCAACCTGTCAAATCCCAACACCGCAATCTCCCTGAGCGGTATCGGCTTCACCGACACTTTGCCTCCGGGTCAGGTGGTTGGCACACCCAACGGCTTGACCGGGAGCTGCGGCGGCGGAGCGATCACTGCGGCTGCGGGCTCCAATAGCGTCAGCCTTTCAGGCGCGACCCTCGCTGCCAGCGCCTCGTGCACTTTTGGCGTGAACGTGACCGGCACAACATCCGGCACACAGAACAACACAACCAGTGCCGTAACCTCCACCGAAGCTGGAAACGGCGGAACCGCCTCTGCTAGCCTCATCGTTGCTACGGGACCGAGCCAGCAACCGCCGCAACCTACCGACATTACTCCGATTAGCGCCCAGTCTTACTACGTTCTCGATCAACTCAGCGGATTGCAGGTTGACCTCAACAACAACTCCACGACAGCCGGCGACCACATCGTCCAACAACCGCGGACTTTCACCGACACGAGCCAACGATGGACCTTTACCGCAGTGTCGGGAAACTTCTGGCAGATCAGCAACGTTCTAAACGGCCTGTGTTTTGACGGCGCAAACATTTCCGGAGTGATGTACGTAGTGCAGAATCCCTGCGGGAGCGCCGCCACGCAGCAGTGGATCCTCAGCGCCACAACCAACGGCTACTACACGATTTCAAACAACGGCACAGGCCTGTTGCTGGATGTGCCTTCAGTCTCCAGCGGCGCATTTCTCGAACAGACCGCATTATCCGGAGACGCAATCCAAAGCCAGCAATGGCTGCTGCGCCCGGCGTTTATCCGAGGCGTGGATAACGCCCTCCTGGAGAAGCAGGAAGCCGCGCGCATCTCCACCGGGTTAGTGTGGTGGAAAGACGCGGGCGTTCAGACCGATGTTCTCCAAATTCTGAAGAACCACGGCGTTAACCTGGTGCGGCTCAGGCCCAGCTCGGCGCCTCCTTATTCCGACCCATCGCAGCCGGGATGCACCGGCAACGCCTGCTTCGCCGAGACCGATGCGCAGGATCTCGACCTGGCGAAACGAACAAAAAATCTCGGTATGAGCCTGGAATTGACCTTGCTTTTCGATGGCGGCAGCTCCAGCAGTGTTCCGCCCGCGTGGTCTAGTGACACGCTGGCTCAATTGCAAACCGATCTCTACAACTACGTCAAAGCCGAGATCATGTCGTATCGTCAGGCCGGCACCATGCCTGATCTCGTCTCGATCGGCAACGAGGTAGATACCGGCTTTCTCGGCTCGATCGGCAGTCCTACAGGAACTGACTTCGGCGGCTTTGCGGCCTTGCAGATCCAGGCCATGCAGGCCGTAGCCGACGCCGCCTCCGATACGTCGATCGGCCCCGCCATTCCCGCGCCACTGACTTGCATCCACATTACTCCGGCGTGGAATTTGACCCAGTTCTTTACGCTAGCCAATCAAAATAGCATTCCCTACGATGCCATTTGCCAGAGTTACTATCCCTTCTTTCACGGTCCGCTGACCGACGCTCAAGCCGCCCAGACCAATCCGAGCAAGCAACCCGTGGAGCAGGACGTGCTCGTAGCCGCCGCCAACAGCTTCGGCAAGCCCATCTTCATTATCGAGGCGGGGGAGCACTACGAGAACGGATTTGACTCGAACGATCCCTGGTACAACCCACCGACTACGGCGACGCAGGCGCAATTCCTGAGCGATCTTCAGACAGTGCAGCAGGGCCTGCCCAACAACTTAGGAATGGGCCTCGCATACTGGGATCCGGCGGGCGTCAACATACCCAGGTTGAACGGTGGTTATTTCAATGGAGGCACCAATCTGCCCGATGCCATCTACGTGTGGAACGGCCTGACGATCTTCGACAATGCCGACACGTCAGGCGCCACCAACGTGAACGATCCAAATTACTCCACGCCACTTCCAGCGTTGGACGCGCTCGGTGGCCCATGATCTGTCTTTCTGCATTAGAACGAAGGCTTCTTTGCGCTCTAAGGAACAGACGATGAAAAAACCCGGCGTGTTGCGGAGTTGCCTGAGCCGCCGCCAACTGCTCATGGGAGCGGTCAGCACGGCTGCGGTTGTTTCCGCGTCCTCATTCATCGGCGCTGGCTACGCGCAGTCTGGGACCGAAGCGGTTACGCAAAGAGTCCGGGAAAGTTTCGACTTCGGTTGGAAATTCCGCAGAGGTGTTTGCCCGGGCGCCGAAGCGCCCGAGTTTTCTGACGCAGACTGGAGGACTTTGGATCTGCCGCACGATTGGAGCATTGAAGGCGGCTTCGACGAAAATGCGCCCTCCAGTTATTGCGGCGCGTATCTTCCCGCCGGCATCGGCTGGTATCGCAAGCAATTCCCCTTGCCGGATTCCTACAGAAACAGAAAACTTACCATCGAATTCGACGGCATTTACCAACTCAGCGATGTGTGGATCAACGGCCACTTTCTCGGCAGGCGTCCGTACGGATACGTTCCGTTTTTCTACGACCTCACACCGCACGTGAAGTTCGGAAGCACAAACTTGATCGCCGTGAGAGTCGATAACTCACACCAGACCAATTGCCGCTGGTACTCAGGGTCGGGAATCTATCGCCACACTTGGTTGTTGTCGACAAACAGAATCCATATCGCCCACTGGGGTACGTTCGTCAGCTCGTCGCAGATATCGAAAGAAGCCGCGATCCGCATCAGCACGAGGGTTAGCAACGAAAACGGGAACACGGCAAGTTGCACGCTCATCACCGACGTCGTTGACCACGACGGAAATGCAATCCAGAGCGCTGAGACTACACAGGATGTTGCCGCCGGCAAAGAACGCGAATTCTTACAACAAATAAGGGTAAACTCCCCGCGCCTCTGGTCGGTTGCCGATCCATATATGTATAAAATCCGCAGCACGGTGCGGGCTGATGGGCACGTGGTGGACGAATACGATACCCCAATCGGCATTCGCGAAGCGGTCTTCGATGCGGATCGCGGATTCTTGCTGAACGGCGAACGCGTCAAGCTCAATGGAGTTTGCCTTCACCACGACGGGGGCAGCGTTGGCGCGGCGGTTCCGGAGAGGATTTGGGAGCGGCGCCTGGAAATTCTCAAGGAAATGGGCTGCAACGCCATCCGCACCAGCCATAATCCCTACGCCGCCGAGTTCTTGGATCTATGCGACACCATGGGTTTCCTGGTCATGAATGAGGCTTTTGACGAGTGGAGAGTGCCGAAAGGCCAGATCGGCCCCATCGGGTACGCCGAATATTTTGACGAGTGGTACGAGCGCGATGTACAAAACTTTGTCCGGCGCGACCGCAATCATCCTTCCGTAGTTTTGTGGAGTGCCGGAAATGAAATCGGCGATCAGGGCAGCCCTGGTGGTGCGGAGACGCTGCGAAAGTTGCTCCAGGCTTTTCGTTCCGAGGACCCCACGCGGCCGGTGACTGCGGGTTGCGATCACATTCATTCCGAGCCTGCTTCCGAGGCGGCAACTCCAGAGTTTCTTGCCCTTCTTGATGTCGTTGGTTACAACTATGCGGACCGCTGGCGCGACCGGAGAGAAAAGTATTACAGCATGGACCGCCATGCATTTCCGCAAAGACGCTTCGTTGGAACTGAGAGCGAGGCGATGGGCGGCATCCGCGGCGAGTATCCCGAAGTGTTCCCTGCGAGCGCACCGGTGACGGGCTTCTTCCAATTCTTGCGCGGAAGAAATGTCGACGTGGAGCAGCTGTGGAAGTTTGTCAGCACGTATGACTACGTTGCTGGCGACTTTATGTGGACGGGCATCGATCACTTGGGCGAGGCGCGATGGCCCATGAAAGGATCGTCCTCAGGCGTAATCGACACTTGCGGCTTCAAGAAAGACGGTTATTACTTCTATCAGAGCCAGTGGACAGACAAGCCAGTGTTGCACGTCTTTCCCCATTGGAACTGGCGGGGAAAAGAAGGCCAAGTCATCCCGGTCACCTGTTTCACAAATTGCGACACAGTTGAGTTGTTTCTCAACGGCCGCTCGCTCGGGGTGAAGGGGTACGAGTTCCCTCGCTTGGGCATGGAGGGCAGGTGGGGCAACTTGCCGGATCGTGCAAAAGTCTTGCGAACGACGGCGGACCTGCACTTGTCCTGGGACGTGCTTTATGAACCGGGTGCCCTGAAAGCGATCGGGACTAAAGACGGGAAGATCTTCGCAACGGCCGAGATTTACACCACGGGACAGCCGGCTTCGATCGGCTTGTCCCCCGATAGGGGTGCCATTGTGGCGGATCGGAGCGATGTGGCTCACGTCACCCTCCATATCTTGGACGAGAAGGGCCGTGTGGTACCTACCGCGGACAATGAAGTTACCTTCGAAATAGAGGGCGCAGGATCGCTACTTGGAACAGACAATGGAGACCCTGCGAGTCACGAGGACTACAAATCTAATCGTCGAAAGGCTTTCAACGGATTGTGCCTCGCCATTGTGAAATCGAATGGCAAAGCGGGCCAGATTCAGGTCAGGGCGGTTTCGCCGGCACTTCAGGCGGCTCGTGTGATCATAGCGACCAAGGCGTGAATGGTAAAACGTTTCGATCGACTCATCGAGGCCCCGACAATTCCGCCGTATCCCAAGTTCTGCTCTTCGCTAAATAGTTTCTCTTCTAGGGGAGCGGGAGTTGAAAACGATCGATATTTAGCGTTGAGGAGATTCCGGAATGGGTCTTACCAGCATTGACTGGATCATCATGGCGGTGTATTCCGTCTTTGTACTCGGTATCGGTGTGGCCCTGAAACGCTACATGAAGACCAGTAAGGACTTTTTTCTTGCTGGCCGTTCGATTCCCGCGTGGGTTTGCGGTCTGGCCTTTATCTCCGCCAATTTGGGGGCCCAGGAAGTCATCGGCATGGGCGCTTCCGGCGCCAAGTACGGCATTGCCACCAGCCACTTTTACTGGATCGGCGCCATTCCCGCCATGGTGTTCGTCGGCATCTTCATGATGCCGTTCTATTACGGATCGCGGGCGCGCTCGGTGCCGGAATATCTGCGGCTGCGCTTCGATGAAAAGACTCGCGGGCTTAACGCCATCTCTTTTGCCACGATGACGGTTTTTTCCTCTGGCATTTCCGTGTACGCCATGGCGAAACTCATGCAGACGCTGCATATTCTCGATGCTCCGCTCCGGAGCATGGGCCTGCCCTTGTCGGCAGGTTTTCATATCAGCGTAATCATCTCGGCGCTCGTCGTGCTGGTCTATATCTTGCTGGGAGGACTGGTCAGCGCAATATACAACGAAGTACTCCAATTTTTTCTGATCGTGGCCGGCTTTCTGCCTCTGGTTCTTTTGGGTCTGAAAGATGTCGGAGGCTGGAGCGGCATCAAACAACAACTTCCCACGGCCTACACCCACTCCTGGCAGGGCATGAGCAACCCACACACCAACCCGCTGGGAGTGGAATGGTTCGGCCTGGTAATGGGACTGGGCTTTGTTTCCTCCTTTGGTTATTGGTGCACAGATTTTCTCGTAGTGCAGCGCGCCATGGCCGCGGAGTCCATGAGCGCGGCTCGCCGCACGCCGTTAATCGCGGCTCTTCCCAAGATGGTCTTCCCTTTCCTCGTTGTTCTTCCGGGCCTGATTGCGATCTCGCTCCCCGCTCAACGCCCTGGCCTTGTCCCAAGCGCGCACGGGATAGACGCAATGCAGGAAGAGATGGCCGTGCCTGGCCGGGGCCTCATTCCTCCAAAGATAAACGAAACTACCGGACAGCCGATGCTGGATACAAACGGTAAGCCTCTCCTCGACTACGATCTCGCGGTTCCTAACATGCTCGTGCACTACCTCCCAACTGGATTGTTAGGTTTGGGCATAACGGCTCTGCTCGCCAGTTTCATGTCCGGCATGGCGGGTAACGTAACGGCATTCAACACCGTCTGGACCTACGACATCTACCAGGCCTACATCCACAAAGGCGCAAGCGATCAGCACTATCTCTGGGTAGGTCGTATGGCGACTATATTCGGAATCGCGCTTTCGGTGGCCGCAGCCTACGCCGCTACTCGCTTCAATAACATCATGGATTTTCTGCAACTCGTGTTCGCCTTCGTGAACGCTCCGCTGTTTGCAACATTTCTGCTGGGGATGTTTTGGAAGCGCACAACCGGGCATGCCGCGTTTGGGGGGTTGCTATCGGGCACGCTCGCCGCGGCCGTTCACCACGGCCTGACGCTCCCCGTCGGGGCGGTCGCGGGCATCAAGGGCGGCTGGCTCGCAACCGTGCACATCTATCCCAGCGAAATGGCCCAGAACTTCTGGACCGCCATCTGGGCATGGTCTGTTTGCATGGTGATCACTATTTTAGTGAGTTTGGTAACCCAGCCTCGCAGGGAAGAGGATCTAGTTGGACTCGTCTATTCGCTGACCAAGCGGACTTCCGAAGGCCACTTGCCTTGGTACCAAAGGCCGGAGGCGCTAGGAATTGCGGTGCTGGTGCTGGCTTTGATACTGAATGTTATTTTCTGGTAGGAGTTGCGATGGGACTGGATATCCGTTTGCCGATCGGCCTGCTGTTCAGCGTGATCGGATTATTGCTGGTAGGATTTGGCGCTTTTGGCGACAAGGGAATTTACCAGCGCTCGCTTGGCCTCAATGTGAACCTGGCTTGGGGAGCGGTGTTGCTGGTCTTTGGGGCGATCATGCTGATACTGGGAAGACGCCTGAGCGCGATTCGTCCGGACGCTGGATCCTCTGCAGGCAGCGACGACCGCACAGAGAGGGAGCGGTGACGATTTCCCGTCTGGTGAGCTCCGAGTCTGCCAGCGATGTGTTGACGGCTCGTTTTCGTGAAGTATTCGGGGCAAGCTCGTGTATTTTCCGCGCGCCCGGTCGCGTCAATGTGGTCGGCGAGCACACCGACTACAACGACGGCTTCGTCATGCCGGCGGCCATCCAGTTCTATACCTGGGTTGCGGGGGAAAAGCGCGGAGACCGCGTCCTGGAAGTCTACTCCGAACACTTCGACGAAAAGATCAGCCTTCCTCTCGATGCTTTGGCCGGCCCGCATCGAGGGCACTGGAGCGATTTCATTCGCGGTGTCGCGGCTGTCTTGCAGAATGCCAGATACAAGCTGGCGGGGGCCAACCTTGTCGTTCACGGGGAAGTCCCACTCGGCGCCGGGCTCAGTTCCTCGGCCTCTCTGGAGGTCGCGACCGCGCTTGCCCTGATCTCGCTTTCCGGGTTTGATGTTCCCCGTCTGGAATTGGTGAAGTTGTGTCAGAAGGCGGAACACGAATACGTAGGCACGCGCTGCGGGATCATGGACCAATACACGGCTGTTTTCGGCACCGCCGGACATGCATTGATGCTGGATTGCCGCTCCCTCGAATATCAAATGCTGCCGATACCGCAAGATGTCCGTCTGGTGGTGTGCAACAGCATGGTCAAACACGAACTGGCTTCGGGAGAATACAACCGCCGCCGGGCCGATTGCGAGGAGGCGGTGAAGCTTCTGCAGCCGCACTTACTGGGAATCAGCGCCCTGCGCGACGTTGCGGTCGCGGATCTCGAGGCCTGGAAGCAAGTGCTGCCGGCGACGGTCTATCGCCGTTGCCGGCACGTGGTCACGGAAAATCAAAGAGTCTTGGCGGCCGCAAAGGCTCTTCAGTCTGGCGACGCTGACCGGTTCGGTCGTTTGATGTACCAGTCCCACGCCAGCCTGCGCGACGACTATCAGGTGAGTTGCAAGGAGCTTGATCTGCTGGTCGACCTGGCCTCGTCCAGCTCAAGCGTCTACGGCGCTCGCATGACCGGAGGCGGCTTCGGCGGATGCACGGTCAATCTGTTAAGGGCAGACGCATCCGATTCGTTCACCGAACATATTTCGCAGGCGTACCTGGAAGTAACCGGTATCATTCCTGAGATATACGTCTGCGAGCCTGTTCAGGGAGCGCAGGCCTGACCAGATAAGGAATGGCGGGAACAACGCCTGTATCGAGGGGTGCGGCACAGTTTTCAAAATCACTCCGCTAGGTGCGCTGGTCACGGTGCATAGCTTCGCCGGCCCCGACGGCAGTGGCCCTCTTGCAGGACTGGTGTTGGTCAGCGACGGCAACTTCTACGGGACTACGAACTTCGGGGGCACATTCAACGAAGGCACGGTCTTCAAAATGTCGCCAGGGGAAAACTGACTTCCTTGTACAGTTTCGTTGGGGGTACCGGCCCATACGGCGGATTGGTACAAGGGACGGATGGGAATTTCTACGGCACCACCCAAGGGAGCAACCCGGTCTTTCAAATCACTCCGGCGGGCGTGCTGACCACCCTTTTCACCTTCAACTACTTTGACGGCTTTGAGCCTCTCGACACGCCGGTGCAAGGGACCGACGGCAACTTCTAAGCCACGACCTACCAGGGGGGCTACAACTATGGCACGGTCTTCAGCCTGACGATGGGGCTGAGCCCGTTCGTAGAAACAAATCCTACAACCGGCGTGGTGGGAGAGCGGGTGGCGATCCTGGGAAACAGTCTGACGGGGGCGACTGCCGTCCGCTTTAATGGCACTGCGGCGAAGTTCAAAGTTCTGTCCAGCACCGAGATCGTGACCGAAGTGCCCAGCGGCGCTAGCAGTGGCAAGGTAACCGTCACCACGCCAGGTAGCGGCACGCTCAAGAGCAACATGGCATTTCGCGTGATGCAGTGAGAAAAAGTCCCCGCGCGCCAGGGTAGACGCCATCCGCGACTTTCTCGACGTCAAAGAGACGAGGATCGGAATTCGGAACCCAAACTGACCCGCTAAGCACTTACGAAAATGTCAGCAAGGGCTATGGCATCCGTAGCACCTTCATCCACGGTGGATCGCTGAAACCCAAAGATCGACCGCAGGCGGACGGACTCGCGCCCGTTTTACTGGAGTACGCTCGCGCTTCCGTGCTCGCCTTCTTCCAGATGATGACGCCAAAGACAGAACTTCTGAAACAACTCGACCGAGCGATGATAGACCCGGTGAGTGTGTGCGAATTGGAACACTCGCTTGCGTCCGTTGTGCGCAAGTGAGACAGTCACAATGAACGTTGCTCGCTTGTGGCCAACGTCGTCTACCACGCAATATCCAGTTCGCTCCCCGACAGGTTGGACCGTTTTCAAACCGTTGACCCTCCGCCCGCTCCATGGCCGTTACTCCCCCGTGCATATAGAAGCAGGCAGCACAGAGATACGTGCCACTGCGAGGGGAGGCATCGGCCCCCACGTCAAAAGAGTTTGGCCGACCGAAATACTGCGTTAGGAAATACTGCAATCGCCGGACCTGGGTATCCTTAAGCCTAAAATGTATCCTCGGAAATGGCCGTTTTACATACGACTCGTGAATCGCCTGCATTCTTTCGATGTCTGCGAAGCCTTCTCGAACGATGTCGGGCGGACGGTCTTGTACGTAAAATGCTGGCGAGTACACTCATTGAGAATTGGGGCGACCCCGGTCATTGAGTGTAATGGCGATTTTGCAACAGTTTCTCGGCAGCACAGAGTTCCATGCGGCGCATGAAGCAGCTTTACTTGCGCGACCCCGACGGGTTTGAGCTGTGCTTCCAGTGGGACACGAATCGTTGATCGCGCCACAGCAAGCGCTAATAGACAAAATTCCAGGCGGCGGCATTATGAGCGAAATCGGGATGTTACGAGAAAGGCGCATTGTGTTGCGCGACCGCACCTGGAATGCGTAGGCTATTTGTCGAGCAGTGTCGAATTGTTCATCATAAGGGGGCGAGACGCATGAAGTTCTTTGGGCGGGGTCTTGGGATCGTGTTTTTGTTCGTAGTGACGGCTCTCGCGCAGTCGTACGAAAGCGGAAGTGTTGTGAAATGGGAGACAAAGGCGTTTGCCATGACCGCCGTGCATCCTGCAGGGAACCGCGTCGTTTATTCGATTAAGGTTGGGGACGTTACCTATCAAGTTGCACGGCGGAGCGCCAAGGTGGAAATGACCATGGGAGAGAAAATTCAATGTCGCGTAGAAAAGGACAAGTTCGTCGTCCGCGACGACAAGGGCA
>PLIO01000046.1 GCA_003140075.1 Acidobacteriaceae bacterium | reverse complement strand
CAACTGGTAAAGAAAGATGTTGCCTAACCGTCGTTCCGGGCACTCTGAGTCGCTATGCGCACCTCATACAGTTAGTGCCACCTGAAGGAAGAAGATGAAAATTCATTCCAAGGATTTCCGTGTACCGCACCACAAGAAGATCAATATCAAACGCTTGCCGACGATCGTGAAGCCATTTTGCGAGTCAAAGAAGGAATATAAGGACCTTCTGGAAAAACATATTGCTGAGTTGACCTCCCTGCAACAACTTCACTACGCGTCCAACCGGTATGCATTGCTGCTGATCTTTCAGGGGATGGACTCTGCCGGCAAAGATGGCGCGATCCGGCACGTCATGTCCGGAGTCAATCCCGAAGGCTGCGAAGTTTTCAGTTTCAAACGACCGAGCGCCGAAGAATTGGAACATGATTTTCTCTGGCGCACGACATGCCGCCTTCCGGAACGCGGACGGATCGGTATCTTCAATCGTTCTTACTATGAGGAAGTACTGATCGTTCGCGTGCATCCCCAGATTCTGCACACCCAGCGGCTTCCAGAAGAGTTGCTCGACGAGAGAAACATCTGGAAGGAGCGGTATCGGTCGATCGTTGATCTGGAGCGCCACCTCTATCGCAACGGAACGCGGATCGTCAAAATATTCTTAAACCTTTCGTACGAAGAACAGCGCAAGCGGTTTCTCGCGCGCATTGACGCACCCGACAAAAACTGGAAGGTCAGCTCCTCGGACAATCACGAGAGGAAATATTGGAAGCATTATATGGACGCGTATGAAGATTGCTTGAACGCGACCAGCACACGTCACGCGCCTTGGTACGCCGTTCCAGCAGATGATAAAGACAACGCGCGGCTGATTGTGTCACGTATTGTCCTCGACACCTTTCAGGATCTCAAGATGGCATATCCGAAGACCACGGAGAAGCGTCGGTTGGAATTGCAGGCGATCGCCAAGGAGCTGGCGAAATAACGACAAAGTAGTCAAGAGGAATAATTTGTATGCCTACGAAAGAACAAAGGATAGAGGTTGACCAGGCGAGCAGCTCGAAATCGCGGCCAAAGAATTCAGATCGGACTCCTGAGCGCTCTAAGTTTATCTTCGATGCGGCTTTGTCTACTGCTGTCGCCGCCAATGGCCGACGGCCAACCAAAACGCCGCAGCCCGACGGTCCGCTAACCCCTGAAATGCTCGACAAGATGAACCGCTACTGGCAAGCCGCGAATTATCTCTGCATCGGTCAGATCTATCTCTTCGAGAATCCCCTGTTGCGAGAGCCTCTCAAGGCCGAACAGATCAAACCAAGGCTGCTTGGGCACTGGGGAACTTCGCCGGGACAGAATCTTATTTACATTCATCTGAACCGCCTTATCAAAGAGCGTGATGCCAATATCATTTACATTGCCGGTCCGGGACATGGCGGTCCATCGCTCAATGCGTGCTCATATCTGGAAGGCACCTATACCGAGGTACATCAAGAGATTACGCCACATGAGAACGGCCTACGACTTCTTTTCCGAAAGTTCTCGACTCCGGGCGGAGTGCCCAGCCATTGTGGACCGCACGTCCCGAATTCCATGCATGAGGGCGGGGAGCTCGGCTATTCGATGGTTCACGCATTCGGAGCTGCTTTCGACAATCCCGATCTGATCGTCGCCTGCATCATCGGCGACGGGGAATCCGAAACCTGTCCGCTTGAAGGTAGCTGGAAGTCCGTCAACTTTCTAAATCCGGTGCGGGACGGGGCTGTCCTTCCGATTCTGCACCTCAACGGCTACAAGATTTCCGGGCCGACCGTTCAAGGACGGACGAGCGACGAAGACTTGAGAGCTCTTTACACAGGACGCGGCTACAAGCCCTATTTTGTGGAAGGCGACGATCCCGAAGTCGTGCATCAGCTCCTGGCTAGAACGCTGGACGATTGCTATGCCGAGATTCGAGCCATCCAGCAGAAGGCGCGTCAGAGCGGGTTCGAGAAGCAGCCAATTTGGCCTATGATCGTCCTGCGCACGCCCAAAGGTTGGACTTGTCCGAAAGAAGTGGATGGAATCCCGATTGAAGGCACCTTCCGTGCTCATCAGGTCCCACTCGCGACCGTCCGCGAGAACCCGGAACATCTCAAGATCCTCGAGGCCTGGATGAGAAGCTACAAGCCGGAGGAACTCTTCGATGACAAGGGAAACTTTATTGCCGAGCTAGCGGAACTCGCGCCGTCAGGCGATCGTCGCATGGGAGGGAATCCTCATGTGAATGGCGGACGGCTGCTAACCGCGCTCGACATACCAGACTTTACGGGTTATGCACTGGAGATCCCAGGACCGGGTCAGGTCGTCGCAGAAGCTCCACGAAAGCTCGGGGATTTTTTCAGAGACATCTTCAAGCTCAATCCGACCAACTTTCGCATGTTCTGTCCCGATGAAACTGACTCCAATCGCCTGAATTCCGTCCTCGAAGCAACCAAGCGTTGTTTTATGGCGGAGACTGTTTCCATCGATGACGAACTGAGCCCCGATGGCCGCGTGATGGAGGTATTGAGCGAACATTGCTGCCAGGGATGGCTCGAAGGGTATTTGCTGACCGGGCGGCACGGAATGTGGTCTTCGTACGAAGCCTTTGCGCAAGTCGTGGATTCAATGTTGACGCAACATGCCAAGTGGCTGGAGCAATGCCGCGATTTTCCCTGGCGCAGACCGCTCGCATCCTTAAATGTTCTACTCACAAGTCATGCCTGGCGAAACGATCACAACGGTTTCAGCCATCAAGCAACCGGATTTGTAGACAACGCACTGGCGCGCAGGAGCGAAACCATCCGCGTGTATTATCCCCCGGACAGCAACTGCTTGCTGAGTGTCTTCGACCATTGCCTGCGGAGCCGCAACTACGTCAACATCGTTACTTGCGGAAAGCAGCCACAGCTTCAGTGGCTNNCGAAGGCGGTGAGCCGGACGTTGTACTGGCTTGTGCCGGCGACGTACCAACCATCGAAACCTGCGCGGCCTCGTGGCTTTTGCAGAAGTATGTTCCCGGCATCAAGGTGCGGGTTGTGAATGTAGTGGACTTGACCGTATTGATGAGCCCCGATGATCATCCGCATGGCATGGACAACATGTCCTTCAACGCTCTATTCACAACAGACGCACCTGTCATCTTCGCCTTCCACAATAATCGCTGGCTCATTCACACCATGGTTCACGGGCGCTCCAATGAAAGCCGCTTCCATGTGCGCGGCTATATGGATCAGGGGACGACCACTACCCCGTTCGACATGGTAGTGCTCAATAAGATGAGCCGTTTTCATCTGGCGATCGATGCACTGAAGTATGTCTCAAGGTTGCGCTCAGAGGCTTCGGACATAGTCGACACGTTCAACCGGAAGCTGTACGAACACCACGACTACATTCGGCAACACCTGGAAGACATGCCGGAAATCAGAAACTGGCACTGGACAGCTGACTTCAGCGAGCCGAGCGCTCCTCCGCCACTGGCTAAGGGACATCCTCGCGCAGGTTTGTTCAGCGACAGCTAAATGAAGCGAAGCGGCCAAATGGGTGTTGACGGAGGCGAGTGGTCCGTGAAACCGACGAACCCACGCATTCTGACAATCAACGGTGGCTCGTCGAGCATCAAATTTGCCCTGTTCGAGGCCGGCGACACGCTCCGACGAATTCTGGACGGCGGAATTGAGCGGATTGGACT
>PLIO01000195.1 GCA_003140075.1 Acidobacteriaceae bacterium | reverse complement strand
CCCCCCCTCCCCCCCTTTTTGCAAAATCTCTGGAATCATCGGGTTGGCGCGAAATTCTCCGCAAAATACGTCGTTCAAAGGACTTAGATATCAAAATATCTGAAACAAAGGAGTTGCGGGCGGGCTTTGTTGTCGCCGCCGGTCGTGATCTGTACTGCCTTTGCTGGGGCAATGATGAACGAATTGGAAGTGGAGCGCAAGGTTAGATGTCACATGAGGGCAGTGGATTTCTTGCGGGCTGGTCGGGTTTTTCGAAAATTGCGAAGAGTTGGTTTCCTCGGGCTATGATGGTCGGGGCGATGGGGTGCGCGAATGTTCGCCAGTCCTCAATCCGCCCACTTCTCGCAAAGGACGCGAGAAATGGGGCACCCACAGGTTTTTTGGCGGGTGCTTCAGCAGGTGGGCTGGAGACCTGGGCCACCCGCCTTGCGATCAGGGATGTTCAAACTTTTCAGAAAGCGCAGGGGCTTCCCGCCGGAGCCGACGCGGTTACCTCGTCAGCTTCGCGTGATGCCGGCGGCATCATGTCCCACCCTTGCAAAAAAACGCAAGGATGGGGCACCCTCAGTGGGAATGGTGCATACAAAGATCGTTAAAGGTGGGCCACCCGCCGGGATTTCGGCGAGAGGCTTGACAACGACGACCGATGAGCTGGGCCACCCGCCTGGAGGTGCGGCCCGCCCGCGGTCCCACCCTCGCTGTCCCTTAATTACCGGAATTACCGGCGCCGGTGAGAGGGATCGATTCCGGCGTAAACCCTCCGTTGTTTTCGACTTGTACGTAGGCCCGGAATGCGCCGCTGCGCTGCGGCTCAAAGCTGACGGTGATTGCGCAGCTTCCCCCCGGTCTCAGATGGGTTCCACAGTCGTTGGTCTGGGAAAACTGCGCGTCGCCGGTTCCGTAGATGTAGATGAAGTGGGTGAAACCCATGTTGGTTTTGCCGACGTTGGTAAGGTGAATCACGCGCGGGACGCTCTCGGTGCCGACTTTCTGCGGCGGGAATGCCAGCTTGGTGGGATTGATGGCCAGCTCGCTGCCGATGCCGATCAGTTCCACGAACTGCGGCTTGGATGAGGCGCTGTCGTTGATCGTGATGCCTCCGCTTACAGTACCTTTGGTTTGAGCGGTGAACTCGGCAGTGATGGAACATTGCGCGCTGGGAGCGAGGCTGCCGCTGCAGGTGTTTGCGGTCATGCGAAACGGGGGGCCGCTGCTCACCACGGAAGAGATCGCCATTGGCGTTGTGCCGGAGTTGGTGAGGGTTACGGACTGCGGAGCGCTCGTGGTGCCGAGAAGCTGATTCGTGAAGGTGAGCGGCGAGGTAGGAGAGAAGGTAGCGCTGCCGGTGTTCAGCAGTGTGGTGACTTGCTCGGTTAGGTTGCCTACGAACACAAGGTCAGGTTTGCCGTCGTTGTTGAAGTCGGCGGCGGCGATAAACTGAAGGTTGGGCCTATTTCCTACAGGGTAAAATTCGCCGGTCTGGAAAGTTCCGTCGCCGTTCCCCTTGAACACGCTTGCCCCCTCTGGCGGGCCTGAGTCGGACGTCGCCAAATCGACTTTGCCGTCGCCGTCGAGATCCTGCGCAATCACCCACGTCGAGAGCCCGCCAGTCTGATAGTAGACGGGCAGCTGGAAAGTTCCGTCGCCGTTCCCCAGTAGAACTCCGACCCCGCCACCGTTCCCTACCGCCAAATCGACCTTCGTTTTGTCGCTGGTGAAGTAGCCTGTGGCCATTGGCCCTGCTCCATCGAGAACGTAAAAGCCATCGTCGGTGAAGGTGCCATCGCCGTTTCCCAGCAGGATGTCCACCTGATAGGTCGAGATAAAGGCGCCTGCCACAGCCACGTCGAGGTTGCCGTCGTTATTGAAGTCGCCCGTAGCTATCGCGCCAGGGGTCGTGTTGGTTATTGGAGTGGTGATTGGTGCGCCGAAGGTACCGTCGCCATTGCCGGGGAGAACCTGAATGCAACTGCAGACCACCCCCAGGGCGCTGACCCCCTCCAGGTTGAGCACGTCGACGTTGCCGTGCCCGGTGAAGTCCCCGAGACCGACCATGCTCGATTCTGCCGCCGTGGGATAGGAGACAGCAGGCTGGAAAGTTCCATCCCCGTTGCCGAGCATGACATTGACTTCGTCGCCGCCGGCTGCGCCTATCACAAGGTCGAGTATTCCGTTATGCCGAAGGCTCGCGGTGGCGGGATGGAAGCCGAAGGCGGTTGGGTACGCGGCGCGAGGCCGGAAGGTGCCGTCGCCATTTCCCAGCAGGATTTGAATTTCCCCCGGGGCACTGCCTACGACAGCGACGTCGGGGATGCCATCACCGTTAAAGTCGCCGACAGCTAGCGCGAAAGGGAGAACGTCTCCCACAGGAAAAACGGACCGTATCTCAAACTGCGCCTGCGCGGAATTCGATGCTACCCCGGCCCCGAGCAGCAGGATCATTGCAAGCGTTCCTCGATGGTCCACTGAGACCCCCTGGACACGTCCGTGCGGAAGCTTACCACCAAAGGAATGGCGGCTCGAAGGTTTTCTCCGTAAGTGCATGGAACCAGAGTTGCAACTTTCTGCGGGCACCGACCTGCCCTGCCCTGCGTAAAGGGTCAGGGCCGATCCCAGGGAACTCGCGGAGCAAAATCAAAGCGGGAGGTTCATCCGATGTCCTCAAGAATAGCAACTGTGTTAGGCGGGTGGCCCGGCCTTTGAGTTGCCGACGCCATTATCACCGTGGGTGCCCCGCTCTTGCGCTTTTTGCAAGGGCGGGTACGATGCTGCCGATGGTGTAAGTCTTAACCGGCTCGTTAGAGTTCTTCGAGCAAAACCCCTTGACTGCTGGCAGTCCGGTACCCGCCCTTCGCAACGTGCGCGAAGGACAGGGCACCCACAGCGGTAGTGGCTTCGCAGTTCAAAGGCCGGGCTGAGAACACCCGCGGCGAGTGCTGCGTCCACACCGCGGGAGATACTAAAACGCTGTAAATGCAGGCACTTGAGCCGCCGTCTTAGTACTTCCGTACCGTCTGTAGTACTTCGGTTACCGGTTCGCGAGTGACCGGCAGCTATCTGCGTGACTACCACTGCTAATACGCATCGAGCGATCACAATCCACAATATATAGATATCCTGCCACTTCGGGAATTCTCTCGTTTCCAAGAAAACCGTAAAAAACCCATCAAAAACAGGAAATTCGCTTGGAGGCGGGGTTTTTCCGGGCTGATATATGCTCGGGACACCGAAAGTCCTCTGACAGGCAATGGAGGGCGAGGGCGTCTCCCAAGAATAGCCTGCGGGCCGCAACAAGGGCGCAGGATGCTGAGGGACGGGGTAAGGGAACTATGGCTGACTCGCGGGAAGTGATGAACATTCGGCAGGCGTCGCAGTACCTGGGAGTGAGTCCGGACACGCTGTACAAGTACGTCGGGGAACAGAAAATTCCGGCTTTCAAGCTGGGCAATCGCTGGCGCTTCAAGAAGTCGAAGCTGGACCAGTGGATGGAAGAGAAGTCGAGCCAGATGGAATTGGGAGCGAAACGGAAACCCAAGGCGGCGACGAAAGCCGCCGGAGCGCAGTAAGGTAGCGCCGGCGTCTCGCCGGCACTCCTGAAGGAAAAAGCAAGGCCGGCGGGACGCCGGCGCTACAAAAAACCGGCACTGCCGGCGATACGCGAAAGGGCTACGAAAGGCGGGCACATGTTTGGAATGGGATCGAAAACGATTGTGGGTCTGGATGTGGGCTCTTCCAGCATCAAGGCGGTGGAGTTGAAGAAGAAGGGTGGGCAGATTGAAGTGGCGCACCTGGGACTGGAAGCGCTGGCCTCCGACATCGTGGTGGACTCGATGATCGTGGACTCGGGAACGGTATCGAGCGCGATCTCGAAGTTGTTCACCGACTGCCTGATCAAAACCAAATCGGTGGCGACGGCGGTGAGCGGCCACTCGGTGATCGTGAAGAAGATCTCGCTGCCCTCGATGAGCGACCAGGAATTGGCCGAGACCATCGAGAAGGAAGCGGCCCAGCACATTCCCTTCGATCTGGCGGACGTGAGCCTGGACTACCAGATTCTGTCGGAAGAAGCGGGCAGCCCGAATATGGATGTTTTGCTGGTGGCCGTGAAGAAGGACAAGATTCTGAACTACACCAACGTACTCTCGATGGCCGGACGCACGCCCGCTATTGTGGACATCGATGCGCTGGCACTGCAGAACTGCTACGAGTACAACTACCAGCCGGCGCCGGGCCAGGTAGTGGCGCTGCTCAACCTGGGCGCGAGTGTGATGAACATCAACATTGTGAAGGGCACGACGCCGCTGTTCCCGCGCGACGTCAGCGTGGGCGGACATCAGTACACGGATTCGCTGCAGAAGGAGTTGGACTTGAGTTTCGACGATGCGGAGTCGCTCAAGCTGGGCAACAAGGTGGGCACGGTGAGCGAGGATGCGAAGGCGCCGATCCTGCAGCAGGTGACCGAGATCATCGTGCTGGAAATCCAGAAGACGTTCGACTTCTTCCGGGCCAGTGCGGCGGGCGAGCACATTGAAAAGATCTACCTGGCGGGCGGTTCGGCAAAGGTGCCGGGGTTGATGGAAGCTTTGCGGCAGGAATTTTCGATGCCGGTCGAATTGTTGAATCCATTCCAGCGCGTGGTGCCGCCGGCAGACGGCCCCGGAGCGGAGCTGGTGGAGCAGAATCCGGGCCAGCTGGCGGTGGCAGTGGGCTTGGCTTTGAGGAGCTTTGAATCCCTATGATCAGAATCAATCTGCTCGAAAACTCCAAGGCGAAGAGCAAGCGCGCCGGCGGTAGCGCGGCAGCGTTGCCCACAATGGAAATGGGCGACATGGGTTCGCCCACGCTGAAGGTGCTGCTGGTGCTGTTACTGGCTGGGGGGTTGAACTTCATCATCTGGTACCGGCTGGACCGGCAGGGGAAGACGACCGAGGCGCAGATGCAGACAGCCCTGCAGAAAAACCGCGAACTCAGCGATGTGAAGGCTCGTTATCTGGAGCGGCAGACCCAGGCCAACAGTTACAAGCGGCGGGTGGACGTGATCGATTCGTTGCGCGCCGGGCAGGCGGGTCCGGTGAACCTGCTGGCCATGCTGGGCGAGACGGTGAACGGAACGGAAGCCGTCTGGCTGAGCAAGATGGATGACACGGGTACGGCGGTAAGCCTGGAAGGGACCGCGCTGAGCACGGACGCTGTGGCCAACCTGATCGGAAACCTGCAGAAGACGGGTTTCTTCAAGAATGTCGAGATCAAAGAAACGTACCAGGACGAACAGATCAAGGACATGCAGGCGTTCCAGTTCACGCTGACCTGCGAGAAGGGAAAGTCGTAGAGGCNNCCTGCGAGAAGGGAAAGTCGTAAGGGCAGACCTATGGCGATGAATTTCAACGAACTGTCGGGCCTGAAGCAATGGGGAGCGGTGATCGTGGGAGGAGCGCTGGTAACGACGGCGCTGTACTTCACGGTGTTCAAAAGCCAGAGCGATAAGAATGCCGCGGCACAGCATGCTCTGCAGGACAAGGTTCGGGAGAACAACGAACTCGAGTCCTACCGTCCCAAGCTGAAAGACATGGATCAGCAGGTAGCCAACCTGAAACAGCAACTGGAGATCGAACGGCGCATCGTGCCGGACGACAAAGCGGTGGAAGGCTTCATCGAGACGATGGACGGCGAAGCGCAGAAGGCGGGCATTGAATTGCGCCGCTATACGGCGAAGCCGATCGTTGCGAAAGAGTACTACTCGGAACTTCCGTTCGATATGGAGCTGGACGGTCCGTATTACTCCATGCTGAATTTCTTTGACCGGGTAGGCAAGCTGGAGCGGATCGTAAACGTCAGCGCACTGCTGGTGTCAAATACGAAAAATCCAGGCGGGGCAAAGACGAAGCATACCTACCAGTATGCGCCGAACGAGAGCGTGGTCGCGACTTTTACGGCGACGACGTTCTTCAGTCACGATCTGGAGCCGGCCGGAGCGGCCCCTGGAACAAAGCCCGCAACAGGAACGGCAGGCACGAGCAAATAGGAATCGCTATGAAGCTAACGAGAGCAATTCTGGCAATGGTAGTGATGGCGGGGGCGGTTTGGGCACAGAACCCGCGCATAACCAACAACGGGCAGCACAGCGCGAACGCTTCGCAGGCAGCCAAGCCAGGAGCGGGCGCAGGGGCAGGACGCATGCATCCTCCTCCGGTGACCATGGCAGCGCAGCCGCACCGGCGACTGGCGCCACATAGGCAGGTAGTGTTGCGTCCCACGATAGTAGTCCCTACGACGGTTTCGAAACCCGTAGTGGCGAAGGCCGCTGGTGTGACCAGCCCGGCCGCCCAGAGTAACGATGCTGTCAAGCCGCCCAAGCCGGAAGATAAGAAATGGGCGATGACCGGGAAGCGCGATCCCTTCTTCAGTCCGGTGGTGCAGGCGCCGACTGGTTCGGGTTGCGCGAGCGGGAAAAAGTGTCTGGAAATCGGGCAGATCAACGTGCGGGGCGTGGTGAAGTCAGACGCCGGTTATATCGCTGTGGTGACCAACAGCCTGAACAAGGCCTATTTCCTGCGCGAGAACGATCCAGTATTCAACGGTTATGTAGTGAGAATCACCGGAGACACGGTTGTGTTCCAGGAAACGGTGCAGGACAAGCTGGGTAAGCCGATGACGCGGGAAGTGGTAAAGCGATTGTTTACGCCAGCCGTTTAGCGGCGGGCAATGGTGCAGCCGGGAGGCCGGGGCGCCAAGAAATCGAATTCTAGCAAGGACACGCGGGCTAGACCCGCAAGTTGGGGAGAGGCGAAATGCGAAAGCAACTGCTGAGTGTATTCCTACCGCTGCTGCTCTTGGGGCTGATGGCATCAGCCGCCGAGACTCCGGCGCTACCAACGGCGAGCCAGCAAAACGAGCTCCAGCGAGTGAACGTGGTTCGCGGCGCGGATGAGATCCGGGTCGAGATCGACGCTCGTGGCGCGCTGACGCCCAAGTTGAGCACCGCGGATTCGCCCTCGCGGGTGATCGTGGACTTGCCGGGTACCGTCATGGCGACCGGGAAGAGCCACATCACGGTGGGCAGCGCGGGAGTCAAGGGAGTGCGCATCGGCATGGACGGCCAGACGCCTCCAACTACCCGTGTGGTGGTCGATCTCGAGCACGCTTGCCGCTATGAGCTGACTCCATCGAAGGACGGAAAGCTGGTGTTGACGCTGCACGTGCAGCACTCGGCAGCGACGAACGCCAGTGCCCCTAAGACTGCGGCACAAACCGCTCCAGCGCCGGTGAACGCGGTGATGTCTCCGTTTGCGCCGCACGTGATGGAAGTGACGCCGAAGACGCAGCCGGTTGCCGCCAGCGTTTCGCTCGCTTCTAAACCGTCGACCGAAAGCGCGGTCGCGGCCACGGCGCAGAAGACGGAGACGGCCTCGACTTCATCTTCATCCAGCGATTTTGTATTCGTCGAGCCGACTTATGCGGCCAAAGCCAATGCGGCCGATGCTTCGGACGAGACTGCCGGGCGCGCGCAGGAAGCGGCGGCGAAATTCGCCGACAAAACAGCCGCGGAACTGCTGCCAGTGAGCATGCACGCGGCGCAGTCGTCGCAGAGCTCCGGGTCCAGCACGGGCATCCAACCCGCCGTAAATCTTGCGGCCGAGCAGAAAGCGCAGAGTGGACAACAACCAGTTTCGGCCGGCCCCAAGTATACGGGCGAACCGATTTCAGTGAATCTGAAGGATGTGGATTTGAAAGATTTCTTCCGCTTGATCCACGAGATCAGCGGGTTGAACATCGTACTCGACCCCAATGTCCACGGCACCCTGACGGTTGTGTTGGATGACGTGCCGTGGGACCAGGCACTGGACATCGTACTCAAGAATAACGACCTCGCGCGGGAACTGGAGGGCAACGTTCTGCGCATCGCCACGGTCGACACACTGAAGAAAGAAGCGGACGCGCGGCGAGCGCAAGTAGAAGCGGAAGCTGCGGCCGTAGAGAAAGTTTCCGTTACGCGTTTCTTGAGCTATGCCCACGCCAAGGATGTAATCATCACGGTGAAGAAGTTCCTCTCGCTGCGCGGAGACGTGGTTGCGGATGAGCGCACCAACGCCGTGATCGTCAACGATATTCCCAAAGTCATTCCGGTGATCGACCGCCTGCTGACGCAGCTGGACCGCAAGACGCAGGAAGTTGAGATCGAGGCCCGTGTGGTGGCGGCGACGCGGACATTTGCCCGCGACATCGGTACCCAGCTCGGTTTCGGTTGGGGCAATGGCCACAGCGCAATTGGTGGCGCTTCTCAGGTGGGAAGCTCGCCGACGACGGTCAGTGGTTTGACTCCGGGCTACGTCACGGTCCCGGGCACCACTACAACGACGGGTTCATCGATTCCGTTGTTCTCCAACTTGGGTTCGACCTCACCGACCAGCGGCTTAACGTTCTTGAACGCCAGCAACACGGTGCGGATCGATGCCGTGCTTACCATGGCAGAGTCGCGCGGATTGCTGAAGGTGCTGTCGCGGCCGCGAGTCGTGACGCAGAATAATATCCAGGCCCTGGTGAAGCAGGGCGTGCGCGTGCCCATTGTGACGCAGGCACAGTTGGGCGGTCCTCCGACTGTGACCTACGTCGACGCCTTCCTGCGCTTGACCGTAACTCCGCAGATCACTTCGGAGAATACGATCTTCCTGAACGTGGACGTGGAGAACACGACCCCGAACTTCGGCCAGGAAGTGCAGGGCAACCCCGAATTGATCACGCAGCAGGCGACCACGCAGGTGCTGGTGACCGACGGCGGCACGGTGGTGATCGGCGGCGTCATCCAGACGCAGAACTCGATCAGCATCGATCA
>PLIO01000113.1 GCA_003140075.1 Acidobacteriaceae bacterium | reverse complement strand
CCTTTGTTTCACGTATTTTGGTAGGTACGAATGTACTTGACTGACCGTTGCGTTTGTGGCATATTTACAGCATGGAAACGCCACGGACCTTACAGGAAGCAATTCAGTACTTTACAGACTTTGAGAACTGCCGTCAGTTCATGGTTGCCATGCGCTGGCCCGATGGCACCGTTCGCTGCCCAAAGTGCGATTCCGAGAAGGTCACCTACCTAGCCAAAGCCCGCGTCTACAAGTGCTATGGCGACCACCCGAAACCCAAGTTCTCCCTAAAGGTCGGCACGGTATTCGAGGATTCGCCAATCCCGCTAGAGAAGTGGCTTCCCGCCGTGTGGATGCTGGTCAACGATAAGAACGGCATCTCTAGCTGGGAACTGCACCGCGCTCTGGGGATCACCCAAAAGTCCGCATGGTTCATGTTGCATCGCATTCGCGTGGCCCTAAAGAAGCACGGCTTCATCAATCCCGGCAAGCTAGGCGGCGAAGGCAAAGAAGTCGAAGTTGATGAAAGTTTCGTCGGCGGGAAAGTCGGTAACATACACAAGGACCGCCGCGCTCGTTTCGCCTCCGAACAGGGCGGACGTGGTGGAGTCACTGGCAAGACGGCAGTGCAAGGAATCCTTGACCGCGATCTCCGGCAAGTTCGGGCGCACGTCGTGCCGAACATTTCCCGCAAGACGTTGCAGGATGAAGTTCTGAAAAACGTGAAGTACGGTACTACCGTGTATTCCGATAGCTGCATTGCCTACGATCAACTGCGCTACCGTTTCGTGCATGACGTGGTGGATCACACAAAGGAATATGTGAGAGGCCGTGTCCACACAAATGGGCTGGAAAACTTTTGGAGCCTGATGAAGCGCGGCTTGAAAGGCACCTACGTTTGCGTCGAGCCTTTCCATCTGGATCGCTACGTCGATGAGCAAGTATTCCGCTACAACAATCGCGGCAGCAAAGAGAATCCCATGACCGATGCTGACCGCTTCAGTTTGGCTCTGACTCAAATTATCGGGAAAAGATTGACCTATGCTGAACTGACCGGGAAGAACGCGACGGCGACCACGTTCTAGACGTTTCTATTCACTTCGCGGAAAGCGTTGTACCGTGACTTCCTTGTCCGCTTGAGTTTCTTCGCTTCTTTTTCTCTATCCAGGTGTGCTTTGACTTCCGAGTGTGGAACGCTGACGATATGCTTCATGGCGGCGGTAAACCGATCCCATTCGGGGTTACTTGATTTCGTTTGGTTTGCCATGAGACTGCTGTTAGAATTTTGTGGAACGGAACTGAAATTCCCGTCGAAGCTTTCTAGTCCAAGGATTCCCAGCGAAGGAATATTCCCCTGAACTAGAAACCGTGATTGCGACACGGCGTCAGGTTTTCAGTCCCGTTCCTTGTCAATGGGGGCAGCAGGTTCGCGGGATGATGGATTTCGCACCCCTCGCCCGTTGGTTCGATTCCAACTGCCTCCACCTCACTGGCCGAACTAGCGGCCAATCTTTTTTGTTTCCAATCGTACCAATGGAAACTCGCCAGTCCCAAGGCACGACGGGAGTTGGCCAAAGGGACGTTACTAAAGTCCGTTACGGAAGGCCATGTCCCTTCGCTTGCAATTTAAGGCTAACTAGTCTGGTAGCGCGTTGTCAATAGGATTGGCAGGATTCACAGGATTTCTAGGACTGTTAGGATTTCCTAGCTTTCTCCCGATCCCGCCGCCGCCCGACTCCTTGGTCAGCCAGCTATATTTATACCTTTTGGTACCTAAGTTCTTTGAAAGACGTATTTTGCGGGGAATTTCCTGCTAACCCGATGATTCCAATCGCAGCGAGGGGGTGGGGGGGATACCCTCAAGGTGGTACAGACCGCGGCACCCGCCTGACAAAACGGAATGCTCACTTGATCTGGAAGTTAGCCGGATCGAGGCCAATGTTGGTGAGGACCTTTTCTGCAGTCATGTCCCAATCGTAGGAACGGGTCGCTCCCCTCTGGGGTTCGTAAATGAACCGAAGATCGTAATGCCGGGGCAGCGTGATTCCGCTGTCGGCCTGGAATTCACTGAAGCGTTCCTCAATGGTGTAGCGGATTTGCCCCTGATCCGCGTGGACGCCGGAGGCGTGGCCGGTGCCGGGCGTCCACACCAGCGAATAGACTGTCATCACATGACGATAAGTCTCGGGCTCGAAATACAGCTTGATCGTCATGTCGGTGTTGGCCTTGGAGACATACTCGATGCACTGTAGTTCGCGGCCGTCGATTTTCTTCAGGCCAACGGGGTCGAGCTTGCCCCGGCTGCGGTCGAGGTTTTCGAGCGCCCAGCCCGTGGAAAGTTCTCCTCCCAGCCAGCCTTCTTTCAGAATGAAATCCTGGGTGCGCACGAAGTCTCCGAATGAGCTGGGCCGATGCGAGGAAGTAAAAACAGCGAAGTTGGTTTTATCGCCGTCGAAGACAAACCGTTCCCCCCGCCACGCCGCGCTACCGAACTTCATCACGAAGTTCGATTCGCGCTGTTCGGAGATGTACCCCCACATGCCGGTGGCGTCTCCCGTAGCGGCTTCGTCGCCAGACGTAGTCCCTCGCGCCAGGATCTTGAAGCTCAGCGAGCCCTGTATGCCGCGTGACTTGACGGCGGCACGCGCCTCGGCCGTGCCGATCGAATCCAGGTGCTTGGCCACGATATCTTCCGGCTTGGTGTCGTCGGCCGCAGCCACTCCCGAAAGGGAAAAAGAAGTAAGCAACAGGCAAACTACAGCAATAGATCGCATCGCGAGCGTCTCCTTACGTCCTGGATTTGCCCAAGATCGTTGCTCGGCAGGCCCAAACCGAAACCAAGCGACCCGCGTTCCCAACAATCCCGCCCGGCTCCAAATTTTACTACTAAATGGGAGAGGCCGCCGCCTCCACCCGCTGCCTCAGGATGACAGCGGTAGTGGCGGCGCCAACTTCACCGCACCTCGACCGATACCAAGTCTCCATCCGACAATCCGCCGGGCTTGTAGTTCACCGAGACGGAGCGGTTATTCCACTCGCACGAGAAGGTATCGGCTCCGATCAGCAGCAGCGATTTGTAATCCGCAGTGCGCAGTTTTAGAACAACTCCACCCTCGGTCACCGTCAGAACCGCAGCGGGTGACTGAGAGCAATCCACCCCCACCAGCCGCCCCTGGAAAAACTTGGCGGCGCGCCGGTCTCCGGGACTACCGCTTGGACCCGCTCCTGCCGCGGCACGCTTGGCGGCGTCCTGCTCCAGCACGTCAAAGGGAGAAGGTTGGGCGGAAAGTTTTTGCCCAGCCGTCGCCGAGGCAGAGGAGATGCCGTACTTCTGCTCAGTCGCAAGCCGCTCCAGTTCCCCGCGGGCCTCGGACGCGACCTGCGCATCGCTGCTGCTCTTCAAGCGATCCAGCAAGGCTCTCGCGGCCTCCCACTTTTTGTTCTCAACGTAGATTTTCGCCAGATGGTACAGGTATTCCTGGTTGCGTGGACAAAGTTGTATTGCGGCGTGTTCGGCCTGCATGGCTGCAACCGGACCCCCGCCTTCCAGTCGCGCCATAGCCATCAGGTCATACGCGTTGGCGAATTCCGGGTACCATTCGAGAACCACGCGCAGATCCTGCATCATGTTCGGCAAGCCCTGGATATCGGCGTGCTTCGTCTGCGCCATGCGGTATTTCAGCAGCGAGAGATAGTAGCGGATCCACATATCGCGCTGGTCGAGCGCAGCCGCATTGCCCAGTTCTTCGGCGGCCAGGTCGAACTCGCCCCGCTGCAGGTGGTCCCAGGCAAGAGCGCGGTGAGCAATCTCGTTGCCCACAACGGTGATGAGCGGCCCCGTTTGGTTGTCGGCTTTATCGCTCTTAGGAGCTTTGACCGGGATCGTTGGATCGGGAGTCGTAGCCAAGTCTTGCAACTCCTGCAGCCCGGCCTCGCGGCGTTCGGGAATTCTGATCTTGATTTCAGCGGCTACGGCGTGGGCATCGGATTCGCGCATCGGCTTGGAGATGATCGCGCTGTCGCTCGGCCCAACCGGTGCCGGAAACTGATAAACCTGTGGCGCATTCGATGGGGAACTGGCTCGCTTGGACGCGTCGAGCGCGAGAAACAGCGGCGTCAGCGAGTGGAAGTAATCTTTCACCGCCTGGTCGAACTGAACAGCAGTGACGCCGTAAGCCTTTTGGATGGCTTCTTCCACCGGCACGTGCTGGTTCTCCACCAGGTCAAAATAGGTTCCCGTCTCCGGCAGTTTTTTCTCGTGGATAAGATAGTGCATTACCATCCACGACTGCGCGTAGAACAGCGTGTGATGCGTGCTCTCCGCATAATTGGAGACGTCATGTTTCATGGTGAGCAGGTCGGGCAGCGTGAGCCAGACCTGGCCGCTGAGTAACTCAGTCAGCGATTTCGGCGCGTTGCGGACGTCGCGCTGATTCTCCAGCAGATCCTCGGAGAAAGCCGGGTTTAGTTCGGGGTCGCTGCCGATCTCGTATTTCTTATCGTCAACGCGGATAGAGCTGAAATATTCCGCCATCCCTTCGTCAAACCAACCCTGGACCGGCGGATAGTTGTAGTTCAGCCACACATGGGCAAGATCGTGAGCCACGGCGCGCCAGGGCTCTTCCTCGAACAAGTTCAGCACGATAAAGTTCTGGTCTTCCCCGGGCAGAAAAAACCCGGGAACGCCGATGGGCTGTCCCTGCCGCAGCGGCGCCGTCTGGTAGTAGTTCTTGTCGTTCTTGAAGGCGAGGATGGTAAGCGGTACCGGCTCGTTGAGCCGGTCTCTCATCAGCAGAATGGCGAACACGGCCCGCATCTGCTCGAAGCGCAGCGCAACTTCTTTGCCTTTTTTTTCGCCAGCGTCGGTGATCACCATGAAGTGAGTGGAGTGAATCTCAAGCCATGGAGAAGGCTCCGCAGCCGGCGCGGAGGAAACTAAAGCAACTCCCAGAAGCATCACAACCTGCAATGAAGTCGAGATGGGACGACTGGCCATGCTCATTCCGACGGGGCGGGCAACTATCGAAATGCTAACACGGAGTTCCAAACCGAAGCAGCCAGGAAAGACTGCCGTGATTGACGGCCCGAAGCGAAAAGAAGTTAAATGTAAGACCGATTGATCGCGGATTAGCGCGCATTCGGCCCAAACTTAGGAAACGATTGAAGCAGGAGTAATTTCCTTGCGAAGTGCCGACGGCCAACCGATCCGCCCTGAGGTTCAACGGCCGAGCCCTCCCTTGACGATCCGGCACCTACGGGTTGCCCTGAGTATTCTGCTAGCCGTGTGCATCTGCGCCGCGCCGGGTTTGGCTCAACTTCTGCAATCTGAGAATCAATGGAATACGGTTCACGGCACGGTGATCAACGCTGTTACGCATGATCCCATTGGCCGCGCCCTCGTGTATTCTCCCGATAATCGCTATGCAACGTTCACCGATGGCGAGGGACATTTTGAGTTCACGCTGCCCAAGCAAGCGGCTGACAGCGCAGGCGCCGCTTCGTCAACCGGCGCCGGCAGGCTTTCCTGGCTCATGGCGCGCAAGCCGGGATTTCTGGACCATCCCAACGGGGAAGGGGTAAGGCGGGTCGAAGTAACACCTGGCACCGAAGTTACGATCGCTTTGGTGCCCGAGGCCTTGATTAAAGGGCGAGTTACTCTTTCCGCGGCCGAGCCGGCAAACCGCGTGAATGTGCAGCTTTTCTGGAGGCAGGTGCAGGACGGCAGTCTTCGCTGGATAGCGAAGAATTCAGTCCGCACCAACTCGAACGGCGAGTTCCGTTTTGCCGAACTTCAGCCCGGCACCTACAAGGTGCTGACCAGCGAGTGGATGGACAACGATCCGGAGGCCACGGTTCCGGGCGGGCAGCTCTATGGTTTCCCGCCGGTATATTACCCTAGCGCCACCGATTTCGCCTCGGCGTCCACGATCCAGCTTACGGCCGGGCAAACCTTCCAGGCGGATCTTACCCTCGTCCGTCAGCCTTACTACCCGGTTAAGATTCCGGTCTCGAATATTGCCGAGAACGGCGGATTGAATATCACGGTATCGCGGCAGGGATTGCGCGGTCCCGGTTATTCGCTCGGCTTCAACAGGCGTAGCGGGACGATCGAAGGACAGCTGCCGAACGAAAAATATCTGATCGAGGCGGCGGCGAATGGGCCGGATTCCTCCACCAGCGGTTCGGTAAACATTACTGTGGCCGGGGCGCGCGTAGAAGGTCCCGGCATGGTTCTTACTCGAAATAATTCCATCCCGGTGATTGTCAGGGAGGAATTCAGCTCCAAAGATTCAGATAGTCATTCGTTCTGGAGCGACGGGAAACATACGTATCCCATGCACGGTCCGCGTCTCGATCTGCAAATCACGGCGGATGCGGTGGACGATTTTGACGAGCAGAGACGCGGATCGCTTCGTGAGCCGACAGGCCCCAATGACGATTCCCTGATCCTCGAAAATCTGGCACCTGGACGGTATTGGTTACGACTAACGGCGAATCGTGGCTATGTGGCGTCGGCCAGTATGGGCGGGACGGATTTGCTGCGTGAGCCCTTGGGCGTAGTGCCCGGTGCAAGTACGCCGATCGAAATCACGATGCGCGACGATAACGCGGAACTCGACGGCACCTTGCTCGGAGTTCCCCCGGCTTCCGCCGAGTCGACCCGCTCGACGCCGGCGGGCTATGTGTATTGCCTCCCCTTGCCCGATAGCCCAGGTCAGTTTCTGGAACTTGCGGCATCTCCCGATGGAAAGTTTGATTATCAGATGGTAACGCCCGGAGTTTACCGCGTGATGGCTTTCGGCAGCCCACAGCGGGAACTTCCCTATCGGGACACGGAAGCGATGAAGACTTATGAGGCCAAGAGTCAGGTTGTCCATTTTGCTCCCGGACAAAAGGCGATCCTGCAATTGGAGATCAGCTCCAGCGTGGAATAGGTGACAACGAGGAATATGGCGGCTTGCTCAATTTCGGTTCGGTCATTGCGGTTGATTGTGACTCTCTGTATGTTCGGACTCCGAGCGTTGGCCGCGCCGCAGGCTACAACGGCTCCTCCGTCAACCATCTCTGGAGGCGGCTACAGAATCGCTGGAACCGTGGTCAGCAAAGCGGACGGACGTCCGCTCGCCCGCACCCGAGTAACTATTAGAGACGCAAAGGACTCTCAGAAATTTCAGTCGATGATTACCTCTGAAGACGGCAAGTATGAATTCGTTGGTCTGCCCTCTGGGAAGTATTCACTACAAGGAGCGAAACGCGGATTCATTTCCGCCGCCTACGATCAGCATGACCAGTTTTCCACCGCGATTGTGACCGGCGTCGGCCTCGACACCGAAACTCTATTACTTCGCCTCGCTCCGGATGCGGTAATCGCCGGCAAAATCCTGGATGAAACAGGGGAGCCGGTTCGCCGCGCCACGGTGACCTTATATTTCGACGACCACAGCGAAGGTGTGGACCACATCCGCCAGTTTAACTCCGCCCAGACGGACGATCTGGGCGAGTATGAGATGACGCCTCTGAGGCCCGGCACCTATTTCTTGTCGGTGAGCGGAAAGCCCTGGTACGCCGTGCACCCGCCTTCGGAGCGAGCTCATTCAGGATCCGATCAGCCAGAAGAAGCTCCACCCGCGGTCGATCGTTCCCTTGATGTAGCTTATCCCGTCACCTACTACCCGGACGTGACCGAAGCGGACGACGCGATGCCGATTCCGATCCGCGGCGGCGAACACATTGAGGCGGATCTCCACTTGAACCCAGTTCCGTCTCTGCGACTCTTTTTCCGTGTGCCGGACGACGGCAGGCACGGATACACTTTTCCGCAACTCGAGCAACCCGCTTTCGACGGTTACACACCCGTCCAGCGAAACGGCGTGCGCATGGTTTCGCCCGGGCTGATGGAGATCATGGGCATCCCGGCGGGGCGCTACAACGTCCGCCTTTTCGGACAGGGGCCGTCCCTGGAGATGAACGGAGTTGATCTGACCAAAGATGGCGAGGAGGTCGACACCTCCAAGGCGGACGCGATGGGGAGCGTTAAAGTCTCCGTGCAAATTCTTGGAGAGCCCACGCTTCCGGCCCAACTTACAGTCGGTTTGCGTTCCGCGGGCAGAGCGGCTGCTGTTTCTCAGTCTCTCGATTCCAAAGGAGAAGCGGAGCTCCAGCGGGTGGCGGGTGGCCAGTATGAGGTTTCTGTGTGGGGCGGAACGACTCGCTACTCGATTGCGCGCATCTCCGCCGATGGCGCTGCAGTCTCAGGTCACACGCTCACGGTGGCAGCCGGTGCCTCGGCTTCGGTCTCGCTCACCCTGGTAAGCGGCAGCGTGCAGGTCCAGGGAACGGTGACGCGAGCAGGAAAAGGTTTGGCGGGGGCAATGGTGGTTCTGGTACCGAAGAATCCAGAGGTGAACCGCGACCTTTTCCGCCGCGACCAGAGCGACCTGGATGGCACTTTTGCTCTGCGAGGCGTGGTTCCCGGCCCCTATACTCTTCTCGCGATCGAGAACGGATGGGATCTGGATTGGTCGCAGCCCGGCGTGATTGGAGCCTATTTGAAATGGGGGCGAAAGATAGAAATCAGCGGGCAGGGCAGCCGGACGATGAATGTGGCGGAGGCAATTGAGGTTCAATCGAAATAGAAGGTGCGGGACCCGCAGGGACTCGGGATTGTCTGCTGACATCAGCCCGCCGCCGCGCTATGCTTCCACCATGCGCCCGTCTCAATTCAGAGTTGCCTTGTTCTGCATCGTGTCGTTCGCTTCTTTCGCACTCCAGGCCCAGCAGGCGGCGACCACTCCTGTGACGATCCGCGTGAGCGATCCAACCGGAGCCGGTATTCCGCACGCGCAGATCCGGCTTGTGCCCGCGCCGGAACAGGCTCCCGCAAAGCTCGAGACTGACGATCATGGCCAGCTCACACTCAACCTTAAAACCGGCGGTTATGCTCTCTTCGTTTCTGCCCAGGGATTCGCGAAGGACACGCGCCACATCGATATCGCGGCTCCAGAAGTCCAAGCCAGCGCGAGCCAGGTTGTCACAGTGGTTCTCGAGGTGGGTCGTGGCGGCGGACCGACGGTCTATTCAACGCCCGTCGAGGGCAGCTTGACCCTCACCGCCGATCCCTATCACGCTCCCCTCGTGCTCTCACCCGCGGACTTTCGCGGCCTGCCCCACATTACGATCACCGTGCACAACGGCCACACGAACGCTGCGGAAACTTACTCCGGCGTGGCGCTGGCCACTCTGTTGGCCAAAGTTAACGCGCCCCTCGGCAAGGAACTTCACGGAGAGGCGATGACGAGCTACGTGGTCGGGAGCGGTTCCGACGGATATTCAGTCGTCCTTTCTCTCGCTGAAGTCGATCCCAGCTTTCACGAAGGCCAGGTGATCGTGGCCGACACTCGCGATGGCCAGCCGCTGGGAAAGTCCGGTCCCTTCCAACTGATCGTGTCGGATGACAAGCGGCCAGCGCGCTGGGTTCACAACCTGGAGACGATTACTCTGAAGCTGAGGTGAAGATAATGAGGAAGATAGGCAGGCTCGTGCGGCTGTCCTAGTCGCCGCCAGCGTGGTTCTGCGTAGGCACGAGAACCAGCCGCGGTCTTGCTTCCGCCGGACGCGGCTGCGAGGGCGGGCCGCAAATATCAAGAATGCCGATTACGGTGACATATGCGGCGAGAACACCGAGGCCGACGGATACCAGTACAGTCGCGCAGAGAATCAGAGGCATGAAAAGCGAAATCACGGTCGACCACCCTGTTTGAAGTTCGATGAAAATGTTGCAGTTACAAAGTGCAGTATTCAGATGCCGCTAGCTCAACTTTCGTCTACCCAACATCTTCAATCTATCTGCGTTGCCGCCCGCCGCTAGTGACGACCCAGATGCGCCGGGCCGTAGTAAAATACGGAGTAGAGCTGCGCACTCCTAATGTCGAACAACTCTGCAGACCTGTCGACATTACGGAAGGGCAATCCACCCCAGAATTTCAGACAAGAGCCCAATGGCGATTACCAAGATCTCGGTGCGCGGCGCGCGCCAGCATAATCTCAAGAACATTGACGTGGAGATTCCGCGCAACACGCTCACGGTGGTGACGGGCCTGAGCGGCTCGGGCAAGTCTTCGCTCGCGTTTGACACGATTTATGCCGAGGGACAGCGCCGCTACGTCGAGACTCTATCGACTTACGCGCGGCAGTTTCTGGACCAGATGGAACGCCCGGATGTCGATGCCATTGATGGACTTAGCCCGTCGATCTCGATCGAGCAGAAGACCACCAGCCGCAGCCCGCGCTCGACTGTAGGCACCATCACCGAAATCTACGATTATCTTCGCCTGTTGTTCGCTTCCATCGGCGTTCCGCATTGCCCTAAATGCGGGCGTCCGATCAGCCGCCAGTCGGCTGAGCAGATCGTGCAGCGGGTGATGGCGCTCACTCCTGAGGACCGTGTAATGGTTCTGGCGCCGATCGTCCGCGGACGTAAAGGCGAATTCAAGAAAGAGATGGAGACGCTGCTCAAGCACGGCTACACCCGTGCCCGCGTCGACGGCGAACTGGTGAATCTGGACGACGATCTCAATCTCGATAAGCGCAAGAACCATACCATCGAAGTTCTAATCGACCGGTTGATGGTGAAGCCGGGCATCGAGCATCGGCTGGAGATGTCGGTAGGTCTGGCGATGAAACTGGCGGGCGGATTGGTGCAGGTTTCCGTGGTCGGCGGTGAGGAGCAACTTTATTCCGAGAAGCTTGCCTGCCCCGATTGCGGCATCAGCGTGCCGCAGCTGGAGCCACGCTCGTTTTCGTTCAACAGCATGTACGGAGCGTGTCCCGAGTGCCATGGCCTCGGCAGCCGCTACGATTTCGATCCCGCAAAAGTGATTACCGACTGGTCGAAGCCGTTGCTTGATGGCGGACTCGGACCGGGTTCCGCGTCGCAGGGCTTGATTCACGCATTGCAAGTGACGGCGGCGGCGCATGGCATCGCCCTGAACACGCCCTTTGAAAAGTTTCCCGACAAGATTCAGGATCTGCTGTTGAATGGCGAGTCAGGCCGCGGCAAGACTGGCTTTCGCGGGATTTTCGGATACTTGAAGCAGAATCTCGAAGAGTCCACTTCCGAGGGTTACCGTGACTGGTTGATGGATCACATGTCGGCGAGCGAATGCCCCGCCTGCCAGGGCAAGCGTTTGCGCCCGGAAAGCCTGGCCGTGAAAGTGAACGGTATGTCGATTGCCGACTTCACTGCACTGCCGATTTCGAAGGCGCTGGAAGTTGCGCAAGGAATCAAGCTCGCTGGGCGCGAGGAGAAGATCGCAGGCCGCGTCATGCATGAGGTAGTTGAGCGTCTGCAATTTCTAAACGCCGTGGGGCTGAACTACATCTCGCTCGATCGTTCTGCCGCAACTCTATCCGGCGGCGAAGGCCAGCGCATCCGGCTGGCCACGCAGATCGGCTCGAAGCTGCGCGGCGTGCTCTACGTGCTGGACGAACCATCGATCGGCCTGCATCATCGCGACAACGGCCGCCTGCTGACTGCACTTGAAAACCTGCGCGACCTCGGCAATACCGTGCTGGTTGTCGAGCACGACGAAGAAACCATCCGCCGCGCCGACTATGTCATCGATCTGGGTCCCGGCGCCGGACGTCATGGTGGCGGCCTTGTTGCCCACGGCACGCCCGCAGAGATCATGCGGGAGCCGAACTCGCTGACCGGAGCTTATATCTCTGGGCGGGTGCAGATCGAGATGCGTCCCGAGCGCCGGCAGAAGAACGGCGCGGCGCTGACGATTCTGGGCGCGAAGGAAAACAATCTCAAGAATCTCGACGTAACTTTCCCGCTCGGCGTAATGACGGTAGTGACCGGAGTTTCCGGCTCGGGCAAGTCCACGCTGGTGAATGACATTCTTTACCGCGCACTGGCACGACAACTTTACCGTTCGCGCGAAAAGTCGGGCGAGCACAAGGCGATCGTGGGCGCGGAGAACATCGACAAGGTCATCCGCATCGACCAATCGCCCATCGGGCGCACGCCGCGCTCAAATCCCGCAACCTACACTGGCGTGTTCACGGCGATTCGCGAGATTTATGCCATGCTGCCCGAGGCGCGCGAGCGCGGCTACAAGGCAGGGCGCTTTTCCTTCAACGTCTCCGGCGGACGCTGCGAAGCTTGCCAGGGCGAGGGCCAGCGCCGCATCGAGATGAACTTTCTGCCCGATGTTTACGTGCTGTGCGAAGTCTGCGGCGGACGCCGCTACAACCACGAGACGCTGGCCGTGAAGTACAACGGTAATTCCATCGCCGACCTGCTGGAGATGCCGGTTTCCGACGCGCTGCCGATTCTCGAAAACATTCCGCAGGTAAAACAGAAGCTGCAAACCCTGGTCGACGTGGGCCTCGGCTATATTCATCTTGGTCAATCTGCGGTAACACTTTCCGGCGGCGAGGCCCAGCGCATCAAGCTGGCCCGCGAGTTGAGCAAGCGCCAGACCGGCAAGACCCTTTACCTGCTGGATGAACCCACCACCGGCCTGCACTTCGA
>PLIO01000216.1 GCA_003140075.1 Acidobacteriaceae bacterium | reverse complement strand
AGGCCGCAGACTACTTTGGAAGGGTTGGCGAAGTTGAAGGCTGCGTTCGGCCAGGGCTCAGGGAAGCCTGGGACGGTGACGGCTGGGAACGCCAGCGGCATTGTGGATGGCGCGGCTGCCGTCGTCGTGATGTCGCTGGAAGAGGTTCGCAAGCGGAACATGGAGCCGCTGGGACGGATTGTGAGCTGGGGGATTGCCGGAGTGGAGCCCAAGGTGATGGGGCGCGGGCCGGTGCCGGCCACGAAGGTGGCGCTGCAGAAGGCTGGGCTTTCTTTGGACTACATTGACTTGATCGAAGTGAATGAAGCTTTTGCGGCGCAGTATCTGGCAGTAGAGAAGGAGTTGGGATTAGACCGCGAGAAGGTGAATGTGAATGGCGGGGCAATTGCGTTGGGGCATCCGCTGGGGGCGACCGGGACTCGGTTGGTGATTACTTTGCTTTATGAGTTGCGGCGGCGGAAGAAGAAGTATGGGTTGGCTACGGCTTGCATCGGCGGCGGGCAGGGGATCGCGATGATTGTGGAGAGCATGAATTAATTCTTGGCCACGGATTTGCACGGATTGACACGGATGAAAAGCGAAACCCTAATTTCTTGATCTTAGATTTGTCTTGATCAGTGGAAATCCGTGCAATCCGTGGCTGATTTATTTTGGGAGTCATTATGGAAATTAAGAAAGTTGGCGTACTCGGTTGCGGCCTCATGGGTTCCGGCATCGCGCAAGTCTGTGCGACGGCTGGATTCGACGTGATTGTGCTCGAAGTCGAGCAAAAGTATCTCGACAAAGGCTTCGCCGGCATTGAAAAATCCCTGGCCAAGTTTGCTGAGCGTCCGGTGGAGAAGGGCGGGATTACGGCGGCGCAGAAAGACGCGATCCGCGCGCGGCTTCGGGGCACTACCAACAAGGCGGACCTGGCCGATTGCGACATTATTATTGAGGCCATCATTGAGAATGTGGAAGAGAAGAAGAAGATGTACGCGTCGATTGATGGCATCGTGAAGAAAGACGCGATCTTCGCTTCGAATACGTCTTCGATTTCGGTGACTGAGCTTTTGACGGCGGTGAAGCGACCGGAGCGGTTTATTGGGATGCATTTTTTTAATCCGGTGCCGCTGATGAAGTTGGTGGAGGTGGTGCGGACGATCGCCACTGCCGATGACGTCTACGAGACGGCTTATGAGTTCGGCAAGAAGCTGGGCAAGGTTCCGGTGCGCACGTCGGATAAGACGGGATTCATCGTAAACCGGCTGCTGGTGCCGTATCTGCTCGATGCCATTCGGGCGTATGAAGAGGGTGTGGGATCGATTGAAGATATCGACAATGCGATGAAGCTGGGCTGCGGGTATCCGATGGGGCCGTTTACGCTGCTGGATTTTGTGGGGCTCGATACCACTTATTACATCACTCATGTGATGTTTGACGAGTTCAAGGAGCGGCGTTTTGCGTCGCCTCCGCTGCTGAAGCGGCTGGTGATGGCGGGATGGTATGGACGGAAGACGGGCAAAGGGTTTTACGATTATTCGGACCCGAATAATCCGAAGGCGAATAAACTGTAAGATCGACCGTCGTATATTGAGCCGCATGGAGAGACGCAGAAAAACCGATCAGATGCCTGGTGAAGGCGACCCGCAAGACGTCGAGACCTATCGCCGTGCATGGCACAGCTACGTCATGCGCCGTAATCTGGTTGTGGTGCTGTTTGTGAGTTTTGTTTTTCTGGGCCTGTTGATTGGGAAGCTGAAGTTAGGAGAGCCGACTGACTTCGCGATTCTTTTCGTATGGGTGGGGGTGTACCTGGCGGGGGGATGGTGGCTCACGGAATGGAAGTGTCCACGATGCGGGAAGGTGTTTGGCCACCGCCTGTGGACGCAGCGTTGCATCAGTTGCGATTTGAGCAAGGACGAAGTCGCGGCGGTGGTGCGGGAGAAGTAAAGACTTAGCGGGATCTCGGTGCTTTTCGCCGAGTCGCTCTCGATTTTCCGGTCACTTCTGTTTTCAGGCCGTATTGACGCATTACATCTTCGAGCGGAATTGTTTTGCTGCGCCCAGAGCGAATGTCAGCCAACGCCTTCTCGGCGAGGTACACATCCTCAAGATCATCCAAATGTTGCAAGATGGCCTCTCGCGCGTAATATGTTTTGGTGCGGCCAGTGCGCTTGGCGAGGCGGGCTAGGCGCTTTTCGATTTTGACGGGAAGGCGGATGGCTAGCATGGAAGACCTCTTGCTATACAATTATAGCAGGCCGTAAGGACGACCTATACTAGCTGTGAGGAGTTTGAGAGGGTTTCAGTTGTAGCGGTTATGGCTGCCGGTCGAAACTCCCGTCGTTTTGTCGTTGCTCAAGTGGCGCTGGGCGGCTTTTTCACGCTGCTATTGACATATGTGTCCCTGGCCATCGCAGATCACGTCGGGACGCCGCAGTTGGTTCGTTACATTTTCTCTCCGGGATTTGTGGCTGGCATGCATTTCGCCTCGGGCAGGGGGTTCTTGGAGAGGCTAGGCAGTTTTGGACGCATCGCAATCACTGTTAATATTCTCTACTACGGTTTGATCAATTTTCTTCTGTTCCGGAAACTTAACTGGCCCAAATGGCCTCGGAATCCGCGGCATCACTTCTGGATGGACTATTAGCCTGTCTACTTAGCCACTGAATGACTCTTTTATGAACTTCGAAAACATTCTCCTCGAAAAGAAAAACGCGATTGCCTACGTCACCGTCAACCGGCCGAAGGTTTTGAACGCGCTGAACATGGCCACCATGGAGGAGTTGCGGGCGGCGTTTCATGACATCAAGAATGACGCGTCGATTCGTGTCGTCATTTTTACCGGCGCGGGCGAGAAGGCGTTCATTGCGGGAGCGGATATTTCCGAGTTGGCGAAGCACGATGCGGTTTCCGGCAAGGAGTATACGCATCGCGGGCAGAACGTTCTCAATTTAATCGAGAACCTGGGCAAGCCGGTGATTGCGTGCATCAACGGATTCGCGCTGGGCGGCGGGTGCGAGATTGCGCTGGCTTGTACCATGCGCCTAGCGAGCGAAAACGCCAAGCTGGGGCAGCCGGAAGTGAAGCTGGGGATTATCCCGGGGTACGGCGGAACGCAGAGGTTGCCGCGACTGGTGGGGAAAGGCATCGCCATGCAGATGGTGCTAACGGGCGAGATGATCACGGCGCAGGAAGCGCATCGCATCGGGCTGGTGAATGAAGTCACGGCTCCATCCGACCTGATTCCACGGGCGGAAGCGATTGCGGCAAAGATTATCGCCAATGCTCCGCTGGCCGTGCAGTACGCGATGGAGGCCGTGAACAAGGGCATGGAGATGACTCTGAGCGAGGGATTATATCTGGAGGCGGTGCTGTTCGCAGTGTCCTGTTCGAGCGACGACAAGAAAGAAGGGACAATGGCGTTTTTGGAGAAGCGGGCAGCAGCGTTCAAGGGGAAATGAAAGTCAAAGTCTTTACCGCAGAGGTCACAGAGGAACACAGGGTAAGCCCACCACGGAGGCGCGGAGTCACGGAGAAAAAAGACAAAGACAAGGAAAAGTTTGCTGTTGAGCCTGTTCCCACGCCTGATTTACCTGCGCTTGAAGGCACGCTGATCGCCTTGAACAGGCGATTTGCCATCGTTGCTGCCCGGTTCAATGCCTTCATCACGGAGAGGCTCCTGCTAAGCGCGATGGATGGATTGGTGCGCTGCGGCGCGGATAAGAAAGATATCGATCTGATCCGAGTCCCCGGGGCGTTTGAGATTCCGCTGGCGGCGCGGAAGCTGGCGGAGACTCGAAAGTACGATGCCATCATTTGTCTGGGATGTTTGCTGCGCGGCGATACGGCGCACTATGATGTGATCGTGAACGAAGTGACGCGCGGGATTGGGCAGTCGGCGCAGGAGACGGGCGTGCCGCATGCCTTTGGCGTGCTGACTTGCGAGACCTTGGAGCAGGCGATCGACCGCGCCGGGCTGAAGATGGGCAACAAGGGGTTTGAGGCAGCGCTGGCGGCTGTGGAGATGGCGTCGCTCAAGGCGGCTATCAGCTCTCGGCACTCAGCTGTCAGCAAGAAGCAGGTTCCTCGCTCCGCTCGGAATGACAAGTCTAAGAGAGAACTTCAGCGCGTGAAGACCAGCCGCAAATAATCCCTCCTCTACAGTAAACTGACAACTGGCGACTGGAAGCCGGCAACTGTCCCTATGGGTACACGGCGCAAATCTCGCGAACTGGTGCTGCAGATGCTGTTTCAGGCCGACATGGGCAAGCAGACGGTGGACCATGTGCGGAGTACGTTTTGGGCGGAACATGCTGGGACCAGCGCCGAAGTTCGGGGGTTTGCGGAAGATCTGTTCCGGGTGGCGACGGACCGCGGCGCGGAGATCGACACGCTGATCGAGCGCCACGCGGAACACTGGCGCATGGAACGCATGGCGGCGGTGGATCGCAATCTATTGCGCGCTGGAGTAGCCGAGTTCCTGGCCTATCCGGAGACGCCGCGGGCCGTGGTGATCAACGAATCGCTCGAGATCGCACGAAAATTTTCCAGCCTGGAATCGGTGCAGTTCGTTAACGGCGTGCTCGACAGCGTGGCGAAAGAGCTGGGGAAGACAGCTTAAGAGCACCCTGCCATTTTGCGATCGGGAGATCGGGTGATTTCGCGATTCAAGCTCCTCGCGCCTTTGAGTTCTCAACGGCCTACCTCAGCATTTACCCCGATTGCCAAACACCAATCCTTACGGCTGTACGGCCACCAGATTCAGCGCGCACGTGAATGAGGAATAACAGAAGTTATTGGAGGAGTTGGGGAGCTCGGAAAAGAAGATCGACGGCTCCTGATCGGTAGCGGTAATTGTGTTGAGCACGTGCAGCATGCCATCTGAGCCCGCGACGTAGAGCAGGGTGCCATCGACAGTCATATCCGCGGCGACCGGAGTCGCGTCTCCCAGGAGCGGAATCGCGCTCACCGATTGGGTGTCAAAGCTGTAGACCAGGACGCCAGAGTCCGTGGTAACGATGTACACCCGCGAGGCATCGGGCGAGACAAAGAAGTTAATGGGGTTGAACGTGCCTTGCTGGATATCGATGTGGACTGGCGGGAAGGCTGTGTTTTGTGGGGCTGGGGTGTGTGCGATGGCAACAGGTTGCGGGCAGAGCGCGGCGGAAGATCCACTCAGCGGTGGCTGGGAAGCATTGGTGGCGATGATGTCGATACCCGTGTTGTCGATGCCGAAGAAAAAGTCGAGGCCTACCGGATCCAAGACTAGGGGGATGTTTGCGTTGCCCATCGGGACATTGCCAGGGGGAACCATCTTCAGGAACGTGGGCGCAGTAGGCAGTCCGGGGCCGGCGAACGCCAAGTTGACCGCAGAATTGTCGCAGGTATTGTAAATCGCAAGAGTAGAGGGGGCGGCTCCTCCGGATAGCAGGGCAAATGAGCCGCTGGAAGAGAAAGCGATGGCGTTGGCGGGCGGCGACAGCGGAATAGCTTGAAGCGCCTGCAGAGCCGAGTAGATGTATAACGTGTTGCCGCCATCTCCCAGGATGAAGGCTTCCAGGCCATCGGGGGAAAACGCAGCTCCGATTGCGCTGTTGATGTTTTCAGGGGTTGAGGACGGCGGGGTGCTGGCATTGACCACATAGACCTGGTTAGGCGTGGATACAGTATCGGAGAAGATGGCTTGGGAGCCAGTAGGAGAGGCCGCCAGAATCCTGCCGGTCACTACACCCAGAGGCGTAGCAGGAGCGGAAATGGCGGCGAAGGGGCTGGTCGAAGAAGCCCCTAGATTGGAAATAGTAATGATGAGCGCGCCGTACTGGCTGCCCATGAAGGCCTTATCTCCCGGCTCGTCGAACATCAGTGAATTGGGTGGAGTGGGAAGAGAGATGGGACTGGCCGCAAGATTCTTGGCAGTGGAAATGTTATAAAGAGCGACCCCGCACAAGACATTGCTGGAGCAATCCTGACTCGTAGCCATAACGGCGGTCGAGGTGGTGGAGCCGGTTACTAATCCGGAGATGGCGGTGACGGGATAAACCGGCTGCGGGATGTAGGGCGCTGGAAGTCCCAGGGGGTTCAGCGGGAAGCCAATGTTGCAGGTTGGCGGCGTGCAAGATGCGGTGACGGCAGTGGTACCGGGCTGTTTCAGGGTGAGGGAGCAGGTGGTGCCGCCAGCACAGCCGGCGGTCGCGCTTCCGGCGATAACTGCGCCTGAGGCGGAGGAAGTCCAGGTCAGAGGTGGTTTGGGCACGACGCAGCCCTGGACGTCAACGGCCGTGGCGGTGATCGTCTCCGTTCCGGTTTTCGCACTCGCAACAAAACTTGTCTGGCCGGTGTATTCCCCGCTGGCACTCACGTTCAAATTGATGCATTGCACCGGGCAGGTTTCGAAATAATAAGGTTGGCTGGAGACTCCCGAGGACGAAGCAATGACCGGAGTCTGTCCCGGTGTACTGGGCGATGCAGTGACCTGGTTGGTGGGCACGTTGTAAACGGTGTTGGTCACAATCGGAGTAACGGCGACCACGCTGCCGGTGGTCTCCGACCACGCGAAGGGCCCGACCCAGGCCGTGATGTCGTTTCCATAGCTGTCAAACGCGGTAGCTTGCAAGGTCTCGACCTGGTTGGTTGAGAGACAGGAATTGGTGGGAGCAAAGGCTTTTTGGCAGGCAGCGGGAAGAGCGATCTGCGCGGGGCAGGCCGGCGGCGGAGCGTTCACCGGCGGAACCACGCTGATCTGAATTCTGGCGATCGGGGGATGGACAAACACGTAGGTGGGCGGGCTGGTCTGCCCGAGCGCCGAGGCGGTGACCTGAACCACGCCGGCGGCCCCAGGTGTGCATACACTGTAATAGGGGGCATTCCAGTCGCCTGCGCACGCGGCTCCAGCCGGAGAGACATTAAGAATCCCGGGTGCACTGGTGGGAGTTAAGGCGTAGGTAAAGGCAGCCGAAATACTCGAATTCGTATCGTTCACAGCCGTGGCAGTGAACAGCAGCGTGGCCCCCATTTGCAGCGACGTGCTGACGGAGGGGTTCAGGGTTATTTTTGCGGGGAAGGGCGAAGCTCCGGGAGGCTTGTGCCCGCCGCATGCTGCCAATAAAAATAATGAGATAGTGACGACGCCCCACGACCACCGATTGCAACGCAACCTTCCCATGCACCCTCTTGTCGCCGCGCGGGATAAAGCGCGGGCGAGCCTCTCATCAGGAATTGGAACGGAAAACTTTTAGTGTAGAGGCTGGAGCCGGATTCAGCAAGCCGACCAGCAAAAGCCTCTCGATAACCGGTCGAAGTGTTATGGCGAGCCGCTAACATCGGTCGCTTCCGGTGGGATGCAAAAACATGGGTTGACGATGTTTCCACTCAGTTGCTATAGTAGTTTGGTTCCGCGAGTCAATCCAAGCTTGCTGTATGCCGCCGGTTTCACGTATTATTGTGTGGACTTGAGGCTAGGCTTTTGAGAAATGCGTTTTCGGATTCGGTTTTTGGATCTGGAGACATTCCTCGCTGAAGTGTTCCTGCGCTGCCTTTCGCCCTCGGGCATCCGGCACAGCTGAAATTAAGCGTACCGGTAGTCTGCGGAAGGATATGCGGGACAGAGCTGGCGATACGGAGTACCCCCGGAGTTTTGGCCGGGTACCACCGTCGGCAGCGTAAATCTAGATCGGGAACCCAGAATCTCTCTCCGTGAGTTGGTGTGCGGCGAGAAGCATGGCGGCCCAGTGGGGTCTGCCAGCCCGGATCATGAAGTTAGCGACCGGGTAGCGAATAGCGCCGCGCGCTGCGTGCCCGCGAGGGCAGTCGTGGTGTGTGGCAAGGAGCGGCGAAGAGTGCCTACTTTCAATCAGTTGGTGCGTGACGGCCGGAAGAGGCCGCGGTATAAGACGGCGAGCCCGGCGCTGCAGGGATGTCCGCAGAAGCGCGGCGTGTGTACGCGCGTGTACACGCAGACGCCGAAGAAGCCGAACTCGGCGCTGCGGAAAGTGGCGCGGGTACGGTTGACGAATGGGATCGAAGTTACGACCTACATTCCGGGCGTTGGCCACAACCTGCAGGAGCATTCGATTGTGCTGATTCGCGGCGGCCGCGTGAAGGATCTGCCGGGCGTGCGTTATCACGTGATTCGCGGCACGCTGGATGCGGTGGGTGTGGCCGGCCGTCAGCAAGGACGTTCGAAATACGGCGCCAAGAGAGCGAAGAAGGGGTAAGAAAGCGGGTTTCAAAGTTTCGAAAGTTTCAAGGTTTCAAGGCGATCTCGTCTGAAACTCGGAAACCTTGAAACGCTGAAACCTTGAAACCTGGAGTTTTATGCCTCGTAAAGGACATACCGCAAAGCGGACCGTGCCAGCCGATGCCGTTTACGGCTCGAACCTGGTGACGAAGTTCATCAACTCGATGATGTGGCAGGGCAAGCGCTCAACCGCCGAGGGAATCTTTTATGAAGCCCTGACCAAGGTGCAGGAAAAAGGCGGCGACGAAGCCTTGAAGCTGTTCACGAAGGCCGTGGAGAACGCGAAGCCTCTGCTCGAAGTGAAGACTCGCCGCGTTGGTGGCGCAAACTATCAAGTTCCGGTGGAAGTGAATGCCGATCGTCGCACATCGCTCGCGATCCGCTGGCTGCTGACCTATGCTCGCGGCCGCGCGGAACGAGGCATGGTTGACAAGTTGAGCAACGAATTGTTGGACGCCGCCAACGGAAAAGGCGCAGCCATCAAGAAGAAAGAAGATGTTCACCGCATGGCCGAAGCCAATAAGGCTTTTGCGCATTACCGGTGGTAGGGAATTGAGTCATTGAGCCATCGGGTCATTGAGCGATTGAAAAGGCATCTTGGGATTGAGATTTTCAATCGCCAAATCGCCCGGTCACTCAATCGCCAAATTTTAACCAGCTGTTGGAGCCCAGAAAGAGTTAAAGCGTCGTGCCCAGAACAGTTCCATTAGAACGCTGCAGGAACAT
>PLIO01000258.1 GCA_003140075.1 Acidobacteriaceae bacterium | reverse complement strand
AACCATATGGTAGTGGATTATCTATCGATGTCAAGTGTGAATTTCGGGATTCCTGATTTCTGAACCCTGACTCATTAATTCTGACGATGAAAGTGCGTACCGCAACCTGCGCAGGAGCGCGATCCGCCACGGTTGCGGCGCTGGCATCAGCGGCCGGAGGAATGCGGATTGCGTCTGGGCGCCACCGGCTTGTCGGGCAATTGATCTTTGCAGTTGACTCTCTAGCGACTCTCGCAACGAGTGGTAAATCGCCAATGCGCTCACCCACTCCGGTTTGTACCGATAAGTCGGCAAGTGTTTACGAATTGTGGTCGCTTCACTTGCACGATAGACCGGCATCTCGGACAAATGCCCCCAAAACCTGTTGCGGGCTTGCCAATCCCAATAGGGAATGATAAAGGACGTTATCATTCGCAGTGCGGTGGTATTCCGTTGTGGTAGCCCGCCTCCAACGTCGGGTCTCGCGCATTGAGTCCGCCCACCCTTGACCATACTTAGCCTGTTTAGGCGCGGATGAGGCCCTTATTTGTCCAATGAACCGTACTGGCGCAATCGCGCCGAAATCGCTCGAATCAACCAGCACTAGGTTGCCCAATTCCTGGTTTCGTATTCCCGGTCAATTTTCTTCTCGTGCGGGTTCGTGTGTGGCACCGTTCCTACGGTGCTGCTGCAGGTTTAGGCGGGAAGCCGATCTGGCCACGACAACCGGAGATGCCACAACCACCTAACCTGCCGTCCCCGAGAAAAACGCGCATCCAGATTACGAGGATTTCGTCCTCGCGTTCAAGTTGTTGAATCGCCACCCAAACCCAACTCCGAAGCAGCGCCTGGGCTGGAAGCACGTGGGAACGCCACAGTCCACAAACCAGAGAAATAAAATTCCCGCCTCGCATTTATATCCATGTTTCGCTGTGGTTGTACTTCGTTGGATATCGCTTCATGCAAGCGACAGAGCTCCCCTACCATCACCTGATTTTTCCGATGCTTCCCGCGTCTCGCAGAAGGGGCACAATAGCGGCAGATAGGGGGGCACACTCTGGGGCACGGTTTTTCAAGAGGTCGGCACTCCTGGACTGCACCGGCCCGCCGAGTAGTACTACAGCCAGCGCAGCTCTTACGGCGTAATCTCAAACACCGTGCCGTAGCCGTATCGGCTGCCGCCGAATTTGGCGGTACCGAAAAGGTTTCCGGCACTGTCGAGGGCAAGTCCGTCCTGCGGCTTAGAACCGTCACTGGCAGCCTCGAATTGCCACAGAGTCGTTTCCTTCCACGTGCCGTTGCTTTGCAGGGCGAGTCTGTAGACCACGCCGCAGCTTCCGTTGTTGCAGCCCAGCCCGCCCGCCGTCGTGGTCCCGTAAAGATTTCCGCTGGCGTCGAACACCAGCGTTCCGTTGGGGGCCGCGCCGTCGCTGCCGGGGCCCGGGAGGAAAACGTTGTGGACGCCTTCGTTTCTAAGAACGAAGCGCCCCGCCCCGGTAGGTTACGCGTCCCCTAGCCATAAAGTTCATGATCGCACTTTCCGCGTCCTTGCCGTTGCGGGTGGGAGCTGACCGCTCCTCGAAACTGGAAAAACTGCATCTGCCGCGCAGTATCGCCGCGGCCGGCATTGTGTTCGCGGGCATGAGTGTCCTCGGTGCTTGCCGTCGTTCTCGAACTATTTACATATCTCTTGCGAAAAGCTGCCCCCTAAACGGTTGCGACATGTTGATCGACTTCCAAGCGCTGGTTCTTCGTTTTAGCTGGCGCGAAGTCGAGGACCACGCGTGAGGGAACATCGCCATGCTCAAGGCGGTCGAAGATCTGGTTGATCGATGATAGCGGCTGCAACTCGATATCGGCTTTGACTTTGCCTCCGACAGCGAAGGCGAGGGCTTCGGCCATATCCTGACGGCTCCCGACGAACGAACCTCGGACGGTTATGCAGTTTGCTACCACATCGAAGAGCGGAACTGGGAATTCGCCTGGCGGCAGTCCCACCAAGACACAAGTGCCACGCTTCCTAGTCATGCCAACGCCTTGCTTGAATGCGATCAGCGAAGGCGCGGTAATCAGAACGCCATGAGCTCCGCCACCGGTCGCCTTCTTTACGGCGGCTGCCGGGTCTCCAGTCTTGGCATTGATAACGAAATCGGCACCAAGGCGCGTGGCATGGGCCAGCTTGCCGTCGTCGATGTCGATTGCGCAGACGAGTAGTCCCATCGCCTTCGCATATTGGATGGCCAGGTGACCGAGCCCGCCAGCACCAGAAATAGCGATCCACTCCCCGGGCCGCGCCCCGGTTTGCTTAATCCCCTTGTAGGTCGTGATTCCAGCGCAGATCAACGGCGCGGCTTCCGCAGCCGTGAGGCCGGTAGGTATATGCGCAACAAAATTCGGATCAGCGAGGAGGTATTCCGCAAAACCGCCGTTCTTAGTATAGCCACCGAACTGCGCTTGAGCGCACACCGTTTCCCAGCCAGTCAGGCAATACTCGCAGTGACCACATGCGGAATAGAGCCACGGCACCCCCACCCGGTCGCCCTCCTTTACTATCGTCACGCCCGATCCAATGGCAACAACCAGACCGATGGCCTCATGGCCAGGAATGAACGGAAGTGTGGGCTTCACCGGCCAGTCGCCGTGGGCCGCATGAAGATCGGTGTGGCATACGCCGCAGGCTTCAGTTTTGACCAGAATTTGGCCCGTTCCGGGAGAGGGAACGTCCCATTCCACGAGGTCCAACGGTTTCCCGAATCGCTCTACGACCGCAGCATGCATCTTGAGGGGCATAGATATCTCCTCTTTGGATTGTTTAACCCTAAGGAGACTCAAGCTTAACAACGGACCCCTCGTGCTTCTGAGCAAGAGTGCTCACTCTCGCCCGGCCAGTCCGGTGTACGGCTGAAGGGTGAAAGAAAGCTGGGTCCTTGACCAGAGCAAACCTTCGCGGCTACCAGCCTCTCCTACAAATGCTTAGGCATTTCTCCACCCAATGGTCGAGCAGCGGTCAGCTCCCACCCGCAACGGCAGGGCGCGGAAAGTGCGATCATGAACTTTATGGCTGGGAGACGCGTAACCTACGTATACAGGAGATCATGATGGAGTTGAGAATCGAGAATCTTTCCAAACGGTATCCCAACGGCACCCAGGCGCTGCAGAATGTTTCGGTGAACATCCCGGTGGGCATGTTCGGCCTGTTGGGGCCGAACGGGGCGGGCAAGTCCACGCTGATGCGGACGCTGGCCACGCTGCAGGAGGCGGACAGCGGCCGCGCGACCTTGGGAGATATCGACATTCTGCGGCAGAAGGATGCTGTGCGCCGAGTCCTGGGCTATCTGCCGCAGGAATTCGGACTTTATCCCAAGGTTTCGGCCGAGGACCTGCTCACGCACTTAGCCACATTGAAGGGGATAACCAGCGCAAAGGAACGAAAGGAAGTGGTTCGCGCGCTGCTGCAGCAGACTAATCTCTCCGAGCACCGGCGCAAGGCTTTGGGCAGCTTTTCCGGAGGCATGAAGCAGAGGTTCGGCATTGCGCAGGCGCTGCTGGGAAATCCGCGGCTGATTATCGTGGACGAACCGACTGCCGGTCTCGATCCGGAGGAACGTGTGCGCTTTCACAACCTGCTGAGCGCGATCGGAGAAAACATTATCGTCATTCTTTCGACGCACATCGTCTCCGATGTCACCGACCTTTGCCAGGCGATGGCGATTATCCACCAGGGACAAGTGCGAATCGCCGGTAACCCTTCGCAGTTAGTGGAGGAGCTAAGGGGCAAAGTCTGGCAGAAGTCGATCACGCATGCCGATCTGGCGACCTACCAGGAGCGTTTCCAACTCGTTTCCATGCGGCTGTTCGCCGGCCGGACCTTGGTCCGCGTATTTGGTCAACAAGAGCCGGAACCGGGTTTCGAACCTGCGCTCCCGGACCTGGAAGACCTGTACTTCGCAACCATTAAGGGCTTTATCCACCGGTCCGCGACCGGTCCGGTGAACTGAGCTATGGTTACTTCTATCCTGGCATTCGAGTTTTTCCGCCGCTTGCGCCGGATCTCGACCTATGTCTATTTTCTGGTATTTCTCGGGTTGGGATTCCTGTTCGTGCTCATGTCGGGCGGGGCGTTCCCCAGCGCTACTATCGACTTCGGCACCGGAGGCAAGGTACTGGTTACTTCGCCGTTCGCGCTGAACGTCATCATCACTTATGTCAGCTTCTTTGGCGTGATCGTAACTGCGGCGCTGGCGGGACAGGCCACTTACCAGGATGTCGATAACAACTGCACCTCCTTCTTCTATACAGCCCCGATCACGAAGTTCCAGTACCTCGCTGGCAGGTTCCTGGGTGCTCTGGCAGTACAGTTGTTTGTCTTCAGTAGCGTGGGTCTGGGAGCCTGGGTGGGTACTCGCATGCCCTGGCTGGATCCGGTGCGCGTGGGGCCGCAGAGCGTCCTGGCATATCTCCAGCCTTATTTCGCGCTGGTGATTCCCAACCTGATTCTTACCACCGCGATCTTCTTCGCGCTGGCGGCATTGGGACGAAAGATGCTGCCGGTATATGCAGGCAGCGTGGTCATGCTGATCGGCTACTTTGTCGCCAACCAGCTTTCGACCGACCTGACCGTCAGTAAATTTGCCGCGATGGTTGATCCGTTTGGAGGAAATGCCGTTTCGCACCTTACGCAGTACTGGACTCCGTTCCAGCGCAACCTGCAGTTGATGCCATTCACTGGGGTGCTGTTGTGGAATCGTGTCCTGTGGCTGGCGATTGGCGCGGCCATCTTGGGCTTGACCTATGTCCGCTTCTCATTCACTTATGCGCCGGGTAAAGCCTCTCGGCGGCCAGAACCTGAGCTGCTGGAGCGGTTACCAGTCGCGATGGCGAAGGCGTTGCCCGTGGTTCATCCCACCTTTACCGTGCCTGACTCGTTCCGTGAACTGGTCTCGCTGACGCGGCTGCAGTTCACCGAAACGGTCCGGAACGTTTTTTTTGCGGTGCTCGTGCTGGCCGGAGCACTCATGGATATTCTTTCCGCGACCGGAGTCAACACTCCGTTTTCCACCCCAGTGTATCCGGTCACTTGGCGCATGTTGGAACTCGGTGGCGGCGGATTCTCCCTGTTTGTTCTGGCGATCGTCACTTTTTACTCGGGCGAACTCGTCTGGCGGGAGCGCGATGCGCAGTTCAATCAGATCATGGACCCATTGCCGGTGCGCCGCTGGGTGCTTTTCGCCAGCAAGCTGTTCGCGCTGATGCTGGTGCAGGTGCTGCTGGTCTTGATGGTTATGGTTTGCGGCTTGATCGTTCAGCTCACCCACGGTTATCACCAATTCCAGTTCGGCCTGTACTGCACCGACCTGTTCACCAACCGGCTGGTCACTTTCTGGATCCTGTGCGTGATCGCGATGCTGGTGCACACCATCGTCAATCACAAATACCTCGGCCACTTCGTGATGGTGCTGTATTTCGTGGCAGGGATTGTGCTGCCGCAGATGAATTTTCAGGACTACCTTTACCGCCTGGGCATGCCGCCGACGGTTATTTACTCCGACATGAATGGCTACGGCCCTTACGCTGCGCCCCTGTTCTGGTTCCACCTGTACTGGGGAATCGGAGCGGTGCTGCTGGCCATCGTGACCAATCTGTTGTGGGTGCGCGGTATGGAAACCGGTTGGCGTAACCGGTTCAAACTGGTCCGCGAACGCATCACGAATCCCACCAGGGCGGGGCTCGCGATAGCGGGCCTCCTCTTTGTCGCCGTCGGCGGATTCATTTACTACAACACGCACATCCTGAATCCATAGGTCACCCGATTCAAGATCCAGGAAGCGCGCGCCCAGTATGAGATGAAGTACAAGCAGTACGTCTCCCTGCCGCAGCCGAGGCTTACCGATATTCAGGTAGATGTCGATCTCTATCCGGAGCGCCGCCTTGCCGTCTTCCGTGGCAAGGAGTGGCTGGAAAATAAGACCGATTTACCCATCGACCGCGTGGCCGTGACCATTTGGCCGGAGGATGTGGACGTGATTCCTCGTCCTCACATTGAGGTGCAAAAGCTCATCCTGGAAGGCGGCCAGACGGCGATCATAGAAGACCCGGCGCTCGGTTTCTATTTGTACCGATTGCCGCAGCCGCTTCCGCCCCACGGCCGCATCGCGCTCGATTTCGCGCTGGCGTATCCGAATCCCGGGTTCGTCAACTCAAACCCCAACGGCGACATCGTTCACAACGGCAGCTTCGTCAACGGCAGTTATCTGCCGCTCATCGGATATTTCCAGGATGTGCAGTTGGTCGATGACAGCGAACGTCACCAGCACGGTTTGCCGAAATCGCCAGGTCTACCGAAACTCGAGGATGTGGCTGCGCGCCAGAACAACTATGTTGCGACGGACGCGGACTGGGTAAATTTCGAGGGCACGGTCAGCACAAGTCTCGACCAGATCGCGATCATGCCGGGTTATCCGCAAAGAGAATGGGAGCAGGACGGCCGCCGCTACTTTCACTACAAGGCCGATGCGCCGATCGTCGGCGGCATCTTCTCGGTGAATTCGGCGCGCTACGCGGTGCGGCGGGACCACTGGCATGATGTCAGCCTGGAGATCTACTATCACCCGGGGCATGCGTTCGATCTGGAACGGATGATGCTGGGCATGAAGTCCACGCTCGACTATTGCAGCACGGCCTTCAGTCCGTTTCAGTTCCGGCAATTGCGCATTGTCGAGTTCCCGCGCTATGGAGACTTTGCGGAATCGTTCCCCAACACCATTCCGTTCTCCGAGAGTATTGGGTTCATCACCTACGTGGATCCCAAGAAGGAAGACGCGATCAACCTGCCGTTGTTCGTTACCGCGCACGAAACCGGCCACCAGTGGTGGGCGCACCAGGTGGTGAGCGCCAACACGGAAGGAGCTACCGCTATCGTCGAAACGCTGGCGCAATACACCGCTCTGATGGTCATGCGGCATACCTACGGGCCGGAGTCGATGAAGAAGTTTCTGCGCTATCAGTTGGACGGCTATCTCCGCGGGCGAGCGCAGGAACGCAACGAAGAAAAACCGCTGCTGCGCGTCGAGCCCACCCAGGGTTACATCCATTACAACAAAGGCGGCCAGGTGATGTACGCCTTGCAGGACTATATTGGCGAAGACCGCGTGAACCAGGCGCTCTCCGCCATGGTCAAGGACTACGCCTTCAAGGGTCCGCCGTATCCGACTTCAATCGATTTCGTCAGCTATCTGCGCAAAGTGACACCCCCGGAGTTTCAGTACTTATACGAGGACTGGTTCGAAACCATTACTTTGTTCGACAATCGGGCAGTTTTGGCCAGCTATTCCAAGTTGCCGGACGGCAAATATAACGTGCGCATTGTCGTCGAGGCCAAGAAATACCGCTCTGATGGCAAAGGACAGGAGCACCTGATCCCGTTGCACGATCTCGTGGATATCGGTGTTTTGGATGCGAACGGCAAATACCTGTATCTGCAAAAACACAAAATCGAACAGGAGCGGCAGGAGTTCACGGTCACAGTAGACAAGTTGCCGAGTCAGGCAGGCATCGATCCGTTGATCAAGCTGATCGACCGCAACCCGGACGACAATATGGTGAAGGTCGAGGCGCAGTAGAGGCGGAGGTAGGAATCACCTGTCGGACGCGATGAGGTTTCGCGCTAGCGACATTGCCACCGTGATTGTGCATGCGAGTTTGCTCAGCGAATCTTGGAGACGTCAGATGATTTCGGAGTTTCGCGCGCATTCTCAACCTTGGGTAGCGGACTCGCTTTTATAATCTTGTAATCCCGATACTCGATGGACAGAACAGCTCGTCCCCCGATTCGGAGGACGCTTTCCGTGTGGTTCTCGGCCGGGAGCCAGAAGTCATTTACCTTAACGTATTTGTGTGCAACCTCTGTCTTCTTGATCCAGAAGGACGGATTCTTCGCCGGCTCTCCTTCGATTCGGACAACCGCAAAGTCCTTGGCATCGACCCAGATTTTGCCGCGGTAGAGAAACTTATTCTTGCTTTTTGGCAATAGGTCGAGGACGTATCGGCCTCCATCGGGAGAAGTCTCGTACCCGGCCAAGGAGAAATCGTAATTTTCTGGGCTCAGCGCGGTTCGAAGTCGATTCTCCTCATTGACTGCTTCCTGTTCACCCTCCAGCAATTTCTTGAAAACGTGTTCGATGACGAACTGCGAACCCTTCGACGAAACTACACTGAACTCCTTCGCAGGGGAACGGTAGGTCACGTTGACCACCATTTCGGCATCGCGATCGCTGGGAAATCCGCGATACTGCATCCGGTAAACGCGCGTTCCCACAAATTCATCAAGAGCGGCGGCCCGTTGCGCGTTCCTCTCCTGGAGATTCTTAACGATCTGTTCCAGCGGCAGGGAAGCATGATCGGACGAAGCAACAGATGGGTCGGACGGTCCCGCCTGCGTCACGGCGGGAACACACAAGAGGCTCCACGAAAACACGATCAGCCCAATCTCAGCAAGCGGTTGAAAGTGTATTCTCATGGTGTCTTTCAGAATGCTACACCACCTACGGAGATGCCTGGCTGATGGCTGAGAAGTCGAATGGACGTATGAGGAAGACGATTACGGCTACCGCGTGTTCAAGTCCACATAATGGCCGAATGTGGAGAGTGCGACCTGGTCATTGCCGGGTATGTAGAAGCCAAACTTGCCCTGAGTTAAATTGCCGCCAGGCTGAGTCCAGCGATCCAGAACCACCCAGCTTTCTCCTTGCCTGATCTGGTGGACGATCTCAGTTGGTCCCACACGGACTTGGATACTGCGAAAACTTTTCTTGTCGCCTTTGTGCGGGATTTTGGTTTCGTCCCCCTTCTGTCCGTTTCGGATGACGGTGCGGTAGAAGTTGTTGTCATCCATCTGGAAGAGCACGTAGTTGTTGGCGTCGGTCCAGTTGACCACCCATTGCAAGCGGTGGCCCTTGGTGAGCATCGCGGAGAAAACGAAGGTTCCCGATGTGGGGGAAACGCTGTACATAACGAAATCCCCGCCCTTGCGAACAAACGATCCCTTCTCCTGCTTCCAGCCCGCCGGTTCATCCCATTTGGACATGCCGCTGGGGGCGAGAGACAAATCCAAACTCTTGGATTGGCCCGCGACGACCTCCACCGTCGAAGCGCGAGCGAAGTTGTCCGCGGTCTTCGCCGTAAGAGTGTAGGAACCAGCCGGCAGACTCAGCGCGGCGCTACTGCTTACTTTTATGGGAGCCTCACCCGCTTTGGAAATAGTCACCTGCGCATCGGAGGGAGTGAAAGTGATTTTCAACTCTCCCGGAGCGGCGTCCAGAGCCACATCTGCGGCCGCCAGGGACACAGCAGTTCCGATGACGAAGTGTTTCCTGATCTGTTTAGGTTTGAACCGGTCTTTGCGGAGTTCAACCACGTGATCGCCGGGATTGACCGTAGACACGTTCAGCGTCCCATCGGGCCGAACCGTTCCAACCGGAGTTTGGTCGATCAGAACGGTGGCTCCTGGAGCTCCACCCTGAATCGAGAGAAACGCCAGATGGGGGATGGGTTGCAGGTTGAAGATCAGTTTGGTTTGCTCGCCTTTGCGAACCCGTATTTTTTGTTCGGGTAGCTCCTGAAACCCGTTTTTCGACACGCGTACAACGTAGTCCTTGAGTTCGAGATTCGGGATGCGCAACTGGCCGCCTTGCGTGAGTTGCGTCTGCAGTTTTCCGCTTAGAAAAACTTTTGCCTTATCCTGGCCGGCGATCACCACCAGGGTGCCGAGGTTCTGTCCCGATTCCAGGAAGGTCGTGAGCGCCGGCGCCGTCGCATCAAGGTCGAGTTTGTATTGATCGCCGCCCCGGGTTACGGCTAGTTCATGAGCGCCGGCGGAGAGGGAGGGAAAGTCCAGACCGTCCGGGGGCACGTCGAGAGCAGCCTGGCTATCGAGGCTTACCTGGGTAGAAGAATCGCTGGAATACACGTGAAGATGTCCAGCTACGCTGCTGACTACGACGGCCAGTACTCCACTGGAAACGATCGGGCCCTTCACTACTGGAACGGTTCCCGCATCGGACGAAAACGTGAACGATGCGCTGCCTTGCGCTCCATCAACTTTCAGTTTGTGTTCCCCTGCCGGTGCCTGATCGAGACTCCACTGTCCATCCTGGAATTCGACGGGTGGTTGGTCGTCGAGTGTTACTTTGCCCGTGCCCGTGTCCGAAGAAAGTTTCAGCGCAGCTAATGCTGGCGGTGGAACTGGCGTTGCTGGGGCGGCGATAGTGAGTGCCGTTTCGGAGGTCTGCGCGATTGGCTGCGCGTGCTGTCTCCGCGCGAGGAAGACAATCCCGGCCACCAAGACTATCGCAGCGGCCGTGGCGAGAAGAGCTGTTGTGGAACGCCGCGGTGATTTCGCGGACTGCTTGCGACTGGGCGATGAAGATGTGGTCTTGAGCGCAGGCGCAGGAGGTCTAACGGCCGAAGCTGCGACGGGCGCCGACGAAGAAGGTGCTGGCGGAGCAGGCGGCGAAACTGGCGGCGGAGCGGGCTTGGCGGCGACAGCTTCAACTGCAGGCGGAGGAGCGGTGGCATTGCTCGTTGCCTCCAGCGAGCGCTCAGCCGCTACGACTGGAGGAGTGTTGTAGGTCAGCGTCGCACTTTCGCTGTCCGGCGATCCGGTCGAAATCTTCCGGTCCACTTCCAGCAGGCCCAGGCGATGCAAAAGACCGTTTGCGACCGACAACATTTCTCCATCGGTCGAATGCTTGCCTGCCACGACTCGCACTCGTTCTCCTAACGCCTGCTTCGCCGCGACATCCGTGGCGGCGTCGATTTCGCTCTCCATGCGCCGCAGATCCTCCAGATCGCGTCGCCGCGTTTGGCGGCGCTGCGCCTGAAGATCACGCTGCACCGTCTCCTGAATCTGAATCAGCCGAGGCTCGCGTGGATAAACTGATAGCCCCTCTTCGATGCGGGATAAGGCCGCGGCCAGATCGGCGGAAGCTTGCAGCTTGCGCGCCTGAGAAACACATTCCTCGACGAAAGTCTCCCGCTTCTGGTCGAGGATCAGAGTCCGAATGGTCTTCGCCATGGGATGCCCTGGATTCAAATCGAGCGCTTCCCGTGCCAGCTTCTCGGCCTCCCGCCAATCGCTCTCCACCATGGAGTGAGCCTGTTCAACCAAGGCATTGGCCAGAACTGCTCGGGCCAAAGAATTATTCTCGTCGAGCTCATAAGCTTCACGCAGCAGTTTGATTCCCTCGGGTTTGTGGTGCGCGAACAGATCCTGCCCATCGGTCATCAGGAGGTGGGCTTCCGCCTTTCGCTTCACGCCATCTTGAGCGAGCTTCTCGAGTTCTATCAATTCCGCATCGTTGGGAAATTCCGCGGCCGCCCCCTGCAGCAGATCGAGCGCGCGAGCGTAGTCGCTGGAATGCAAGCACGTGTCAATCTGTTCGACCAGACGTGTCTTGGATTCGCTCCGAGCCTGCTGGTCGCGCCGCTTCTGCAGACGTTCCACCTCGAACGTCAGCCCTGGATACTGGCTGTAGATCGTGCGCAGGATCTCCCAATCGTTGAGCGCATCGCCGTACGAACTCTGTTCTTCGTGAAGGTGTGCCCGGGCAACGATAGAGTTGACCAGGTCGCGTTTGTCCTGCACCAGCCGCAGAGCCCGTTCGAAGTGCGACTCTCCGGGATGCAGATCGAGCGCCTCGCGCAGAACGTTCACGCGCTTGTCCAAGTCCGGCTCCGCTTCTACCTGGCGATCGATCGATGCGATGAAGGATGAGAGCTCCTGCCGCTGCTGCTCCTCGATGTCGTACTTGAGGGCCTGGAAGATCGCATTGCTCGGATACTTCGCCAGATATGCCTGGCAGGCATCCATCGCCTTGCGGAAGTTGTGCTCGGTGAGGTTTCTCCTCGCCTCGGCGTACGCAGTGTTCATCGCGTCGTGCTCGGACCGCACCTCGTTGTAAAAACTCTGATAAGTGGTCCCGCTGTCGCGATTGATGGAATCAGGAGCGCGCCGGTCAAGATCGAGCACCACACCCAATTTCGCGAGCGCGTTGCTGACGTCGCCCTTGTGCCACGCGTCCATGGCGGCACGATGGAGCTGCTCTTTCTCTTGACGCAGTTTCTTATATTCCTGCTCTTGCCGGTCGACTTCCGCCAGCAACTGCAGCGCTCGAGCCTCCTGCGGGCGGAGTTGGAGAACATTCTGCAAAGCCTCGCGGGCATGCGGGTAGGCGTGGTTGTCGATGTGCTGCCGGGCCAGGCGATACCAGTTATCGATCTGCCGTTCGCTGCGGCGGTTCTCAATCCGACTCTTCATAGTCAGGGCGGTGGCGTTGTCGGGTTCGATCTGCAGAGCTTCCTGCAACTTCTGCAGNNAGCGGATCTTCTTCTTCCTCAAACCGCGCCCGCGCGGCATCGAGCAACTGAGAGAGCGTCTTGCGCCGCACTGCGCCGTCGAGCCGGCGCCGCATCGAACCAATGGAATCGTCCATATGGCCTTCGGCTTCCAGTTCGCCGAGGATTTCTCCGGCAAACTGAAAATCGCCTTCTTCCAGCGCCTTGGTCGCGCGCTGCAGCCGTGGGCGGGTGCGCTCCGGATCGAAAATCTCGATGGGCTCATTGCGCAACGCCTTGTTGAGCGTGTCGCCAAAATCACGCGCACTTGCAAAACGATGCCAGGATTGCTTGGCCATCGCCTTGTGCAGCACACGGCTGACCGGCTGGCTTACCGTCGAATTCAGTTCCGCCGCCAGCGGCGGGATCTGACGCAGAATTGCGTCGACCACTTCATCGGCCCGCGCCCGCTGGAACGGATTTCGGCCGGTCATGGCCTCGTAGCAGACAACGCCTAGAGAAAAAATATCGG
>PLIO01000037.1 GCA_003140075.1 Acidobacteriaceae bacterium | reverse complement strand
GTGCTTGAAAAGATTGGTCGGGGAGAGAGGATTTGAACCTCCGACCCCCTGGTCCCGAACCAGATTCCAGCGCTTGTTGAACTCTATTGAATTTTGTAGGCCGCAAGGGATTGATATTGAATGAGTTGCGACCTCAGCCTGACGCGCTGTTGCTCTCTGTTGAGCTTCGATGCTTTGACCGCTACAAAATCGTCTACACTCCGATAGAGTGAACCCCGCTCCTGAGACAGTTTCCGTCACCTTCTCACCCGCCGCCACAGGCCCCAACACGTTCACCAGCAGCAAGCGCACTCCGATGATCTCGGCCAGCGCCGGATCGTGGCCCGTTGCATTGCTGGCCGACCCTCCCCGCAGGATCACCTCGCGGCACCATTCGCCCAGCGTCCGACCGTCGACCCTGCGCCGCCGTTTCCAGCTGCGCGTACTCTTCCTCGCTGACTTTGAAACCGATGGATTTCGTGCGCAGCGGCGGCTTCACCATGTCCCGGCTCCCTCTCTCGCCATCCCAGCCGAGACTAGCAGCCGCGCTTAAGAATCAACAAGTTCGCCTGCGCTAACTTCAGGTTGCTGTACAGCAACCTGCTGGCGGGATTTTTCCTCTAGCTGTTCTGCTTTCAACAGGTTCGCGCACGGTAACCGAAAGTTACCGTGCAGCACCCTTTCAGGGGTGGAGTGTCTCACTTACACCCGACGCCGCAGGCGGCGCGTTTTTGAACTTGCCGGATACCGCACAGCAACCCCGCTCCGAAGGCCGGAACCTCACTCCCGGTCAGCAGCGAATCGGCGGCTAAATGGAGGTTGCCCTTCGGGCCTGCTCTACCGGTCCTTCAGGCGGTCGCTGATTTCCTTCTTTACCAGGTAACCGCCAAGGAAGGACGCAAGGCCGAACCACGCGGCGCAGGCGACTCCAATGACCAGGATCGCTCCTCCGGGCTCTGGCATCCTACGTGCCGCCATCAAACTGCACGCGACCCAGAATGCCACCCACAGAAACGTACGAAGTCTGTTGACGCGAACCGTGACCTTCGTAAGTCCACTGTCGACTTGTTCGCATTGCACTTCGACGCCACTTACAAAAGTGAAGGGGTTTAGACCAACCCAGTTGCTGTGACTGTATAGCTTCGGCTGAATCCCTACCACTGCAATCGGTGTTCTTACCGATGCAACAGAGAGATTGGCAGCCCTGTACTTGACACCCTCTTTTGATAGAAGGCCTTCGATCCGCTCTGAAGCTGCTTGAGCGGGCAATTGACAAACGAATTCGTAGGTCTTATGCATCATTAGCCTGGCCCCGACTTGCATGTGTAATTGGTTACCTCGTAAGCTGCTCCCGGAGACCCGACTCCAAGACCAAACGAGGCCCCTGTCCATCCACCTTTTCCCGGGGTCCAGAATATCGATCCCGAGAAAGGACCTGCGGAGAAGCTAATCGACTTGAAGGGTCCTCCCCAGCTGCCGCTTCCCCACGCCCAAGCCGATTGAATGGATGCGCCCACATCTAGTCCGGCACCTGTTCCGCTGTAAGTATAGTTATAGGTGGTGGCGCCGAATGATTGTTGATTCGCGCCCCAAACTCCTCCTCCCCCAGAAGTGAACGGATTCACCGTCGCGACTTGTACAGAGGCCCCCATGGAAAGATGGTTTCCACTGGGTACCGCACAGGGCGTTTTCTGCGGAGTTTGCGGAGTGCCGTTGTTTGCGGCGTTGCTCGGACCACCTCCACCGGCTCCGACACCTGCTTCTCCTCCGCCCGTTCCCCCTCCGCTGGCGGGAGCGCTCCCGTCCTCGGGCTCCCAGTACCACTTGCAGTCGGGTTGACCGCCGTTAACCTGCGTGCAAGCATATAGCCATGCTAGCCCGAGCGGATCAATGAAGCTCAACGGATTGTTACCGACATACGCGTAGCGGTTCCATGTCTCAGGATTTGTTGAGTCAGCGGCACTCAACCCAGCCGGGTCGGGCGAGGTCCAGCGGCCCTGGCTGGGGCTGTAACGGCGCGCCGGAAAGTCGTACAAGTTGCTCACCGTATCCTGATCCTGCCCGGTGAAGGAGGCGTCTGCTGTCCCTGAGGTTTGGCTCTGTTGCGACTCCCCGTACGGCGCATAGGCCGTACTTGAGTACATCGATGTAGGTCTCGTAGCCGTAGAAGTGAGCCGCGAACTGCCCAGCCAATCCGAGTGACGATAGTATGCCAAGCCTGTGGAATTGTAGATGGCTTTCGCTCCACCCGGCAGTGCGATGAAGGCCTTGATCAAGGTCGTTCCGTTGGCCGTGGCCAGCTTCTTCCCCGTCGGTCCGTAAATGATCTCAGTATAGCTACCGCCGGCGTTATTCTCGACCATCCGTCCCAGCGCGTCGTAGATGGCCGTCAATAGAGGCGCAATCCTCGCACGCTTCCAAGCCGCTAGGCACTGCGGAGTCATCGGTTGACTTGACACAGGACGAGTGACCGGCCGTCACTTGGTACAGAGCGCAGCGGGGGTGCCCGGCGTTGACAATTTGGTCCGACGCATTCCGGGGTCTTCTTTAAGCCTGCGGGATGAAAGATCAAGCGAGCTTCGCAGAAAGATCGTTTTGGAATTCCTACGCGAGACGCCGGTGGAAAAACATCGAAGCAGGCACCGTCTACAAAATCGACACCATCAATGTAGACGGAAAACCAGAAGTATCGTTCAAGTCTTTGATGAGCGACCCGACACATAGGTAA
>PLIO01000106.1:4899-44774 GCA_003140075.1 Acidobacteriaceae bacterium | reverse complement strand
CTGTGGAACCGTTCCGTGAACCGCCTGGATCCGAGGCCTCGGCAAAGGGACTTCCTCGCCGACGCGAATCCACCTGAAGCAAGGATCGCCAATGGTGGGCCGCCCGACATCTCGCGATTCCTTCTACAAAGCTAGGTACTGATGAATAAAGGCGATGGCCATGCTGCCCTCGCCCACTCCACTCGATACTCGTTTGATGGAGTTGTGGCGCACGTCACCAGCCGCGAACACGCCCGGCAAGCTGGTCTCCAAGGGGAATGGATGGCGATCGAGTTTCCAGGTGGTGAGATCGCGCCCGGTGCAAATATAGCCGCGCGGATCCCGCTCCAAATCGTCTGGTAGCCACGACGTGCTGGCATCGGCGCCGATCATCACAAACAAAGCATCAGCTTCGTAGCCGAGAATCTTCTCCGCCTCATGCGGCGCTCGCAAGCGAACTTCAATTCGTTCCAGGTGATTTTCACCGTCCGCCGAAACAACCTGCGTAAAGGGAAGAACCTCGATATTGGCCTTCGATGCAATCTGATCAATCAGATACTGCGACATGCTCAGCTTCAATCCTGCGCCCCGCACCAAAACTTTTACTTCAGCCGCATAGCTCGACAAAAATATGGCAGCTTGCCCCGCTGAATTTCCGCCTCCCACGATGAAAACCTTCTTGCCGACCACATTGGTCGCCTCCTGCCGGGCCGCTCCATAAAAGATGCCGTGCCCCAGCAGGCGGTCTTCACCCTTCGCCTGCAGCCGACGCCAGTCCACGCCTGTGGCCAACACCACAGTCCGGCCTGAAACCGACTGGCCTCCGTCAAACTCGCACACGTAGCCGTCACTCGAAGGAGTAATCTTTTCCACCGAACGCGTCAGCGCAACTTCCGCGCCGAAGCGAGTCGCCTGCTTGAATCCGCGCCCGGTCAGATCGTCTCCTGAAATTCCCTCTGGAAAGCCGAGATAATTCTCAATACGCGATGACGTGCCTGCTTGGCCGCCGCACGCGCAGCGCTCGACAATCAACGCTGTAAGCCCTTCCGAAGTTCCATAGACACCTGCGGCCATCCCGGCCGGTCCCGCCCCCACAATCACCACATCATAACTGTCGTGATTGGGCCTGGTCTGCAGTTGCAAGGCCTCTGCAATTTCCCTTGTTGTCGGCGGCTCACGGAAAAGCTGTCCGTCAACAATTACGCCCGGACAATCAGGGTCGTCGGACAGGCCGCCCGGCACCCTGTCCGGATAGACATCACGATCGACCCACTCGTAAGGAATACGATTCGCTGAAAGAAATGCCCGGATGTTATGGCAGTCCTCATCCCTGTTACGGCCGAAGATGTGCACCCGGGCTGTTGGTAAGGAAAGGGAACGTTGCTGGATCAACAAAAGCCGTTCACCCAGCGTCTCCAGAATGAGGGTACGGGCCTCCTTTGAGTCCCGAATCAAGTGATGAAACTGCTGCCTATCCAGGCGCGCGATGCGGCACGAGGTTTGGGCTCGCAATGAGCCGAAGGTCGGAGTGCCCATCAGAAGCGGCACTTCACCCAGGAAATCGCCCTGTTTGAATTCGTACTCCGCAAACTCAGTCTGCTTTCCGTGAACATCCAGAACTATCCGCAGACGGCCTTCCAACAGCACATAGAAGCAGGCGGGTGCGCCCTCCCGAAAGACCCATTCTCCCGGCTCGATCCGCACATCGGCGATAGTATGCGCCAGTCGAGCGCATTCGGCTTCGTCAAGACAGGCAAAGATTTTGGCCTTCCGTAATTCTTCTGGAGTAAACATGAAACCCGCCTCAAAATCGGCATAGATAATCGTGAAACTTTTGTACCACAGAATGCTATCAATGAGATCCACGCCGAGGAACGCAGACGCCCTCCCGCTCCACGAAGGCGGTCGATATGTCGCCCGGTATACAGAGTGGGTGAAGTGACAGGTAGAGCGACGTGGCTCGATATCGGACAGGATTGACCCAAAGCAGTTGACCCTTGGGATTACTACCGACGAGCACGATTGTCTTTTCATATCCCGCTCGGCAAGTGATAAATCGCCAATGCACTCGGCCCGACAAATGAGATCGTTGCAAGTCGCGATCGGTCGGCTATGCTGACGAACGACCCCAACCACCTTGCAAGCTTGCTAGGTCAAATAGCGAATGACGAAGGACCGTTATCATTCGTTGGGGTCAGGATTCGGGCCGCACATCCCCGCGGGCCAGAAGTCGGCTTGGGGACCATCACCTCCATCAGGCGTCTTCCAGCCCGAGATTGTCATTCACTGCTTGGCTGAGTCTTTGCTTGCAGCCGAGATAACGCTCGGTGGTCTGAACCGATGCGTGTCCAAGTAAAAACTGAATCTGCTCAAGTTCTCCTGCCGCTAGATGGCATAACCGAGCGCATGTGCGACGCAAGTCGTGAGGAGCTAGATTTTTGATGTCAGTACGTTTGGCGGCCGCTCTTACCATTTGCCAGATCGCTTTGGGTGTGATTCCATCACCCCAGATCTTGTCTAGCCGACTGACTCTGCGGAAGATCGCCCCGTCGGCGATGGCAGCCGCCCTAATCCACACACCGCGCGAACTATACGCGAACATCGAGCAGCCGAAAACAGCCCAAATAGTGCCACACCATCCTAGATGGCCACGCGCATAAGCTCATCACGCTCAGTGACATCCGCTGATTCCAAACTACTCGGCCAAACTCGGTAAGCGGCCCTGAAAAGGCTGGCGTCGGCGGTTCAACTCCGTCCCTGGCCACCACATTTCAAAGGTTTTAGCATCACTTTCCATTCTTCATATCACCGGCAGTGGATGCTATTGTTGCTGCACAATACCATCCAGTAGCTCGGGTTCCTTGTGGCTAAACAGAAGCTCAAGAAACATTCTCTGGGCCCCCCGGTGGTTGACAGTCCCGGCCCATAAGACTAGGGTTGTAGCTGAGGTGGTTACCACCTTCTCCTCATTTCAGGTTCCCTGAACTAAGTCAGCCCATCTGAAGTCGTCTTTCTTAGCAACCCCAACCCTAAGGAGGTTGCCCATGTTTGCACGCAATATCTCAATCCATCTGAAATCGAATATGCTATCCGATTACACGCGAGCGTTTGAAAAAGACGTCCTTCCTTTGCTTCGTAAACAGCATGGCTTTAAGGACGAAATAACCCTCGCTGGTCCCGGCGGAGTGGATGTGACCGCAATCAGTCTGTGGGAAAACAAGAACGATGCCGACACTTACAACACCAATACCTATCCGCAGGTATTGAAAACGTTGGCCAGATTTATCGAGGGAACGCCCCAGGTTCACACCTTTGACGTGGTCACCTCGACCTTGCACCAGCGCGAGCTCGTAACCGCGTAGAAGAACGCTCTGAGTTTCCTGGCACGAGGAGGCGGAGTTACTTCCGCCTTCTCGGACCGGCAAGCGACATGCGCTTGATCGCGCTAAGGAGAACAAACACATGCACCTTGCGCTGCAAAACGCAGAAACCATCAATCGTCTGGTGGAACAGGGCGAATTGCTTCTGAGGAGCTTCCACGCTGAGCACGCGAAAGATCCCGCTGGGTGGAACACTGAATTCGCGCGTGGCGAACTGATGGGCTGGCGGAGTACGTTACACACTCTGTACCGGGATTATGCGGAAGACATTGTGAATCGTGTTATCGCCAGGACACGCTTGACTGTTCCCGACGGCGTATTCCCAAGCGGTGCCGCTCATGCCTATTGAGGCCATTCTGTACGAAGTCGAGCAGTTGCATGACGTTAGCGAGCGTCTGGCTATATTGGCGGAGCAACATCCGCCTGTATCAGAGGCGCTCATGACTATCTCGGGGAGCGTTCGCAACGCCGCCACTATTTTGGGAGTGCTGATCGCGACAAAATTGGCTAGACCGATCTGAATGGAAGCCGTCCAGCGGGGCGCATCACGTTCGCGGCTGGGACGGACGGCGGCCTGAATCAGCCAGCGTTCTTGCTCTTATGCACTTACGCGCTTGGTGCCCGGGTGATCGGCGCAAACATGCAAGGCAAACTCTTTGTCGCGCTGGAACTCAAAGTTGCGCATCATCTCATCGAAAGACTTGCCGGCAGGCGAGCCGGGAGAGTTGAAGATCCAGGCGCATTCGGAGCAACCAAAACCCTGAAAACGCGGTTGCTCAATCCATACCAGCTTCCGGCTCATGTGTCGCTGCGTCCCATGTTGTCTCACCGCCTGCCTCGTACCGGCGTCGTACTGCCTAATTGCGCAGCAGAAAACCGTCTCCCAGTTCGGAGCTGCCGGAAGATGTGTAGAGGAACGAAGTCTACATGCGGAGATCGGGACAGTCTGTCGGGCATGCTACATATCGGGCGCGATGCTCGCGGTCGCGGTAGCGACTCCAATGTAAGATACCCTACCGAAGGCTCGAGCTGGGAACCTGTATACTCCGCCGGGTAGCACGGATAAGGAATTTCTGTTTCACACAACTACGGCGGGTGAGCTGGTGCCCGCGTCCGGGAGGTTTATCGGTTTCTCGCTCGTGGCACGCAAGGATCTCCAAGTCGTGCAGTCTGGCGAGCGGACAAATGCCGCAGGAAAGCCAGTCGGCAACAAAATCCTTCTATCGATCTCCGATAGCGAGTACAACTCCCTTCGGCCTTGGCTGGAATACGTTCGCTTGCCGAACCATCTAGTGCTGCAGGAGGCGGGTGGAAGGCTGGAGTTTGTGTACTTCCCGAATCGAGGTTTGATTTCTCTTGTGGTGGTAATGAAGGATGGAAAAACCGCCGAAGCTGGCGTAATTGGCAATGAGGGCTTCACAGGAGCGCCGGCGGCGGTTGGCCTGAGCAGGGGGCTGCTGCGGGCGGTGGTACAGATAACGGGGGAAGGATTCCGCGTAAAAGTCGAGGCTTTGCAAAAAACGCTGGAATCCACTCCACTTCTGCAAATGATGTTGAACCGCTATGCTGCGATTCGGGGTATGCAGGTTGCACAAACAGCCGCGTGCAACCGGCTGCACGATATTAAGCAGCGCCTGGCGCGGTGGTTGCTGATGACTCAGGACAGAGTGGATTCAGGAGCGTTACCCATCACTCATGATTTTCTGGCAACCATGCTAGGGACGGACAGGCCTACCGTCAGCCTGGCCGCCGGTGCCCTGCAGAAGAAGGGTCTCATCGAGTACACGCGTGGCGCAGTGAACATCGTGAACCGCAAGAAGCTGGAAGACTCCGCCTGTGAGTGCTACGGCGTTATCCGGCAGTACGATGGCGAGCTGGGCTTGAAATAAGTCCACGAGCCCTGCGCGGGAAACTTCGCGGGGCCGTTTGCCGAGCCGATTCCAGATGGTTCCGGATACTCAATAACGACGAGGTTTTCTGCTCCGGTTACTGTGAAGTCGATTTAGACGACACCACGGCGTGTGCTTCCTTGCCAGGCGGGATTTCGCTTCCGGCCGGATAAATGAAAATCTGCAACTTGCCCCATCCCGCATCCGAATTCGCGTCCGACTCTTTGCCCATTCCCAAAGTCTTAAGTTGACTGTCGTCGAATCCGAAGTTCTCCACCAGATACTCGCGTACAACCATGGCCCGGGCCTGTGTTAGCACCAAATCCTTCTGCGTATCGCCTTCCATTCCAGTGGATGCAACGACTACCGCAAAACCGAACTGGTTATTGGCCAGGAACTCGCCACCGGCGTTGAGAGATTTCTGGTTCTTCAGCTTAGCCGAATCCTGCTTATCGAAAAGCTGCTTCGTCGAGTACGTAAACTCCTTTATCGGTGCGCCTTGCGGCAATCGTTCAATCTCGTTCTTAGCGAGTTCATCTGAGTCTTCGTAGCCGCGGTTCTTGAAATACCCTCGCAAGAGGAAATTGTGTTTCATCGCTTCCATGTTCTCCTGGAAGTCGGTAACCCCGGCCCTCGCCTGGAGCATCGTGGCATTCATCGTGGTGGTCGTCTGTTCGAGGTTGGTATAGAGTTGTTTGTCGTTAACCAGCGCCCCTGCGGTTCCCTTACCGCTATCGATCTTGGCGCTGATCGAGTCCAGATTTGCCGTCGCCTGCGTGGCATTGTGGATGGCTTGTTGGCTGCTATCCAGAATGCCGCTCATCTTAGTGAGCAGCTCCGACATTTCGAGTGGCGGCAGGCTGCCGATGGTATCTCCATCCCGCACGCCGGCTGTCCCGGCGGATCCAAACGAGATCGCCAGAAACTGGTTGCCCAACAATCCCTCGGTTTCAATGGAGGCCATGGAGTCTTGCTTGATAATCTCGTGCGTCGACTTGCCTAGATCCATGATCACCGTGACCTTTTCGCCGGGGTTGTGGGGCAGTACGATGCTGTGCACCGTACCACTGTGAACTCCGCCTACCCGCACATCTCCTCCAGTATCCAAGCCCTCGACATTGTCGAATTGCGCCTTCAATTGGTAAGTGGAGCTGAAAAGATACTGCTTACCCCCGATGATGAAAATACCGGCCACCAGAATTGCCAGGGTCGCAACGATGAAAGCTCCTAACCGCGCCGCTCTCGACATAGTGTTCTCCTACGAATGCTTTAGAAATTCCCGAACAAACTCAATGTCACTTTTCTGAAGCTCTTCAAAGTTGCCTTCGATCACCACATCTCCACTATTGAGCAGAGCCAGACGGCCAGCGATCGTCTTCGCACTGTGCAGATCGTGTGTCACCACGATCGATGCCATGTGATGTTCCTCCTGGAGCTTGAGAATCAAATCATCGATCTCCCCGGAACTAATAGGGTCGAGACCAGCGGTGGGCTCGTCGAGCAGCAGAATGTCCGGCTCCAAAGCCAGCGCCCGCGCCAAACCCACCCGTTTGTGCATGCCGCCGGAAATGTCGGAAGGCATCTTCTCCAGAGCGCCCTCCATCCCCACTTCCCCTAGCAACTCTCGAACTCGGCCGCCCCGCTCAGATTTCGACATCTCCGGCTTATGGTGTAGCAGCGGAAAAGCCACGTTCTGTTCGACGGTCAACGAATCGTAAAGTGCGGAGTCCTGAAACAGAAAACCCATCTTCTTCCTGACTTCGCCCATCTGGTCGATAGTCAGGCCGGCGATGTCTTGCCCATGAATGAGAACCGACCCCGAGTCTGGTCTCTCGAGGCCAATGATGAGCCTTAGCAATACACTCTTACCGGTGCCGCTGCGCCCAAGTACCGCCAAAGTCTCGCTGCGGCCCACGGCCAGGCTAACCCCGTTCAGAACGTTTTGACTTCCGAACGATTTATGCAAGTCCGCGACGGCGAGAACCGGCGCAATGCCGTCCTTCTCGGCTGTATCCTGCTTCATCGCAACTTGATCGATTGTGTCCATATTTGTTCGACGAAGAATCGCCCTTAGTCGGAGCTCACGGGAAAAATATGAGAATGATTTTCACCAGCACGACATCCGCCAGGATCACAAACAGCGAGGACAACACCACCGAACTCGTCGCCGCACGTCCCACGCCTGCTGCGCCTCCCTGGGTCCGCATTCCCTGAAAACACGCGATCAGCCCGATGATCAGGCCAAACACCATCGTCTTAAACGTGGGCGGCAGGAAGTCGCTGAACCCGGCGCCTTTAAAGCCGCTGCTGATGAACTGATGTAGCGAGAGCGGCTCAACCGCGGCCTGCGCAACCCAGCCCATGATCAAGCCGGAAAAGTCGGCAGCGAGCGTCAGCAAAGGCAGCATCAAGATGCAAGCCAGAATTCGGGTCGCCGCCAGCAGACGATAAGGGTTTACCGCGGATGCCTCAATGGCATCGATCTGCTCGGTTACTTTCATCGACGCCAGCTCCGCGCCAATGCCAGCGCCCACTCGGCCGCTGACTACCAGCCCGGTGATGATCGGGCCGGTCTCATGGATAATCGAGAACACGATGGCGGCGGGAAGGAGCGACTTGGCCCCAAATCGAGTAAGGCTGTAGCGAGCTTCCATGGAGAGCACAATGCCGGTGGCGGCGCCGGCCAAAGCGACTAACGGCAAGGACTTCGATCCGATCTCGTCGAGTTGTCGAAACAATTCGCGGAATTCAAATGGAGGCGTCACCGCAGCCCGCACCACTTGCCAGAAAAATATTCCGATATCGCCGAACCATTCCAGAAAATGGTTGATCGGGCCCTTGGTCGAAACAGTTGCAGGCGCCGGCTCAGTCAACGGGCTCGGGAGGAGAGTAGCCGCATCCGCGGGCGCATTGAGTGTACGGTCGATCATGGCTTTGAATCCGGACTTACCGCTCCGTGCCCATTGTTGAGGTGCATGCGAGAAAGCAAGGAGTGGGGACCGCTGTAGATGAACTCCAGGGCGATGTTCCCGCCCACATATCCCAGCATGGCGTAGTTACCCATCCGAAATGCATCCTTGCCGTTGTAGCGGCCGGGATACCAGGCGTAGACGGCGGTCATCGAACCGGCATACGGAGCGACGAGCGCCGGGAAAGAAAAGACACTGTGGCCATCGTCGCCGCGGCGCGCCGTCAACGTCGAAATTACCGCATGTCTCAATCGTGGGAACACGCCTTTGCATTCGCAGCGGTAGTACAACGTGTCTTGCTTGAACGCCTGTGCCAGCCCATAGCGCGTCGTGGTGCTTACCGCCGCGATGCCGAAATCGGATCCAAATCGCTTGCCGTAACCAGCGGCGCCTTGCCTCCACTCCGGCGGGGTATCGAATTCCTGGCTGACGCCAGCTGCGAATCCGGCGCCCACGATGGGATACGGACCAAACGCATCGAACACGTAGTTGTAGAGCTTCATTTTCCCTGTCGGACGCGTGTAAGTCAGGTCGGGTGGTGCTGGGGTGTTCGTTGGAACTGCGCTGGAGGACTCTCCCGAATCGGCCAATGACTGCGCCTGTGCCAGTACTGGCAGGGCGGCAACCGCCGCAACTGCCAGGAGCACGAGCATAATTCGGCGCATCGTCATCTCTAGATTCTCCTCAGCCAATGTAAGAACCAGCCTCCACACTTGAGAGACCGTTTTCATGTGGTAAGCGGGCAACTTCCATGGTCGCACTGGCACGCGATCTCAACTTCGCTGGACCCCGCTTCCTTGCACGCTTGACCGCAGTACTTGTCGCCATTTTGCGTCACGCATCTGCATGGCAGGTGCGCGCACTTCTTCTGCTCGTTGGTCATCATTATGATTCTCCTTATCGTGATGGTTCCATCAGGATTTCACTGCATTGACGCGGCGGGAAAACCTTACCTGCGTTTCATCATCCAGCCGATGAATGTTCCCGCCGTGACGCCTATCGCGAACGTCGTCGCAAGAGTTAACAGAGGGTGCCGCTGGAAGCGCCGATTGGTATCGTTCAGGAATTCCTCCGCGGCGTCACCGCCCTGCTTCGCGGCACGCCTCACCACTCCTACGCCATCCTCGATTGCATCGGCAACCGCGCTGGTTGCGCGAGACGCCCGGTGCGCTGATTCAGCAATGTGTTCAGCCGTTCTTTCCACTACGGTTTGTGACATGCACCCTCCTGTGCTTTTTGCAAGCCGATGTTGGTACGTCCTTCATTCGCCGACAGCCTTCTCAGCACGACCGATCCATTTTTGAACCTTGCCGGCTTTCTTTTCCGCGTTCCCTGAGACCTCCAAATCGGGGTTGTGCGTCACTTTTCCGACCCCCTCTTTGACCTTCCCCTTCACTTCGTGGAGCTTGCCTTCAGTCCGATCCTGCGTACTTGGCTTCATGTTTTCTCCTCAATGCCTGCTGTAGGATTCGAATGCGTCTACACTCCGCCGCCATGCAACCGTTGCCGCTCGTCGTTACGCCACTTCTTTTCTTTCGATTGCCGGCACGCGCACCAGTTCCTCAAACAGAGAGCGGTAGTGAATCATTGCCGTTCTCAGCTCCTCCGTGGTTGCTTGATCTTTCCCAACCCGCAATGCAATCTCATGCGCGGCCCTGCAGTTCTCCACCACACGGGGATGGTCGACAGAAATATCGGCGGTGCGTTGATCGAAATCGGATACGGGATAGCCCCGAGCTTTCAGTACAGACGACACCAGGTCATCGGCCTCTGCGACTGCTCCCTTTGGAGAATCGACAAATCGCGACTGTACAGATTCCCACTGTTTCGAAAAGCGTTCGTGTTCCAAACGATCAAGGTTGCGGATGTTGAGTTTTTCAATCCGCTTCTCACGATCCGCTAACTTCGCCTCCGCTTTTCGTCCTGACCCATGGGTAAGCACCGCGCGGTCATACTCGTGTCCGAACTTTTGCCGCAGGCCCGCGGTCGTACTTCTGCGTTTTCGTACGTACATCCAGGTTGCCAACGCGATGATCAGAATCACCACTGCAGCGAGGATAATTAGTTTAGGATCCAGCAGATTCAGGTCCATTAAAACCTCCACAAAACCAGTTTGTTCACGTGATCTCTTCTCGCCAGAACTTGTGATAGCTAGTATCGAACTTCAGGCTTAGGAAAGCTGATCAGAATTGATCGTCTTTTCTAGAAGCAGCGCTATGGCCCCTCGGCAACTGGGACAGTGCAAATGGACTTCCGAAGACCGGCAGGAACCCATTCCTCAGAAAATGAGCGATACTGCACAGCGCTGCCGGAGCAAATAAGTCAATCTATTGGTTGACTCCACGGGTCAGGATGCTTCTGCCCCAATTAAATCGTAAATCTAACCTCGCTAAGGAGTTGCCATGTCGTTTGGACTTTACGCGATTGGGTTCGCCATCATGCTCAGCGGGCTGATTTACGGCGCGCATCTGATGCACATGCCCACACACTGGATTGTCGTAGGGGCAATCGTTCTATTAGGCGTTGGGATTCTGTCGGGAGTAAAAGCTACCCGGCAGAAAGATTCTTCGGAATAGGGCGTTCTCAGGCCATCTTAATGATTCTCGCGGACTATATTGACGCCGGCGTTCTTCAATCCGCGTAAGCGGTACGGGGATCACTGTGCAGGGTTACCCGCTACGGTCGACGTCGACGCCGGCCCCACGGACTTCAACTGGTCCAGCGCGGTCAGCACGCCTTGCCAGCGGACATGGTCATTCTTGGTCGCAATCGATGCCGAGAGGTCGGAATAAAACTGCAGGATGTTATCGCGCAGTTCAGGCGACGTCCGATCGAACTTCCGGTCTGACAACTTAGCGAGCAACGCGGCGTAGGTGTCGTCGGTCAGCGAATATTCCGCTGCTTTCGTTATGTTGCCGCTATCCAAATCACAATTGGGAACAACCAGAGAATCGGTGCGCACTTCTTCGAGAAACGCCCGGTATTGATCGACGGTCGTGTTGATGCTTTTGAAATACAGGTCCTCGGTTTGGGGAGTCGGGCTCTTGAACCCCAGCCCTTTGAAAGGGCCAACCCTGGGCACGTATCGCAAGAGCGTTGACATAATCCGGGTCCCCACTCCTGGCTTCACGTAATCCTTTCCCCACTGCCTTTCGTAATCAGAACGCGAAAGACGATAGAGAAACTTCTGTTTCGCGAAATCCGGTGTTTCGCGCATCAGGTCCTTCTTGTGGGTTTCGAGCGCGACCTCGGTCATATGCGGAATCAACCGGCTCACCGCGAAACGATACGAACCTACCGCCAGATCTTCATGGGTCAGCACGTCTTTCAACTCCACTCCATAGACCACGGGAAAAACCCGCTCCAGCAGCGGCTTGGACACCTGGAATCCGATGAAATCGTGATACTGCTGCGAGGCGTAACGATTCTTCGCGACCTGCACCGTGTCGAACCCAAACTCAGTTTTCAAATGTGCCGTCTTGTCCTGGGCATACCGGACGGACTTGCCATATCTCGCGCGCAGCTTCGGATACTCAAGGGCCACCGCCAGATTCACTGCGACCCGGTGCCCGGTAATGTCCGCCGCATAGTGCGACAGCGCACCCAGCGCGAAGGCGTACTCGTTGACATCCTGGCTTTCTAGCAGCAGTTCACGAACGAAGTCTCCGCTGCGGACGTAGTGCACCAGGTTGCTGAATTCTTTGCTGCCGAAGGGATAATAGCCCAGATCCTGGATGACGGCGCCGCCATAGGCATAAGCATGCGCCTCGTTGAGCTGGTCTTCGGACAGACCGGGATAGCGCTTGAGCAGCAGGGGCCGGATCTCGTCAGTCCACAGCAGGTCTACGATTTCCTCGTGCGTGAGAACGGAGTACGCGGACAAACCGCCGCTGCACATCAGCACGACGAGAAGGGCAGCCATCGTGCGGACAAACGGCAGACGCCAGGCCTCGGAGGTGCTGCCTGGCGGGGTTCGCCGCTGGCTCATGGCTCAAATCCGTCCGAGAACCAGCAGAATGACCACGACGAAAAGCACCAGCCCCAAACCTCCGGTGGGAGCATAACCCCACTCCCGGCTATGCGACCAGCGCGGCAACGCCCCAATCAGCGCCAAAATCAGGATCACGATCAATATAGTTCCAAGCATGTTTAGCTCCTTATACTTATACGGCGATTCATCTTCTGGTTGTAGGCGTTTAGCCGCAGTTTTACTGATCAAAACTGCTCAGTGAGGAAGAAATCAAGAGGAGGGATCAATTCTTTCGCGGCATTGCGGAAAACGACCCGGAGATCTGCGCACTGCCAGAAAGGAAATGGTGCGAGCCCAAAGAGCGGACTCGCACCAAAGAGTTACTCAACTTTCTTTACTGTTCCGAGCAGCCTGACGTAGTCGTCACAGTCATCTACTGACGAGGCTTTTCTTCCGGCTTGGCCGCTTCCTTCGCTGGGGGAGGAGCTGGCTGCGCATGAGCTGTTGTGACCGGATGGGAAGCAGGCTGCGCATGCGGCGCCGCTTCAGGCCGGGATGCTGCCGGTTGCCGAGGCGCCGGCTGTGCATGGGCTGTTGTGGCCGGATGAGATGCAGGCTTCTGAGTTGCGGTCGGCTTACTAGAGTCTGCGGTCGGACGAGCCATAGGCTTCGCTGCCTTAGTCGCGGCTGCCTTGTTCTCAGTCGTGCGGGTTGCAGCCGCCTTGTTTTCAGCTGCCTTGTTCTCAGTTGCCTTGTTCTCGGACGCTTTATCCGCAGCCGCCTTGTTTTCAGTCGTGCGGGTTGCAGCTGCTTTGTTTTCAGCTGCCTTGTTCTCGGTGGCCTTGTCCTCGGCCGTTTTATTCGCCGCCGCCTTCTCGGTAGTCTTGCTCTCAGTGGCCTTGTAAGGCGCTCCCGCCTCTTTGGCTGCTACGACCCCAGAACCGCTAAACTCCCCAGGCTTCGCCGTTGCAGCGATTGCCGGACGCCCCTGGTTCACGGACGCCAGAAGTGCGTGATTGGTGCTGGCAGCGTGCACATGCTGGGTTTGCATCGCAGTGGCCGGTGTGTGTTGCCCGTGCATCGCAGTCTCTTCCGCAGCGGTCGGGCGTGCGGTAATCCCGCCGCTTCCACCGTTGTAGCTGACATGGTTCACCGTGGTCTCGTTAATTACGGTCTTGTTGTAAACGTTGGTAATCTGTACGCCGCCCACGTTATTTACTGAGGTGTTGTAGTAGAAGCCTCCGTTGTTCCAATATCCGCCTCCATAGCCGACACCGCCGTAGCCGAAGCCGTAGTTGACGCCACCATAGAAGCCGACCTGCGCACCCCAGTAACCTTCGTTCCAGGCGAAAGCGTCGCCGCCCCAACCCCAGTAGCCAGGGGTCCACAGCAAACCGGCTTCAGGAGGCTCGACCCAGGTGCCCGGCACCCAGAAGTAGCCTTCATCGCCGTTACCCCAGTAGCCGGGCGTCCACATATAGCCGGCCGATGGAATCATGGGCTGAGTGTATATAGGCAGAGCGGGAGGAGCGATCGTGATCGACACGCCGAACTGCGCGAACAAACTGGCCGGCACAGCCATCATCAGAACTGCCAGCAACAGAAAACGGGAGGTACGCATTTGAATCACCTTGCCAGATCATCCTTCGATTGCCCGGTTAAACCTTGCCGCTGCGGGCTGCGTGGATTGAGGGCGATGAGGTACGACGTAAAGATTCCCACAAAGGCGACTGCCGAGTCTGTGCAATACGACTCACTTTTCGCAAATACACCGGGGGCAAAAAAGTGGCGCGAGCCCAGGGGGAAAATGGACTCGCGCCGACGATGGTTAAAGTTTGCTTGCTCTTCAACGCTACAGTGCGACGCTGAGTTCAACGTTAACGCCCGGATACATCGGATTGCACAAGTAATACACGCCGTCGATGTCGACAACATAAACGTTTTGCGTGTAGAGCCAATTGCCTGGCCATGCGCCAACAAATCCGAACGAATAGCCACCGTATTGGAATCTGTGGTTATTGTAATCGCCTTGGTTCACACGAAATGTGTGTCCCTGCCCAAAGTTAGCCTTGTAACGGGCATCGGGAATGCGGTTGCCACCGGCGCGCTGCGCCGGCTCTGCAGGCTTAGCCTGCTGTGCGTTTTTCTCTTCCGGCTTGGTATTTTGTTCCTGCTTCGCGTTCTTTTCTTCGGGCTTAGCGTTCTTCTCCGGCTGCGCCGCAGGCTTTGCCTCTGGCTTTGCGGATTTTTCCGGTTGCGCTTTATTCTCCTCCGGCTTGGCCTTCTGTTCCTCCTGATCGTGTTGCTCCTGTGCGTAGACTGGAGCCGCAAGGATCAAAGACAAAACTGCTGTGCTGATAACTCCAATTAGTTTCATAGGGTATTGCCTCCATTGTCGAATCGTTACTTACGCTTGCCTACCGCAAGCTTCCTGTTGTTGCGTTGACCGGGTTGCCGATGGCGTCGCCGGACACGAGAAGTTCCACTCTGCGGTTTTGCTGCCGTCCGGCGGAGTTGTCGTTGGAAGCTACCGGCAACGTATTGCCGAAGCCTTTGGCGCTGACTGAATTGGTCGCTACGCCTTCTTGCACCAGGTAATCTCGCACCGAGTCGGCGCGGTTCTCGGACAGAGTTTGGTTCATGGCATCCCCGCCGACGTTGTCGGTATATCCGCCGACTTCAATGTTGAGTCCCGGATAGGCGAGCAGAATACCGGCAACTTTTGCCAGTTTCTCTCTCGCGCCCGGCTTCAAAGAAAATCTCCCGGTGTCAAACAAAACATCGGACATGCTGACGATGAGCCCGCGCGCGCTATCGCGAGTCTCGAGAATCAAATTCAATTGCTCGGACAATTTGGCCCGCATCGTAGCTTTGTCTGTGTCGGCCTGCTGCGCGCTCAACTGCGCCTGCTGTGCTGCCAGGCGAGATTGTTCCGCGTCCGCCTGCGCTGCGGAAACTGCGGTTGCGGATGCAGCCTGGCTCTCCGCCATAGCGGACTGAGCCTGCGCGGTTGCCGCTTGTGCATCGGCGTTGTCGGACCGGGCTTTCGCCGCATCCGCGTCCGCCTGATCCCTTGCCATTCGGGCTTGCGCCGTATCGGATTGGGCTTGCTGCGTCTGCCGGCGAGCGTCATCCGCCTGCTGTTGCGATTGCGCCTGCGCGTCTGCCGAATTCTGGCGTTCGTCGGCCAGACGCATTTCGTCTTCCTTCTTCACTGCAATGGCTCGTGCATCTTCCGCAGTCTGCACCGCTTCGCGGGAGACCGCGATCAGCGGCTTTCGATCCATGTGTCTGTCCACGGCATAGCCATCCGCGCTGTTCATCAACTGGACCGCATGCTGATAACTGTCCGGGGCGTACTGCTCGGCTCCTTCAGATTGAGCGATGCGGACCGCATTCCTCGCTTCAAAGAATTCCAATGGCAACTTGGCGTTTAAAACCACCGGATCAAACTTGTAGCCGGTGGGAATGTAACCGCCGCGCTCCATGAGTTCATATTTCGCATTGACCGCCTCGCTGGTTCCTTTGGTGCCTTCGCGGATCTGATTCTCAAGAACGACTACGTTGCTTGGCTGGCGCACCGCATAGTAAGGCTCTGCGGTAACAATCAGAGCGAAAGCCTGAAGGTCCGTGGTGACGCGAAGCTTGCTGCGATCGTTATCGCCAACCAATACTTCGCCAAGATTGACTGCACGGCCTTCAGGCGAGATCGCCCAAAGGACGTAGGTCAGATACTCGTTGCCGAAAGTCGTCGGCCTTTGCAAACTGCCAAACTCCGCTTCGATCTCGATCGATCCCCGCTTGCTGTTCACTTTGGCTTCGCCGTTTGCAGAGGGCATCAAGGCAGTGCCCGCAAAATCCAGCTTCGAGCTGCCGCTGCGGTGCTCATAGTTGATGGCTTGCACGCTGCGGCTGATGACGGTTACGCGGAACGTGGGCGTCGGACTTATACGCTCGACTTCCACGGTCTGAGAATTGGTCTGAGCTATGACGGGTACGCTCAGCACGACTGCGGCGGCGGCGAACAAAAGCGTTTTCTTCACAACGATCTCCTTATGGCAGGTATCTGCCGTGTTGCATTCCTCTAGATTTGGTCTTCGCGATGCGTCTTATATAGGGGGCAGCACACCTCATCCTTTTCCGAGACGGATACCGGAAAGCGAGTGAAACAGCCCAAAAACATTCAGCAGCCACAGAACCACGGCAATCACCACCACTCCGTTCAAAATTGACTTGATGGATGACTGCATGGGGATGAAGCGATTCACCAGCCACAGAAGCACACCCACCACGATAAGAACTTCCAGGAGTTGAATTAACGGCATGATATTGACCTTTCTTTCTGCGGGCTAACGCCTCTCATCCGTCCGAGGTATTGCCCGCTTTTCGATGTTCGAGAACCCGAGGGTCGACTCGTATCCGCCGCAGGTTCGGGGCGGACACGGGAACGAAGAATGCCGATTGGCTGGATGTGGTCGCTTCGCGGGAACGGATCACGACCCGGCCCGCAGCAACCTTAGGAATGAGAGCTACGAATCAGCGTCCGCAGCCCCGTCTACACACTCAGGAGAATTGAGAATGACAGGTGTTGGGGTTGCGCGTCTGAGCAAGATAGCTCACACGCGGAGATTAAGGGAAAAACCTGTGCAGTGCCGTTACATATCCTGCGTTCGCTGCCGGCGATCACAGCTTCCATTGGCATCCAGCCAGGTTAAGAGAGAGCGTACGCTGGCCCGAGCCAGGGCAATCGCGCAATCCGCAGCCCCGTAATAGATGTTGAGCGTGTCGCCATCGGCGTCCATCGTATATCCGCACGGGAATACAACGTCATCAACGTCGCCGTGGCACTCGTAGTCCGCCTCCGGCCCAAAGATCCACGAATCGCCTCGCAGCAGGCACTTTGCCGGATTCTCAAGCTCAAACAAAGCCACGCCTAAGCGATAAAGGCAGCCTGAAGGCGTATGCCGAACCCCGTGATAAATCACGAGCCAGCCCCGGGAAGTCTCGATGGGAGGGGGCGACAAACCAATCTTGTTAGCGTCCCACCAGGCGCCGCGTCGGGCTTCCAACATCAGCCGGTGTCGGCCCCAATGGTGCAGATCGGGAGAATAGGAGATCCACATGTGCGCCCCGAGATTCGTTGCGGGCCGATGAATCAGCGCCCAGTATCCATTGATTCGTCGGGGCAGAAGAGCCGAGTCCTTGTCGTCTGGCGGCATAATCACGCCGTAGCGCTCGAAAGTTCGAAAGTCTTTGGTCAGGGCCAGAGACACTCCAGGGCCGCCCCGCGAATAGGAAGTGTAAGTGACCACGTATTGCTGCAGTTCGGGCACGAATGTGATGCGCGGATCTTCGATGCCCCAGACCTCTTCGGGAAAGTTTTTCGGGCTGGGCATCAACGTCGGTTCGCTGTCAATCTGCCAACCATCGACGCCGTTTGCGGAACGCGCGGCGCAAAGATGCGACAACCCGCGGCGATCTTCGACCCGGCACAGCAGTAAAGTCGTTCCATCCGCCAGCAAAGTCGCACCCGCATTGAACACACTGTTAATGGAGTACGGCCAATCTTTACTGGTCAGGATCGGGTTGGCGGGATGCCGAAGAAGCAATGGCTCAAAGCGAGTATTCGGAGGACTGATTACATTTTGCGTGGGCATGGTCATGATGGAGTTTCCGTTGGTTTACCGTCTTGCAGAGCGCGCATTTCCAGCAGCGCCATCAGGAACGACAGCGTCGATTCTGCCCCCTGGTTCTCATTGGCGCGGTCGGGATGAAGCCCGTCGCGACAGCCGCCGGTGACGCAATCATAAAGAGGAAGCTGGAGGTCATTGTCGCCCAGGAACCAATTGAATGCCGACCAGGCTTCGTCGCGCCAGCGGCTCTCGCCGGTTACGCGGTACGCTTGCAGACACGCAGCTACCGCGCCGGCCGCTTCAATCGGCTGTTGATCGAAGCGGGCCTTTTCACCGCCCTGACGATAAAAGCCTTGCGACCCGATCGGCACAAAGTGGCCGTTAGTTTCCGAGCGTTGAGTTTCGGTGAGCCAGTCGAGCGCTTCGAGCCCCGCGAAGACCATGCGATCATCCGAGCAAACCGAACCGACCAGCAGCATGGCCTGGGGCAGTCTGGCATTTCCGTAAGCCAGAACGCTCTCATACCACTTCCAATCCGGGCGGCGGATCGACTCATACATGGCGAGCAGTCGCCCAGCCAGTACCGATCTGATCTTCTGCGCGTCGCGGTCGCCGCGATACGAATCGAGATATTCCTGAATTCCGAGGAGAGCGTAGGCGCAGGCACGAGGACTGTAAAACTCCACCACTGCAGGCAGGGACAACTCGAATAGACGGCCGGCAGCACACCGCAATCCATGATCGCTGGACCGCCCCAGAACCGTGCCCAGCGCCCACACGGCACGTCCGTGACAATCTTCAGAACCCGCAGCTTCGTTCCAGTGCCGATCATAGCCGAGGAAGTTTCTGAACCTGCCCTTCGCCGGATTGAACCCGTGCTCCAGAAACGACAAATAACGGGCCGAGAAATTCGCAACCGGCAAATTGGGTTTCTCTCGCTCATCGTTCTCCGGTTGATCCTTCTCCGGTTGATCCTTGCCCGAACGCTCCAGCATCGCCATAAGAATGAGTGCGCGGGCATTGTCGTCGGTTGTATGACCCTCGCCTCGATTGGGGACGGTGAAGATCGCATGCTGCAGCATTCCCGTATCATCGGTCAACGCGTTGACATGATCCAGCTTCAATTCTGGCAGCCGATTGAGATCTTTGGGTGTAGCGCGCGCCGCGAACTGAACGCGGGGATTTTCCATGCGATCGCTCCGCACCCGTGAAAAACTCTCCATATAGCCCTGCGCGACCCTTTTCCAGATCATCTCCCGTGCGAATAGATAGGCGCGTTTCCGCATGGCGTGACGGATCGCTGGAGTGTCCAGGAGTTCGATTGTCTTTTGCGCAATCGCGTCGGGATTTTGGAAAGGCACCAGCGCACCTCTCCGATCATCCAATAATTCGATCGCGTGCCAGTACGGAGTCGAGATGATCGCTTTGCCTGCCCCGAGGGCATAGGCGAGCGTACCGGAAACGACCTGCGCCTCATGCCGGTAAGGTGTGATGTAAATGTCCGCGGCGCCGATAAACTCGACCATCTCTTCCGGGCTGACAAAGCGATTGTGGAACATCACCTGCGATTCCACTCCCACTTCTTTCGCCAAGGCTTGCAAGCGGGCTCGATACTTGTCACCCTCGCGGCGAAGGATATGAGGATGGGTCGCGCCTGCAACGATGTAAACGACATTCTTGTGCCTGGACAAAATCTCTGGCAGGGCCTGAATTACGTTTTCGATTCCCTTGTTCGGCGAGAGCAGGCCGAACGTGAGTAGAACCGCCTTCCCTTCGACCCCAAACCTGTCCTTATAGAAATTTGGGTCGAGAAAAGGCAGATCCGGTACGCCATGGGGAACCATGTCGATCTTGTTGCTAGGCACCCTGAAAATCTCTTGCAGGAACTGGGACGACAGCTGGCTCATGACGATAAGGCGATCCGAGAGTTCCGCAATCTCTTCCATCACCATCAGTTGATTAGGGTCCGGCTCGCGCAGAACCGTGTGCAGCGTGGTCACAACCGGCATTTTCAGGCGGCGCAGCAGATGCAAAATGTGGCTTCCGGCTAGACCGCCGAAAATTCCATACTCGNNACCATGTCGATATTGTTGAAGTTCAGGAATTCAGCCGCTTCCTGATACGAGGCCAGGGTGTCCTGAGCAAGCGACCATCGTACCCGCCCCGGATAGTCGTACCCTTCATCGGTGTCGTTGACCGGGAGTGCCAACAATCGAGCATTCCCGTACTCTGCGGAGATTGCGCTGCACAGGTCGGTGGTGAACGTAGCGATTCCACATTGCCGCGGAAGATAATTCCCGATCACGGCGATGCGACTGGGCAGCGATGGCTTCGAATGCGATCGCGCGCGGGCGCTTGAAGTTTCCTCCCGCACCAACGGGCGGGGACTGACAATTTCTAGGGTCCGATTTGGAAGCACTGTGATTGGTATCGCCATTTTTCCTAGGTTCCGCTCAGAACAAGTGCCCGTAGAGTCCTCTTAGGGCCGCTCTAAGCAATTTAGGATGGATTGAAACTTGGCTCTTGTCAGTATTCAACGAAAGTGGACTTGCCGACTGATCAATTTTGACCAGCTTTCTGGTGGCGCGAGGCTTCAATCTGGGGCGATGAAAGCCAAAGAGGAAGCAGTATTAGCGATTCGCTGCCCTACGTGTGGCGCGAAGCCGGGGGAAAAGTGCGAGCTTAGCACCGGCCAGCCCCGCATCAACCCGCATCGGGATCGGCGTTTAGCTGCCTCGGACAAGTAGCTTGACAGTAGAAACGATTTGGCTGGCTTTCAACGGACAAATAGATCAGTGCCCAGAACTTAGGCCAAAACAGGTTCAGCGAAGATCGAGCCGAGGCGATCGAAAGCTCGATTTACGGCTGCCGCTGCGGCTGTGCTTTCTTCTGTTGTGGGCGTTCCAATCTGGAGCAGTCCCTGCCGGCCAAGGTTCGGAGGCAGTGCGAACGCGTCCTGGTGCTGCATGACAAATCCCAGAATATGCGCCAGTCCTTCCGACTGGTATCCGTTATCGAAGCTGATGCCGGCGCCGTGGAATGTGGAAGGCGACATCCAGTACTCACAGGCCAGAAGCCAATGGCCTCGGGTTATGGATGACCAAACTTTCAGGTAGTCCAAGGTGCCGCCGGGAGCGAAGCCGTATTCAACATGAATCAGGCCAGCTTCGGTTCCGTGCATCAAGTCCGCCCATGACATAACGATTGCAGACTCAATAATTTGATCGAGACTCTGATTTTCACCGGGCGCCATTGTTCTCACTCCTTCCTGGGAAGCGCGCTCAGGCTCTAGCCGATTCCCAGTTCTGCTGCGATGCGCACCGTACTTCAACGCTGTCCAGGCAGCAGCTTTGCTGGACGTGTCGAGAGTGTGCAGTAACAACGGCATAAGGAACGCCGAGAAAATGCCTGGCGGCAATTCCAGTGACTTCGAGGCTATTGAAGTGTTGCGGCTTCACCTTCGCCAGAATCTGCCGCAATGCGTCCTGTATCTTTCTGGGTTTCAAAGCGCCGAAGAACATCACCTTGACTTCTGCCGCCATGAATAAGAAGTGCCATCCCGCGGCACGAATCTTGCGATCGAGAGAGACTCCATCCAAATTCTTGACCACACTCCAGTTTCCCGGGCAGGGTTCACTCTCCAACTCGAACAGTTGCTCCATGCTCTCCCTCATCAGAATCGTGCCCACTTTAACCGTCGATGACATCCATTCCTCCGAGAGAAACCCCGCCGCAGGGTCAGCCTGAGCGGGGTTTGGATAAACAGTAATCGCAGTAACGCCTAGACTATCGCCGACTTCAGCTTGCGCCGAACGATGCTTGCCACACCGACCAACCCAGTACCCAGAAGTCCGAGCGTGCCGGGCTCTGGAACTGTGCTCGTCGTGAAGTTAGTATCTCCGCTGGAAATGGTCGTGCTCCCGTTGAAGAACCCCTTCCCGGTGTTGATCGTCAACTGAACGGTGGCGCCACTCACCGTGGTGCCGTCGGACCATGTGCCCGTCAAAGAACCGGTCAGGGTGTAGTTGTGAGTGCCGTTGGCCAAAGTTATAAGCGTCCAAGTCACCGGTCCGGTAAAGGAACCGCTGAAGATCGTGCCAGTCGGAATACCACTGCTGCCGTTGCCCGTTATGTTGAACACGCCGCCCGCTGCAAATGTCCCGCCCATCTGCAAGCTACCCGTGCTGAGGTCGCCGGTGCTGAAGCTCAATGTCCCCAGATCGTTCCCGGTAATCAGCCCTCCTCCATTCAGACCATCCACCGCAATGAGTGAGGATCCTGAGAGGCTCAAGCCAGTGCTGGTGCCTGAAAGAGTGCCGCCGCTGTTGGTGAAGTCAACGCTGCTGCCCGCGAAGGCGGCGAACGGAATGGTAAGAGCAAGAATGGTGAGGAAAACTGACTTCTTAAACATGTGGTGTCTCCTGGGAAATATCACGAGATCCATAGGAAGAATTCGTGACGGCAACGAATCGAGAATTAAAGGTATCTCATGTCCGCTGCGGTATCTATGATGGAACAAGTGAAGAAGTAAGACTGTTCAAAACTGACCACTGTCGCACAATCTTCCGCTCAGGAAGAGGGCGGCCACCTCGAAGCAAACAGCTCAGAATCGCTCATTCATTCCTCGAATACTGTGCAGAACAGCTCACTTCTGAAAGTCCCGCTGCGCCCGCGTTTTGTCAATATTGAACCCCCTGCAGGAGGGCTATAATGGTTTTCTATGAGCCCCCCTGTGACAACAAATAAGCAACCCGTATTTGACTCCGATACTTTCCTCGCTACGATTGGCGATGGCAGGAAAATCCTGTCTGTTGCCAAGAAAGAAATGATCTTTGCGCAAGGGGACGCGGCGGACGCCATCTTCTATGTTCAGAAAGGCAGAGTGAGGCTCACTGTCGTGTCCCAAGCCGGCAAGGAAGCGACAATCGCGATTGTGAGCGTGGGGAATTTTTTCGGCGAGGGTTCACTGGCAGGTCAACTCTTGCGTATGGGCTCGGCTGCGGCCATGACGGATTGCGAAATCCTGCGGGTGGACAAGAAAACGATGATGGAGGCGCTGCACCGCGAACCCTCGTTTTCTGAGATGTTTGTGGCGTACTTGCTGGCGCGTAATATCCGCTACGAAGAGGATCTGGTCGACCAACTCTTTAACTCCAGCGAAAAGAGACTTGCCCGCGTCCTTCTATTGCTAGCTCATTTCGGTAAAGAGGGCATTCCAGAAACCGTAGTGCCTAAGATCAGCCAGGAAACCTTGGCCGAAATGGTTGGGACGACGCGTTCTCGTGTCAGCTTCTTTATGAACCGGTTCAGAAAGCTGGGTTTTATTCACTACGCCGGCGGCACGGAAGGCGCTTTGCAAGTCCACAGCTCTCTGCTCAATGTAGTTCTGCACGATTAAGTGCCTCCACCTGTGCGGTCATCCAGATGTCGCGCCCCGTCCGCGCTCTCCGCTGGTGACTGACTGCCGTTGTCTTTCCCTGAATTTGCCACGCAATTGTAGGGCGACACAAGTGTCGGACCCACACACATCGAGCGCAGGAGTTCCTTGACCAGGGCCAACTTGCACAACAGGTGGGACAAAAAGTGTTCACAATTGAACAGCTTTAGCCGGGTACATCCTCGATCATTCGTAATGTGGGGAGTTATGAGCTGATGTCCAACTGCTCGGCTGGAAAAACTATTCTGTGTATCGACGATGATGACGGCGTGTTGAGTTACCACCGGGCACTACTGGAGAGACGCGGATACGAAGTACTGACCGCAGCCTCCGCCCGACTGGGCCTCCAACTTGCGGAAGTCTGCCCGGTTGCCGCCGTGATCGTCGACTATCACATGCCCGAGATGAATGGGCATGAGGTCGCGACCAAAATAAAGCGCATCAGACCACAAGTTCCAATCGTCATGGTTTCCAGTGACGACGCGGTTCCCAAACAGGTGTTGGATGCAATTGATGCGTTCGTTTCCAAAGACGAAGTAGCCCGCTGCTTATTATCGGTGCTCAGCCGAGTCTGCCGTGAAGGCCCCTCCAGCTTCCCAGTAAGCGATAGAAGCGTCGCCTGAGACCGCATCAGTTGGCCCCCCTGACTTTACTCTTTACTCACGCACCAGGCCTTTACTCGTTAGAACTCCACTTTGGAAGCTGGAGGCGCAAGGCAGACGCCTTATGATCAGAAGCTTGTAGAGAATTGCGGTAGTGGGCTAATTAGCCCACTACCAGAATTGCTCCGCCGCACCCGGCACCGTGTGGCCGGTATCCTAGTCGCCGGAGGGAAGCAGCATCTCGTCGGCACCGGCATCGATTTGAACGGTCGTGTGGGGGCAGTCTCCTAGTATTGGTTGGCATGCCGCATCCGGTCCGTGCTTCGGTCGAACCAGCGGCTTCTTGTCGGTGAACTGTTCGGCTTCCGTGGATCCATTCAGCGCCATAGTCGATGAGAGACCGCCGCTGATTACCTGCTGCACCTGGTCAAAGTATCCTGTTCCCACGAAGCGCTGGTGCTTCACCGCCTCGTAGCCGTACTGCATCTCCCGGCTGAACTCTTTTTCCTGCAGACGCGAATAGGCGGTCATGCCGGCCGCCTTATAGCCGCGCGCCAATTCAAACATGCTGAGGTTCAACGCATGAAAGCCGGCCAGTGTGACAAACTGGAACTTGTATCCCATCCCCGCCAGCGCCTGCTGGAAGCGGGCGATCGTCGCTTCGTCCAAATTCTTGCGCCAGTTGAAGCTCGGCGAACAGTTATAGGCCAGCATCTTCCCCGGATGCTTCGCGTGAATCGCCTCGGCGAACAGACGAGCTTCTTCCAGGTCGGGATGCGAGGTTTCGCACCAGATCAGGTCGGCATAGGGCGCGTAGGCGAGACCGCGAGCGATGGCGGAATTGAGCCCTCCGCGAATGCGATAGAAACCCTCCGGCGTGCGCTCGCCGGTGCAGAAAGCGCGGTCGCGCGCGTCAATGTCGCTGGTGAGCAGGTGAGCGCTGTCGGCGTCAGTGCGGGCCATGATCAGCGTGGGCACGCCCATCACATCGGCCGCAAGACGCGCGGCAACCAGCTTCTGAACAGCTTCGGTGGTGGAAACCAAAACCTTGCCGCCCAGGTGTCCGCACTTCTTGGCCGACGAAAGCTGATCCTCGAAATGCACGCAGGCTGCACCCGCCTCGATCATCCCTTTCATCAGTTCAAACGCATTGAGCGTTCCGCCGAACCCGGCTTCCGCGTCCGCCACCAGCGGCGCAAACCAGGTCTGCGCGGGGGCAACTTTCCCTTCCGCGTGATGTACTTGATCGGCGCGCTGCAAGGCGCTGTTGATGCGACGGCACAAGTTGGGAACGCTATCCGCCGGATACAGGCTTTGGTCGGGATACATTTGTCCCGCATTGTTCGCGTCCGCCGCTACCTGCCATCCACTCACATAGATCGCTTTCAGCCCCGCCTGTACTTGCTGCACGGCCTGGTTACCCGTCACAGCGCCGAGCGCGTTGACGTAAGGCTCGGTCTGCAGCAGTTCCCACAGCCGCTCCGCCCCCAGCCGAGCCAGCGAGTGCTCAATATGAATCGACCCGCGGAGACGCAGCACATCTTCTGCCGTGTAAGGACGCTCGATTCCTTGCCATCGCGGATTGTTCGTCCACTCATGATTCAGGCACGCTTCAGCCAGCGCGGCTTGCGACGCCCTTTCCTCGTCGCTCATGAAGGGGGTGATGGGTTGAGGCGTGTGCTGGCTTCGATTTTCCTTGGCGGACATCTGTATTTTCTCCTGGTAATGAATTTGGCTGGGGGCCTGAATTTCCAATAAAACTGGACCTTATGTATAGAGTTTTTCAATCTCAGACCTTGGAAGTCTAACCAACGTTTTAACTAAGTCAACGACGGCCGTGGCGATCATGATCTCGGCCTTCTGCCCAGCATCAGTTTGGCCCTCGGGACTGATTTTCCCGAGTTGTGCCCAAGTGGGATGCAGTGGTTTTGTGCACGCTTCCAGCAACGACTGGCGCTTGTTTGGTGGCAACGCCTGGATCGCCAGGACCACGGAGATAAATGTGTTGTCCCGCTTCAATTCGTTAGTGATTCGTCTTGGGATGTCCTGTTCCTGGAATCGCCTCAGGTCGTCTTCAGTAAAGGACTCCGAGGCCCATTCTCCAAAGCTCTCCTTCACGTGCGTTCTTTGTTGGCGTTCAATGATCGGGCAAAGTTCCTCTGGTTTTACGCTGTCATGCCCTGATCCGGGGTTTGACCCTCCGTTGGTCGGTTGTTGCGATGCGCCTTGACCACCTTCGGACCGAGACTCGTGTGCGCTGCCGTTGAGACGGTCTTGCAGGATCCGGACCTCCGTATGCATGTTAATGACGATGCCAACCAGACTGATGACGGCCGCAATCAGCAGGGTCTCAATGATCCTTTCGAGAATCCGTCTCCAATCGATCGGTTCCTGATTGCGCGTTTTTCTTACGTCCGCGCCCGCTACCGCTCCCATGCGCCCGTTCATAGATGGTCTCCTTCTGGGGCCGCTTTATGCCGGATCGAATTCACCGTTCACAATCATCGCTTCGCTCAGCTCGCGGGCCAGCCGGAATCGTTCTCTTTCTTCCGCACTCGCGCCCGCCGGAAGCTCTTGCAGCAACCGGTCGAGCTCCTCATCGAACAGCCGTGTCACGAACTCCGGGGTGTGTTTCACATTCCGGCCCTGCTCGTCGGTGATCACCGTCAGGCCGCGATGCCGCACCCGCTGCGCGATCATCAACCGGTAAATCCGGTCGGTCGCAAGATCTTCCATGTATCCATCGAGCAGGCTCGCGCCGTTTCCGCTCAACACTCCGTGACGGTACCGGATCACCGTGCGCACCGCCGCGCGCGTTCCGTTGACCGTGCTTTCTCCCACGCCTCTTGGCGCGGGCCGCAGATCGGGATAGCGGCTCGCATTTCTTGGCCGCGCCTGCAGTTGGTTCGGGAAAGGAAACTGCGCGACCGCAATCGCGTTCTGATCGGGATGCCCGGTCCACGCTCCATCCATGAGGCACTCGGCCTCGTTTTTCTTATCCTTCTCGAGAACGGACAACGCGCGTGCATTCAGCTCCGCGTCTTCCCGGCTGGGAAACAGCGCCGTCATCCCGCCGATGGCAAGGATGCCGCGATGATGGCAGATCTCGGGCATCAGCTCGCGCAGGTTCTGAAAAAACGGAATGTCGTGTGGAATCGTATTGCGATCCGGCAGCACCCAGTCCGGATCGTCCAGGTTGAAGTGGATCAGGCTCGCCATGTAATCCCAGCGGCCCAGGTCCAATCCGATCAGGTGTTCGCGCAGATTATAGGTGAACTCCTCCATCTGGAATGCCAGCGGATGCGACTCCACCAGCGCCATGCACTTGATCGAGTCCTGCGGAAGTCCGCGCCATTTGGCCAGAGCCTGGAACAGATCGCGCCACCACAGCGCTTCCTCCGCCGATTCCGACTTCGGAACGTAGAAACACAGTGGATGCTTCAGCTCCGTGGGATCGACGCCAAAGAAAACCCGCGCCACATCGAACAAGGACGCGGAAACCATTTCCCCGGCAATCAGCCCGGCCTGGTTCATATGTAATCCGCGCGGACGCGTGAAGACCACTGTGCTGCTGGGGTTAATCGCCACCGTGCGCTGCCGCTTGTTGTCGTAGTAGGTGAGTTCGCCGCGCAGGCAGGCCAGGATGTTGGCCACGCCGGTTTCGTGATGCGACCACGCGTTCACGCAGGAATCTTCCAGATCCAGCATCACGCCGGGAGCTCCCGAGTTCAGCATCTTGACGCAAAGCTCCGCATCCTCGGCCGGACCCGTCATCTGGTTGCGCTGATCCTGGCACCAAGTCGGAAGCGTGATGCGCCAGCCGTTTCGCACGGTGTCGGAAGGGAAGCGGTGCGCGGGTTTGTGCCCCTCCAGCGCGGCCTGCAGCACCTCAATTCGCTGCGCCGCCAGTTTCTGCTGCCGCGGCGTAAACACCCGGTGCAGCGGCAGGAAGAACTTCCAGAACCCCGCCGGCAAATCCCCGGCCCCATCAAAGCCCACCGGCGCACTATTGATCGGGTTCAGCCGACCGGCTGTCTCGGGTAAATCGGCAGTTGCACTGGGCATGGTCGAGTTCCTCTGGCTAAAACATCTTGACCCTATGTGTTCAATATAATGAACACAAATTCATCATACTGGCGAAGCGTAGGTCATCCGCCTGGCAGGGTCAAGGCGTATGTTCAATATAATGAACATACATTCATTTTATTGTCCGCCTACAGTTTTGCTACCATAACGTTTGGGTATGCCTTCTCCTTCGTCCGATTCGCCGTCCGCCGCGGTTGAGCGCGCTCTTGCCATGTTGGAAGCCGTGGCGCGGGAAGCCGACGGCCTCAGCAACGCAGAAATCAGCCGTAAACTAAACATTCCAAAGAGTTCCGCGAGTTACATTCTGCGCACCCTGGAGACCCAGGCCTACTTGACTCGCGACGAGGAATCGGGAAAATACCGGGTGGGGCTGAAGATCCTAAGCTTAAGCCGCGGAGCGTTGAGCGGACTGGATGTGCGCGGGGTGGCATTGCCCATCATGCGTCACCTCACCCAACAGACCGGCCTTACCTGCCACCTGGCGATTCTGGATGGATCGGACGCCGTCTATATCGAGAAGGTTGAGCCGGAAGGATTTATTAGGATGGATACCTGGGTGGGCCGCCGCATGCGCGTCCATGCCACCAGCGTGGGCAAGGCCTTGGTTGCGTATATTCCGCAAGATCGACTGGAGCAGATTCTGAGCAGGAGCGGCATGGAAAAGCGTACGCCCAAGACCCTCACCACGCAGCCGCGTCTGCTCAAGGAACTGGAAAAAGTACGTACCCAGGGCTATGCCGTGGACGACGAGGAGAACAACCTTGGCGCTCGTTGCGTTGGCGCACCGGTTTTCAACGATCACGGCGCCATCGAAGCCGCCCTGGGCTTGAGCGGCACCACCCAGCAAGTCAGCCCGCAGACCATGCCCCGCATCCTCGATGCGCTCAAAGACGCGGCCCGGCACATCTCCATGGGCATGGGATATCGTGCGCCGCATCGCCGCGCCGGCGGCGACTAGATCGGTGGCTGCAGGAGGAATGCTGGCTCCCGAGTTCTTATCCTGGGGCAGCTCTGCCCGCAAAAGATCATTCGTAGTTATGGAAACCCGCCCCCCCTACGCCGTTTCGCGGCACACGTGTCCCATTGCCGGTCTTGCGCTGGCCGGTGGTGGGGGTAATGGCACTAACACGATCCCTTGGTGCCGGTCGTGAACCAACGTCCAGACCTTCGCGCACTCGTCACATAACCAGTACCGCTCCACGCGCCGGGGCGGTTGCTTCTGGGGTAAACACGGCGGGGTCGACTCTCCCGACGGCACCCCACACTCTTTCTCCACCAGAAACAGCTTGCCTTGGCGCAGCCGGAGAAAAGGTCTTGCGCATTCCGAATTGGCGCAGTGGCTGAGCATCGTGCCCTCCGTCCAACTGCTCTATGAATCTCAGACCTCCACCCCTAGTCCTGCCCCCTGAGACTTGCAACAGCAGCCAGATTGCGCAACCCGTGCATTTGAGATGCCAGACCAGTCGCAAACCTCTTCACCTCAATCCCTTGCATTCGACGCGACTGTCTGCTCCTTGTTTTGTCTCTGCCTGCCGAATCATCGGCATGGTGACGAACCTTCGTCTTCCGTGGCTTGCTCCAGACCACATCGTCTGCACCATCGTTCGCCCTCACGGGTTCAGCGTCACCAGATCAGGCTTCACTTCACCAGCGCACCCATAACCGCAACTGCGACTCCCACCACGCTCAACACAATCCCCGAATGCCAGAAAATGCGCCGCCCGGAAAGCAGCGTGATCGAGGTGACCACCAGCCCAATTTCCAGAAACACTTCCGCCAGGTCATACCGGTCCGCTCGCCGCATCTCCATCGCACCTTCGCGATCCAGTTCGCGTGCCTGCTCCTGAATCTCGTCCTTGTCGTGTTTGTATTTTTCCGCCTCCTGGCTGTATTTTTCGCGGACCTTGGCCACCGCCGCGGCATCATTGCTGGCCACCACAGCCGCCATTTCGGTGAACAGGATGTCCTCATGCTCCCGAATATTCTTCGCCTGGTAATAGGCCCACTTGTCGGAAGACTGGGCCTGCAGCACCACTTCCTCCGTGTGCGCCCGGTGCCCCAACAGTGACACCACCGCCACGCATACCGCCAGCACTGCCATCGTCAGCGAGACCGGCGCCATGCTTGGGTTGTGGTGTGCGTGCTCGGCATTTTCCTGTAGCTCTTGAAGCTCGTCACTCATGAATCCTCCGTTCGCAGCTCGCGGAATACGCTAGCTGCAGTCCTCGATGGTACGGATTTAAGATTACGCGAGCAAGCCGCTGCCTGATAACTCGACAAATCGCATCAAAATGCCCAAGCCAGAAACTGGTCACTGGCCACTGGCCACTGCTCTCACTCCCCCATAACCTTCACGATCACCCGCTTGTCCCGCTGCCCATCGAATTCCGCATAGAAGATTCGCTGCCACGTCCCCAGGTCGAGCTTGCCGGCGGTAATCGGCACAATCACTTCGTGGTGGATCAACAACGCCTTCAAATGCGAATCGCCATTGTCCTCGCCGGTTTCGTGATGCCGGTAGTTCTTGCGAAACGGAGCCAGGTGCTCCAGCCACTGGTCGATGTCCTCGATCAGTCCGCTCTCGTTGTCGTTCACATAAACACCCGCCGTGATGTGCATGGCGGAAACCAGCACCATCCCCTCTTGCACTCCGCTCTTGCGCACGATTTCCTCCACTTGCGGCGTGAGATGTACGTATGCCCGATGTGTCTTGGTATGAAATTTTAAGTATTCGGTAAGAACCTTCATCGCAATACTCCTCTCTTGTGGGAGACGTTCGGGAGAATTCTATCCGAGACTGAACCCGAACCTTTGGACGATCACTTCCGTTCACAGACAATCCGCTAACGCTGCGACATACTCGTATCGTTGAGGAGGCTGCGGTGCTGTTCAAACTCGATTATCTGTCCTGCATACTGACGATTGTTTCAACCATTCTGGTAGGAAGGCGCTGCTGGGAAGGCTGGATTCTGGCGGCTATTAACAGCGTAGTCGTCTGCCTCATCGGCTTCCGGACCGCGCAATTCGGATTCATCCCTGCCAACGTGTTCTGCATTGGTCTCTACGTCGTGAATCTTCGCTCCTGGCGCAAACCCCGGACCCGTTGAGCCGATCAAATCCCTGCGGTCCTTCCCAGCCTTTTTTGTCGGTTGGCCGGTTTTTTCTTATTTCCACAATCCGCTTACTCCCACTTCTGCCTCCGGAGTATACTTTTGCGCGAAAGTGCGGCTCCAATTACAAATCCCAGCAACGAGCAGACAAGAAAACGCATCCATCAATCATTGCAGAGCAAAAGCTAAGGAGAAAGAAAATGCGACATTGCAAACGAAACATCAAACTAACCATGGCCGTTCTAGCCGCGGCACTCCTGGCCGCAAGCTTAGCTACGTCAGCGCAGGCACAGGACCAGGCGCCGCCGCCGGCTCAAGCCCCTCCTTCCTACACGCCGGAACAACTGGACAAGATGGTCTCGCGCATCGCGCTGTATCCCGATTCGCTTCTGGCCCAGGTTCTCGCTGCCGCAGGTTTTTCCGACCAGATTCCCGACGCCGCCAAATGGGCCGATGAACACCACTACCTAAGTGGAGACGCGCTCGCGAACGCCATCAACGAAGACCATCTCCCCTGGGATCCCAGCGTCCAGGCGCTGCTTCCTTTTCCCTCCGTTCTCGAGACCATGGCTTCGGACCTGGATTGGACGAGGAGCTTAGGCGATGCCTTTCTCGCCCAACGTCAAGACGTGATGGATGCGGTCCAGCGCATGCGCCAAAAAGCAAAAGATTATGGCTATCTGCGCAGCAACGGTCAAATCGTAGTCAACGCCTCCGGCCCCTACATCGATATCGATCCGGTCGATCCCGGATTTATTTGCGTGCCGGCCTACGACCCGCTGGTTGTCTTCTGGCCGCCGCGCCCGGGCTTCTTCGTGGGTGGAGCGATCGGCTTCGGTTTCGGTATCAACATCGGCGGCTTTTTTGCTCCCTGGGGATGGGGCGGCATCCGCTTTGACTGGGGCGCGCACGCCCTATTCATCAACAACGTCGTTTGGGGACGCACCTGGGCCAATCGCGGCTTCTACGTCCACCCGGGATACGCCGGCTTGCATCGCTGGGGTCCGGGACCGCGCGTGGAAGGCCACAAATTAATCGGACGCAGCGAGGAAGAGCGGCGTGCCCCGCGCGAAGGCCGTGCACGGCCGGAAGAGCGACACCACCGCTAGACGCATCACCCACGGTTCTAAGCCTTGAGGCTGTTATTGATTTGTTCTGGGAAGGGCACGGCGCCAGCCGTGCCGCTCAGAGCCTGCCTCGCTCTTGCATGTGCAATGCGGAATCGCTCGAACCGACAGCATCTCCCGCACCTGTCGTGACCCGAAAGTAACCAACCCAACCCACTGGAGACGAATCAAGGTCCTGCCGAAGATGACCGTAGGGGCGTGAGCGCAAGCCTCAGGGTCGAGGCCCGCGCTTCGGACCGTCTCGGGAGGCTCCATGAGTGTCGCCAGAACAGCTTGGGTCCTACGTTCGCCTCGCCAGCCCCTGCCGCCAGCCAGTCGACGCATCCCGGCTAGCTCATGGTTGATCATATTTCTTACATTTGCCCTGCCCGCGGCCGCCCAGGATGGAACGAAGGACCTCGGGGAAGCCAGCTTGGAGGAACTGGGAAACATCCAGGTCTACAGCGCCTCGAAGCACATGCAGAGCACCAGCGATGCACCTTCTTCCGTTACCGTCATTACTGCGGATGAGATCCAAAAATACGGCTATCCCACCCTCGCCGCCATTCTGGAGAGTGTGCGCGGCTTCTACATCACTTACGATCGCGATTACAGCTTCGTGGGCGTACGCGGCTTCGGTCGTTTGGGAGACTCGAACAACCGCATTCTGGTATTGATTGACGGCCACCGTATCAACGACAACGTCTTCGGCGAGCCCTATGTAGGCACCGAGTTCCTGGTGGACGTGGATCTGATCGAACGGGTCGAAATCATCCGCGGCCCCAGTTCCTCGCTTTACGGCGACGAGGCCTTCTTTGCCGTCATCAACGTCATCACTCGCAAGGCGCCGCAACTCAAAGGTTTCGAACTCTCCTTTGCCCCCGCCAGCTTCGGTACTTACCAGGGACGCGCCTCTTACGGAGCCCAATACAAAGGAATCGACATGTTGCTTTCCGGCACCTTCTACAACAGCCAGGGAGAGACCCTTTTCTTCCCCCAGTTCGACAGCCCCACCACCAATTACGGCATTACGCAAAACACGGACTACGAAAACTTTCAACAAGCCCTGGCCACCATCGGCTTTCACGGGTTCACCTTGCAGGTGTTATTCCGGGCCCGCGATAAAGGCGTCCCCACCGCGTACTATGGTACGCTGTTCAACGATCCTCGCACCCGCAACCTCGACTACCATCAATACTTCGATCTTAGCTACCAGCATTCCATCGGCGGGAACTGGAACTTAATGGCTCGAACTTCCTACGACCAGGCCCGCCTGCAAGCGCCAGTCGCCTACTCCACAGGCCTGCCCGACCCCGCCACCACCGTTGACACCTACTCCTTCCGCGGAAATTGGTTGGACGGGGAAGCCACTCTGACTCGAACTCTGCAAAAACACAAGATCACCTTCGGCACCGAGATCGTCGACAACCTGCGCCAGGACCAGGGCGACTACACCGCCCTCGGCAACATCTTCGTTGCCGTCCCCGCCAGTTCCAGGATCTATGCCTTCTACGGTCAGGATGAATTCGCCATCCTCCACAAACTGACCCTGAGCGCCGGCCTTCGCTACGACCATTACTCTGATTTCGGTGGAACCACCAACCCGCGTCTGGGATTGATTTACCATCTCGCCCAGCCCACCACCCTGAAACTGCTCTACGGTACGGCGTTTCGTGCCCCCGAACCCTTCGAACTCACGCCCGACTACGGAGCGTTCTTCGAGGACAACCCGAAGCTCGTGCCAGAAACGATCAGCAGCCTGGAAGGAATTGTCGAACAACAACTCGGCCCGCATTTCACGCTCTCGGGCAGCGTCTTCCGCAACCGGATTGACCATCTCATCACGCTCGGAACCAATCCCAGCGATAACCAGGAGGAGTACTTCAACTCCGATAAAGCCGTCGCCACCGGTGTGGAGGTCGAGTTGGACGCGCGCTTGGCTGGCGATCTGCAAGGCAGAGCGAGCTACAGTTACGTAGATGCGGAGCAGCCGGTAACCCAACAGATTCTCGCCAATTCTCCCCAGCACCTGGGCAAATTAGATCTGAGCTACCCCATGGTGCGGCAGCGCCTATTCGCTAACCTCGACGCGCAATACACCAGTTCGGTCCAGACTTTGGCGGGAAACACTCTCGGTGGCTTCTCCGTTCTCAATTTCACGTTGCTGGGACACACGCTGGGGAAGCACATGGATCTCTCCGCCACCGTTTATAACGTCTTCAACAAGAAGTATTTCGACCCCGGCCGCCCGGAGGACCCAGAAGACAGCATTCAACAGGATGGAAGAACCTTCCGCATTAAACTCACGGGCAGGTTTTGAAGCTCAGAATGCACTTCTCGGGCAAAGACGAATCGTTGCCCCGGCGGTCGCCGCCCCGGGCAACCCTGGGAATTTGCCTTGCCCTATTGGCGCTACCGCTTCTGGCGTGGGCGCAGCAGAAGAATGCGTCGGAAGACCAAGTCAAAGCGGCATATCTTCTGAACTTCGCAAAACTCGCGGAGTGGCCCAGCACCGCGTTGGCGGATGGTCCGTCGCCTCTGGTGATCGGAGTGAACGGCGGGGATGAAGAGTTTCTCGATGTCCTGAAGGCCGTGGTCGCGGGCAAAATGATCGGGGGCCATCCCTTGCTGGTCAAACGGGTCAGTTCCGTGGAGGAGATGGCGTTGTGCCATCTCGTTTTCTTTCGCGCCTCAGAAAAGAAGCATACCCAGGCCGACATGGACGGCCTGACGCGGCCGGGCTTGCTTTTAGTGGGTGAGGACGATTCCTTTCTGCGGCAAGGGGGCATGATCAATCTAGTCCGCGATCATGGAACCATCCGTTTTGAAGTCAATGCTGACGCTCTGGACCGCTCCGAGATACATTTCAGCTCGAAGATTCTGGCGCTGGCCAAGGCGCGTGGGGCTTCCCCCACGGGGGCATCCAACTTGCCCGCGCCAGTTGAAGGGCCACGGCGGCTGGAAAGCAGCTCTCCTCCCGAGTACCCGGAGATCGCCCAGCGGATGAAGCTGACGGGAGCCGCGCAGGTGCAGGCCCTGGTGGCGCCTGATGGAGCGGTGAAGGAAGTGAAGATTCTCGGCGGCCACCCTCTGCTCGCAGATGCCTTGGCGCGTGCGGTCAAGCAGTGGAAGTACCAGCCCGGACCCAAGGAGACTGTCGAAATAGTGAAGTTCAGCTTCAGTCCGCAGTGAGCTGAAACCAAGTTCCCCCTCACCGGATCAGGAATACGTGGTGCAACTCCATCGAAGATAGACGGCTTACATTTTTCAGTAGTAGTGCGGTTTGACTATCACTCGGCGGCTGTCATCCTGAGCGGAGCCGTTTTTCAGGCGTAGCGAAGGATCTCCCGCTTAACCGGCGCAACGCGTAAGCCAAACTGCACCAGTGCGCATTTCTTCGCAGGCAGCCGAAAAAGAATCACCCACTAACTGGATCTCGGCTGGGCTCCTGCGCGCATTGGTGCCGGGAGAATTGCACCTTCAAGTATTCTTGGGAACCAGCCACGCGCTTGAGTAACTCCAGCGGAACTCTAAATTCGCGGTTGCACGCCGTGCAGACAGCGATTGCGGGAGTCGTTCCCAGCCATTTGAGCACCCGCAGATTGCGTTTCGCCATGTCGCTGTTTAGGGCAGTATTACCTACCGCATGGTCTCTTCAATCTCCGAAATCCAATCCGGTCGCTTGGCCTGCCTTCTATTCGTTCGTCTTTTCCTTGGCGGCAGGTTCGGCTCTCTTCTTCTTCGCTTCGTCTTCCCGGCCGCCGATCAACGTCAAAGCATCCGCGGCGTTGAATGGGAATCGCCGCACCGACGATTGCCCGGTCGTGCTCAACGTGATATCCACGCGCCGATCGCTTGCCAAAACAATCGTCAGCATGTTTCTCAAAGCCCTTGTACGCTCTTCCGCGCTGAGCTGAGGATCATTCTCGATCGCATCCTTCACTGCGGCGTCGGTCAGGGCATGGAGAGCCCCAAACGCCTGGGTATCAATGTTGCCTTCGGGAATGCCTTGTTCGACCAGGAATTTCTTCACCCGCCCGGCACGACGCTCGGAGAGTTCCTGATCGTATCGAGTGCGCCCCCGCGGGTCGGCGTGGCCCACCAGCAGCAAGTGCGCCCCCGGCTTGCTTTCGAGATACTTCTTGAAGTCGGCGGCCAGCTCCACCAGAGTTTGCTGCTGACTCTCAACCAGCCCGGCATTGGGATCGCTGACTGGGGGCATCGAGGTCGCGAAGTAAATGCTCTTCAGCGCGAGGCGAGCCTCCACCACTTTGATCTCCGCACTTGGCGGTGCCAGAGCCGGAACTGGAGCCGGAGGCGGATTCTCCACCGTAACCTCGGTCGAAGCCTGAGCCTTCAGCCCACGCGAGTCGCTGCAGGTAGCGCTTACCGCGACTGCTCCCGGCGCCACTCCCGCGGTGTTCAGTGTTACCGAAGCGCCAGTACCGGAAACGCTTCCGCCAACTGACGCCCAGGAGATAGTAACCGGAACGCCGTCCGGGCTGGTGCAGTTGGCCGACAAACTTACCGTTCCGCCAGCCGCAACGCTCATCGGGCTGGCCGAGACAGACGACAGAGTCGGCGGATTCTTCGGGGGTACCGGCTTCACAATGAAATCAGCCGTGCAGCTCGCTTCGTTGTTCTTCTTTGCTTTGTCGTCGGTCACATGCGCGGAGACGGTGTAGTTGCCGGGCGCGGCGTCGGTGGTCTCGATCTGGGCCACTGCTTCCGTTCCGATGATCTTGCCTCCGCGGTCGATCGGATTCCAGACATAGCTGAGCTTGTGCTTGGGATTGAAGCGGTCGGTCTTCACAGATGCGGTGACCGGTTCACCCACAATCACTTCATTCGGCTGCACCGAACAGGTGGCCGCCGGTGCCGAGCCAGTTCCGCCAAGATGCGGCCACTGATACAGATACTGATGTGCAGGAAATCCAACCAGCAAGTCCCATCTGGCAATTGGGCCGCTCTGCGCCAATGCGCTACTCGAACTGAGCGACACCATCAGCACCATCAACATGCCCGTAACCAAGCGGCCCGTATTGACATTCGATCTGACCGGCACTTTTGGCCTCATCCGGAAACTGGCAATTGTAACTCACGGCTGATTGTCATTCCGAACAAGCGTTCTTTGCGCCGTGAGGAATCTGGGCGAGCCGCGCGAAGCGCCGCGTTCTTTGCGGCGCAATAATCGCGCGTTTGGCTCGCTTCCTTGTCAGACTGCACCACCACCGGAACGCGCTTGCCGACTCTTACAGCAATGCTACGTGCGGAAGCAGCATGTGGAAACAACTGGAAGCTATCGCGCTCTCGGCTGGCTGAGGTCGCGTCGGCAATCACTCTACCGCGTCGTCTCTTCAATCTCCGAAATCCAATCCGGACGCTTCAACACTTCTCGCGGCTTGGGACCATCCGCCGCGCCTACGATTCCATCCTGCTCCATTAGGTCGATCAGATGCGCCGCGCGCCCATAGCCAATCCGCAGGCGCCGTTGCAGCAGGGAAGTGGACGCTTTCCCAAACTCCACCACCAGCTTCACCGCATCCTGATAAAGCGGATCGTCCTCGCCGCCGCCGCTCTCCGATCCATCGCCACCGTCGCTGCCGCCAGAAGTCTCGCGTTCGTCCTTTGGAGCTTCGAGGAACTGCTGCTGATATTCCGCCGACCCTTGCTGCTTCCAGAACTCCACCACCGCCGCGATCTCTTTCTCCGTGACCAGCGGCGCATGTAGCCGATGCACCCGCGCCGATCCCGAAGGCAGGTAGAGCATGTCGCCCTTGCCCAGCAGTGCCTCCGCTCCGTTCGCATCAAGAATAGTTCGCGAATCCACCTTGGTCGCCACGCGAAACGAAATTCGCGCCGGAAAGTTCGCCTTGATCAATCCCGTAATCACATCCACCGACGGACGCTGCGTCGCCAGCACCAGGTGAATGCCCACCGCGCGCGCCATCTGCGCCAGCCGCGTAATCGACTCCTCCACGTTCGACGAATCGAGCATCATCAAATCTGCCAGTTCGTCGATGATGATCACAATGTAGGGAATCGGCTTGTCGTCGGACTCTTCTTCAAACAAGCTCGGCGTGCCGTTATCGAACAGCCGGTTGTATTGGTCGATATTGCGCACGCCCTTGGCAGCCAGCAACTTCAGCCGGCGTTCCATCTCGCGCACCGCGTTGCGCAAAGCATTCGCCGCCAGCTTCGGCTCGGTGATGATCGGCGTATAAAGATGCGGAACGCCTTCGTAGTTGCCCAACTCCAACCGCTTCGGATCTACCAGAATCAGCCGCACCTGGTCCGGCGTCGCCTTGTATAGAATCGACATGATGAAGGCGTTGATGGCCACGCTCTTGCCGGAACCCGTGGACCCCGCAATCAGCAGGTGTGGCATGCCGTTCAGATCGGCCGTGACGATGCGCCCGTTAATGTCTTTACCCATCGCCATGGTCAGCTTCGACTTCGAGCCCATGAACTCCTGCGACTCGATGTTCTCGCGCAGCCAGATGATCTCGCGCTCGCGGTTCGGCACCTGAATGCCCACCGTCGATTTCCCGGCCATGCGCTCGATCAAAATGCTCTCGGCCTTCAACGCTAAACAAAGATCGTCCGTAAGGTTGGTAATGCGGCTGTACTTGATCCCGGCATCGGGTTTGAACTCGAACGTGGTGACGACGGGCCCCGGATTGATCTGCGTGATCTGCCCGTGTACTTCAAACTCTGCATATTTTTCTGTAAGTACCTGCGCCAGTAGCTTGAGTTCGTCGGCATCCACGGTCTGCTGCTCGTCAGGACGCTGCAGCAAACTGCTGGAGGGCAATTTATATCCGCCCGCGATTCGCGGCATGGTCGTCTTAGCCTTGTGATCGCTGTCGCCGCGTTGCGTTACCTCAGGAGACTCTGTCATCCTGAGCGCAGAATGAGATCGCGCAACGATCTCATTCGCAGTCGAAGCATCCCTGCCCGCATCTCCGAGATCAGCCAAGGACTCAGGCAGAATGCCGCCAGTCGAGTTCGCAGGCCGCTCGGTAACCTCCGGCTCCAGCATGCGCTCGATGCCGGTGCGCCGCGGTTCGGGTGCAGCTTTAGCCGGTTCGGTTGGCGCTTGCCGCGAGGGAATCAGCTGCGTCTTTACCACCGGCTTCGAAACGCGCCGTTTGTCTAATTCTTTCTGTTGTTGCCGCTTGGCGCGCTCTTCCTGCCAATCCAGGTAACGGTTCCAGAGCGCGGTCACAAACGCAAATCGCGTCGGCGCCCATAGTTGGATCGACGAGAACGAGAACGCCGTCGAGAGATACAGCGCGACCGCGAGCACGCTGGCGCAGACGATATACGCGCCTGCCACGTTCAAGTAATGGATCAGCAGATCGCCCACCACTCTTCCCAGCAGGCCTTCGATCGGAATCACGTGCATCCAGCGCAAATGTCCCGGCAGCAAAGCCAGCAGCGCCGGAAGAAACATCACCAGCCAAACCCCGCCCAGGCTTTTCGCAATAGGAGATTGAATCTTGCGCGACGCGAACCAGCGCATCCCCAGCATGGCAGGGAAGATCGGCAGCAGAAACGCTCCGATGCCGAAGAACTGCAGCATGAGATCGGAGATGAGCGCCCCGACCACGCCAATCCAGTTGCGGGCGGCGCGCGCGCCGGTGAGCACCGAAGCGCTGTTCAGCGAAGGATCGAGCGGCGAATACGACGCGAGCGCGAGGAAGAGGAGGAG
>PLIO01000106.1:0-4881 GCA_003140075.1 Acidobacteriaceae bacterium | reverse complement strand
GAGCCTCATCATTATGCCAAGAACCGGCGGCTGCGGCAATGCCGGAGTTGGGGAGGGGTGTAGAGTTGGATGCGCAGGAGAAAAGAGCAATAGGCGACCGGCGCATGATGGCGAGGATTTAGAACGGATCGGACGTCAGGTTTTCGATTTTCTTGCGGTCTAACGCTAGCCCTACCAAGGAGTACGATGAGAATCGCATGCCCAACATGCAAGTCAAATTTTAAGGTGTCGGAAATCAAGCGGCACTGTTTCGACACGCACCGTGTGACGGAGAATACGTGGCAGCTGTTCCTGGCGAGTCAAACGTCGCAGTCTCTAGTGAATCGGCTTGAGTCTGGATCGCTCAAGCCGACGGGACCCGTTACTTCAAAAAATCGAGTGAGCATCTCAGAGACCCCATAGCGACACGCGGCGAGTGCGCCACCGGCGGGCGCGACGCCGGATCCAACGATGAAAGAGCTAAAGGCCCGTATCAGGAAGTTGACTGCGGAGCTTAAAACAATTGCCATGCGCCGTGAGCGTCAGAAACGAGCGAGGTCGACGAAGGCTAAGCGCAAACAAGCGGCGAGGAAACGCAGGGCGTTTAAGTCACGATTCAAAGTTGGACGGGGATCTGCCGCGGGGGTCCCCCCAGCCCGGTTTGTGTCCGGAGGACGTGTCGAATCAAAACGGTAGTTGGAGGCTGGGCAGCGAAGCTGCCCGGAGCGAAAGGGTCTTGCCTCAAATGGGGCGAGGCGCTTTCTTGGCAGAATGTACTAATAGTGGTACAGTAGTATGAATACAGGCCTGAAGCGACTTCCGGCACGGTTCTATCGCTCCGATAGCGGACGAGAACCCGTTCGAGAGTGGCTCAAAAGCCTGGACACTGAAGACCGCAGAATCATCGGCGAGGACATCAAAGACGTTGAATTCTCCTGGCCCATCGGGATGCCTCTGGTGTGTTCGCTCGGCCGGGAACTGTGGGAAGTGCGGAGCAGCTTACCGCACGGTCGCATCGCCCGCGTGCTCTTCTGCGTTGATCAAGACTGTATGGTGCTGCTGCATGGGTTTATGAAGAAAACACAGAAGACACCTGAACGGGAAATTGATCTGGCAATTAGACGGAAGAAAGGAAATGAGACGTGAAGAAAAGAAACATCGGCTCGACTTTTGATAGCTGGCTTCGCGAGGAAGGCCTCTATGAAAAAGTCAGCGCAACTGCGATCAAACGCGTCGTCGCGCGCCAAGTCGAGGCTGCCATGCGCCAGAAAGGCTTGACCAAGGTCGAAATGGCGAGGCGGATGCGCACCAGCCGTTCCGCTCTCGACCGGCTCCTCGACCCCGACAATGACGCCATTACACTGACTACGCTTCAAAAGGCCGCGGCTGTCGTCGGGCGCCAAGTTCGACTGGAGTTGGTTTAGTGGGGAGTATATTGCCGCGCGCGTACTCCGTGGGGTAGTATGTTAGTAGTATGAAAGAGAAGACATCCATCACACTCTCTAAGGAAATACTGGCGGGCATCGATCGCATGGCAGGGTCGAAGCAGAAAGGATCGAAACAATCCCGTTCGGCATTTATCGAAGCCGTACTAGCTCGATACTTCCGCCAACAGGCGCGGGCTCAGATTGAAGCTCGCGATCTCGAACTCATCAATAAGGCCGCGGATGAACTGAACGAAGAAGTGGAGGACGTCCTCCGCTATCAGCAGACTTAGGCGGAGCCAGGGCCGATGAGACGGGGCGAAATCTATCGCGTTCATCATCCCAGCGACGATCCCAAACTCTATCGCTGCTTCGTGGTCGTGAGCCGCCAGACCCTGGTCGATTCCAAATTTCCCACCGTGATCTGCGCGCCCATCCTGACTCGCGGCCACGGATTCTCCACTCAGGTCTCGGTCGGCATCGACGAAGGCTTGAAGCACGAGAGCTGGATCCTCTGCGATAACCTCATAAGTCTCCGCAAAGTGCAACTGACCCGCTTCGTCGGTTCCCTGACGCTCTCCAAGCGGGAGGAGTTGGACCGCGCCCTCAAAATGTCTCTCGCCCTGGAATAGGCCAGTTCAGCCTCGCGATCCGGTTGCCAGCTACCACGATTTGCCGATGCCCACTCCTCGAAACTCAATTTCCGAACTGACCCACGTTTGACCGGCTCTCAAGGGCGCTGAGCCGTTGCCGCGCCGCTGACAACCCTCAACCACTCCTCAAACGGTGCCGCGGATGGCCGCAATCGCCCCGGGTTCATGACGTTATCCGGGTCGAGTCCGGCCTTGATTGCAGCGATGGCCGTAATGCCGAGAGGCGAAATGTCATCGGTCAGCCAGGGCAGATGTTCGGTGCCGACTGCGTGGTGGTGCGACAGCGTAGCGCCGCAGTCGATGAACGACTGCTGGACCGCTCGCTTCGCGTGCAGATACTGTGGCATTTCATTGCCATCCTGTTGTTTGAAAGCGAACGTCAAGTAGAGGCTGGCCCCGCACTGATAAGTGTGGCTGATGTGGCATCCGACCCACGGCTTTACCCCGCTCTCAACAATCGCGGCGCGCAAGGCCGTGGTGGTCGCGCGATACAGAGGAACAAGGTTGCTCCAGACGGTAGAGGTTTCGCTCACGTCGGAAGTGATGCTGCGATCCAGGAGAAAGTCACGGATGTGAGGAAAATCGTACTTGGTCGATTCGAAAGATTTCCCCGAACTGGGACCCAGATCCACCCCGCCGAAGCGGCGGTAAATGGCGCTTACTTCACCGTGCTGCCGGATGGCGCCGGACTTGCTGCCCTCGAACGTAGTGAGCATCAGGCAGGTCCGCGCGAAATCGAAGCCCTTCACCCTGAGATAACCCTTCATGACCTTGCTTGCGGCCTGCGAGAGTTGCGACGACGGCGGTTTGAAGGCCAGCGAGAGCGCGGTTTTGTCGGAGTCGCTCAGGCGCAGCATCGAGGGCACGCATTCCTTCCGCACGCATTCGTGCATGGCCTCAATTCCGGCCTCGAATTCGGGAAACAGATAGCCGTGAGTGCGGTGCGAATTCGCCCGGGGATGCACCTGCATGGTAGCTTCCGTAATTACTCCCAGCGTCCCTTCGCTGCCAATGCACAGATGATTGACGTCGATCCCGTTCGATGACTTGGGCACGGTTCGCGTGGCGAGGACACCCGCTGGAGTGACCATCCGCAACGCAATCACCATATCTTCGATCTTGCCGTACTTGTCGCTCTGCATTCCGGCCGATCGCGTGGCGATCCACCCGCCCAGCGTCGAGTGCAGGAACGAGTCTGGAAAATGTCCAAGGGTGAGTCCGTAACCATTCAACTGCTCTTCGAGATCGGGGCCGAAGGCGCCTGCCTCGATGCGCGCGGTACAAGAGTCCGCATCAACTTCGAGCACGTGCCGCATGCGCCGCATATCGAGCGACACCGCCATGCGGCTGCGCTCGCTTCGCTCCAGGCAACCGGCGATATTCGAACCGCCTCCGAATGGAATAACCACAACATCATGGCGCGCCGCAGCGCGCAAAGTCATCAGCACATCGTTCTCGTTTTCGGGATAAATCACCAGGTCGGGCGCGCCTTCGGCCATGCCCTGCCGCATGCGAAATAAATCGCGGAAGCCCTTGCCATAAGCGTGGATTAAACGTTCCCGCCGGCTATCGCAGATCTGATCGGCCCGCATCTCTCGGCGCAAATCGGACAAGAAGCCCTCATGCCGGATCGCCTCGGGCAATCGCACCGCTTCGATCGGCATTAGAGGCCTGGCTACCTCGTCTTCTTCCACACCGAGCTGCGCTTTGGCGTAGGGCCAAGCCCCGGGATGGGCGCTGGAGTTGAAACTCACATCTTCATCTCCCCATCCCCACCATTTCATGTGCCTGGGTGTGTACATGGTCTCGCCTACCAGCTAGGACGTTCTGTGGATCCTGCGATTCTCGTATTCGGGCCTTCCTGCGCCGCCGCAGAAATCGAAATTGTCGTCTGTTGTTCCTCTCCCGGCACTCCGGTCAAGTCTCTGGCGGAACCCTTCTGGCTAAGACTGCGAATGCGTTGTTCGAGCAATTCGACCGCTGCGTTCCGCAGTCCGCGTCCCGGCAAAAGATTGGACGGGTCCGACGGAAAAAGAATCGGCTCCCCGAAGCGGACCGTGACGCTTCCCGGCCGGGGCACGGATCTTCCCTTCGCCAGAATACGGCGAGCACCTTCGATGTAAGCCGGAACGACCGGCACTCCCAGCTCGACAGCGAACAATCCAGCGCCCTTTTTGAATCTCTGGATGTCGCCATTACAAGAGCGCGTGCCTTCAGGATAGAGGATCAGATTGCCTTGTGTCCGGTTCAGAAACTCATCACACATGGCCACACTTTGTCGCAGCGAATTATGCTGTGCCTGGCGATCGATGGGTATGACGTTCATGAATCGAGAAACTACGAACTTCACTCTGGAGGAGTCGAAGAAATAGTCTCTGGCACCGAGCAGCGCGAACGTGGAAAACGGAAGGCCCGAAGCTGTCATCAGAACTGCGCTATCGATATGGCTGGTGTGATTGCTGCAGATGATTAACGGCGAACGCGGAAGGTGATTTCGTCCTTCGACGGTCAGCGGACAGTAGCAGAGGAAAAACATCCGGCAGAAGGCTTGAAACATGGCGCTACCCGTTGTCGGCGCCAGGAACATACCTTCCGCTTTGCCCGGACCTGTCATCGCTTCCGTTTCCAACCAATCTGAAGCTTTCTCTCAGGTGCTCGACTCAGCCTGCCAGTCTCGCCGCAAACACCAACACGAGCGTCCCCACAATCAGGCGGTAGATGGCGAACGGCACGAAGCCGTGCCTGCGTACATACCCCATGAACCACGCCACCGAAGCGTAGGCGACGATGTAGGAAACCACGAAGCCGATGGCCAGCACGATCCA
>PLIO01000184.1 GCA_003140075.1 Acidobacteriaceae bacterium | reverse complement strand
TCACGGGAGAACACGGCCCAGGTTACACTGGTACATTACTGACGGACGATGTCCTTCCGGGTTTGAAATTCCAGAGTTGGAAGAGCGAATTGGGCGACTGGGAATGCCCCTGCTTTCCTTCACGTAAGAATACGACAACTTTCTGCTGCTACATTTCTGGTTTGAGCCGGGATGGGGGAGCGCGAGGGGCAAGGGACGGCGTTTGAGTCCCTTGCCTCTCGCTCAGCTGCGTAGAAGCCTGCTGCCTGCGCCGCCGCGAACTCCTTCGGTGTTCGGTAGCCCAGGCTGCTGTGCGGTCGCTCCTCGTTGTACTCGATTCTCCACGCCGCGATTTTACGCCGCGCATCGAACAGGTTTTGAAACGCTCACTGCCAAACACTCTTCCCGCAACCGTCCGTGGAAGCTCGCGATGTGTGCGTTCTGCGTCGGCTTCCCCGACGGTGACGTCAAGCTGCTTGTGTAAATAGGTTGAGGGTGCGGGTTTTCCATTCCAGGTTAAAGCGCTGGAAGATGGAGTAGATGATTCGATCCACGCTTTGCACGTTGACAAAGCACACCATGGAACGGGTTCGTCGCCGCACTTCCACGAAGCAGCGCTCGATCACATTCGTGGTGCGTAGTTTCCGCCACAGATGGCGTGGAAAAGCGAACACCGATAGCAGTTCCGGCAGATCGCGCTCCAGGCGGCGCACCATGGGTCCGTAGTCCCGCAGCCAGCGCGTCCGGAAGCGGCGAAAGGCGGCCCCGGCGTGGGCGCGGCTTTCGGCCAAGTAAATCGCCTGGGCCCCGGCTTTCACTTCGGCGTAGTCGCGCTTCCGCACTTTCTCCAGAATGTTGCGCATCTTGTGCACCCAGCATCGCTGATGCCCCACCCGCGGATAGACCGTCGGAATGGCCGCCGCCAGCCCGGGACAGCCGTCGGTGACGATCAACCCCAACTGCTGGCCTTCCAGCCCGCGCCGGTAAAGATCCTGCAACAAGCCCTCCCAGTCGGCCTGGCTTTCGCCCTGGCTGCGCAAAAACGCCAGCAGGTGACGCGCCCCGTCGCGCCGCACCCCGTAGGCCACCCGCATATGCACCCGCTTGCGCCCCGCCGGACGCCGCACTCGCAGGCTTACTCCGTCCAGAAGCAGATAAGCATAATCGTCGCTCAGCCGCGCCTGATGGAACTGGCGCACCGCCTCGTCCAGATCGCGGGTCAGCTTCGACACCGTCTGCGGGCTCACCAGTTCGCCGGTCAGCGTGGCCACCACCCGCCCCACCTGCCGGGTCGAAATGCCGCGCAAGAACGCCTCCCGGATCAACATGGCCACATCCTCGGCCCGCCGTTGAAATGGCTCTAGAGCGCGCGGCAGAAAACTTTTTCCCCGCGTGCGCGCGATGCGCAACCGGATCGTGCCCAGCCGAGTCACGAAATCCCGCTCGTAGTAGCCGTTGCGGTAAGGCTGCCGCCGGTGTGCGCGCCGCTGGTAGACTTCGCGTACGGCGTAGCGATCGCGCTGGCGCTCGGAGTCCGCTTCCAACAGCCGCTTCCACGCCAGCCTGGTCTCGCCATACACATCACCCCAGAAACTTTCCTTCATCTCCGCCAGAAAATGTTGGTAATGCTCCTTGATTGGGATTATCTTCGCCATCGGGTGTAGGTCTCCTTTTAGGAAAGGCTTTAGCTTGTGAGGCCAAAGCCAACTTACACCCTCTCGCCTTTTACACAATCGAATTTACGTCACCTGACGAGTACAAGCGGTTGACACTCACCGCAATTAACTTGTACGATCCATCGGATAATGTCCGAATCAACTTAATCGCCAGTCCAGACTGGATTGTGAGTGTGACAAATGAAGAAATTGCTATTTTGTTAATTGCATTTCTGCCAGCAAGATGCCCCTAGCGAGCAGAGTCTCACCCGGCAGCGGGTGGAGAATCCCCTTTGGATAATCCGAAGCCCGTCGAAACCCCGAAGGAGCAGACCGACACGGGCGACTTGCCAGTAGTGCCAGCCGCAAAACAGGCGTCACTGGCGGAGAATCTTGCATGGCGCGCCCTAGCCAACTGGTCAAGCCAGTTGATATCTTGGGCGGCTTTGCTGGTTGCGGCTCGGCTGCTCTCACCAGCCGATTTTGGACTGGTCGGAATGTCGGTGCTGCTTTATTGGTATTTGAGGTACCTGGGTGACTTCGGGATCATGGCCACAGTGATCCGACACAGAGATCTCAGCCCGGAAACTCTTGCTCAATTAAATACTATGGGCGTTGTCTTCGGGACGGGGACGTTCGTATTGGCCTGTCTGCTCGCGTGGCCGGCGGCTTTGTTTTTCAAGACTCCACGCATGGCCTCAGTTGCGGTGGTGACCTGCATTGCCCTGATACCGCTGGGTTTCCGTAGCGTTCCCGAGGGGCTGATGAATCGAGAGATGCGCTTTAAGTCGCTCTCGCTTTTCGATGCGTTGGGCGTCATTGTGAGCGCGGTGGTGACGGTCCTGCTGGCGTGGTTGGGCTTTCACTATTGGGCCCTGGTTCTGGGAAATCTCTTATCGGAGATTTCCAGGTGCACGGCTGTTCTACGTATGCGACGCTACCGGTTCGCCTGGCCGCACATGGCTGCGATACGAGAACCACTCACGTTCGGTCGGCGCGTATTGTTGGCCAGCTTCGCGTGGTCGACCTACAACACGCTCGACAACGTGACGGCTGGCCGCGTTCTCGGCGAGTCGGCACTTGGTCTCTACGGGATGGCTTGGAACCTCGCGAACATGCCCCTCGAGAAAATTGTTTCTCTTGTCACCACGCTGGTCCCGGCCTATTTCTCCCGTGTGCAAACAGATATGGCTGCATTGCGCCACTACTTGCGGGTCCTGACAGAAGCGATCGCCCTGGCGACGTTTCCCGCTACGATCGGGTTGGCATTGGTTGCGCGCGACGCTGTACCTTTGGTGATGGGGCCCAAATGGAATGGGATGATCGCGCCGCTGGAAGTGCTCTCCGTCTACGCTGCTTTTCGCTCGATCGTAGCGCTATTGTCAAAGGTCTCGACTGCGGTCGGTAACGCTCGATTCGTAATGCGAGTTGAGGTTTCAGGACTTGTGTTGATGCCGATAGCTTTCTACATTGGCAGTCATTGGGGAATCACGGGCATCGCTTTCGGTTGGGTTTTTGGCTATCCGATCATTGCCCTGGCTCATTACCGGAAAACCCTGAAGACAATTGAGATGGGAGTCGGGGATTATGTCCGAGCGGTGCGCCCCGCGTTGGATGGCTCTGCCGCCATGGCCCTTGCGGTCACCGTGCTACGGTGGACAGCGCTGTCAAGGCACTCGCCATGGCTTCGTTTGATAGCTGAAATAAGCAGCGGAGCAGCCGTCTACATCATCGCGGTAATGCTCTTGCATCGCGAAAGGGCGATGCATTTCTTGAGCATTGTGAAGAGGATCCGCCCACCCAAGTTGGCCGAGGCCGGCGCTTGATCCGAAACCTGTGGAGACTTTTTTGCGAATGCATTCTAGAAACCTACCGCAGCGCAAACCATGAAATGTGAAATCGTACATGAGTTTCCCGCTCCTCCGGTCGAGGCAGCTTGGCGTGATTTCCTGAGCCGGCTGGAGTTCCCCTCTCATTACTGCGCTCCGGAATACTTCCTGGAACCTTTTTGGACGGGCAAGCGGCCCTTCTCGATTCTTGCAATCGAGGACGACTTGGTCGCCGGAGTTCTTACCGGAATTCATGATGGCGAGTCCGTCGTCTGCGGCTTGCAATCACGTCCGCAGATTGCAGTTGACCAAAACAGCGATACAGACGCTGCTCTCGAAGCGCTGGCTCAAGGGCTATTCAAAGAGGCGGAACGGGCAAAGCTGTTGACCGTTTACACCTGGCCTTCTTTGGAGCTTCCGCCGTTTGCGGCTCGGGGATTCCGGCGTCGGCAATTGGAAGGCAATGTTGTGCTCGACCTTACTCGGGGGGCGGATGTTCTTTTCCAGCAGTTTTCCAAGGATCGCCGCCGCAATATCCGGTTCGCCGAGAAGCATGGGGTCACGGTGCGCCTGGCTATAGGGAAAGAGGATATTCTCGGTGCCTACGATGTTTATCTCGCCTGGCGGAAAACCGAACGGAAAAAGGTAAAGTGGGAGCAGCACGCGTTCCAGACTTTTGAAGACGCCCAGCGGCGTGCCAATAATCGCAGCTTATTCTTGGCCGAGCAATCGGGGAAGATAATCGCCATTAATACGTTCCGCTTTTATCCCGGGGGACTGTTCGAGTCCGCAGGGAATTCTTCTCTCGATGAGTTCTTGCATCTGAAACCGAACGATCTGTTGCAGTGGAGAGGAATCGAGTGGGCTTGCAGCCAAGGACTGCGCCGCCACTCGCTGGGAGGGGCGCATCAGTTTCTCACACGATTCGGAGGTACGGTGGTTCCCGTCATCCGTTACCGCCTCGACCGCACCCTGCTTAGCAAGCATGACCTGCAGGACAAAGTCATGGACACCGCACGCAAGATGTTTCGCCAACTGCCTCCGGCGGCACAAGAGAAAGTCCGCCGCGCTCTGCGTAAGGAACAGCATTAGCGAGGACTGACGCTGGCAGGGCGCATGCGGAGGTTGTTACGGCCGAGCGAACAACTTGTGCAAATTCGCCCGGTTGCCTGTTACGACGGAGTTTCCCGAGAAGTTATCTAGACAAACCGCGAATTTTGTGGGAGTCTCTAAGTGACACTGAGCGATGTTACCTACCAACTTGGCAAGCAGCCTTTTTCGTGGACTTCGCTCTGTCTGTCCTCCTCCCCGATTTGGAGTCACCTCGATTCGCCAATCAAAATCGAAAGGCGAGAGCTTGAACACACAGGATTTGCAAATTGCGAACAAGGAATCGCGGGAGAACGGTCTTTTGCAGGCAGCCGCCGCTGGACCAGTCCGGTTGCCGATGAGGAGGGTCGAGTTTGGAACCCACCCTGTATCCTTGAGGCTGGGTTCCACTGGCAGGCTGGCAGAAGCCGCGACTCGCGATCAAGCGCTGCACTGGGTGCACAGCCATGCTTGAAATGCCTGAGACAATAAAGAAAATCCTTTACATCGCAAATTATCTGCTCGATAAGGACATTGCAGGTCGCGCCTTTCAGGTGTTTTCGGATGACATTTTTCTGGTTTCCTATCCCAAGTCCGGCAACACCTGGACGCGATTTCTTCTCGGCAACCTGATGAACCCCAACGACTGCATCACGTTTGCCAACGTCGAGCGGAAGGTTCCGGATATCTACGCAGAATCTAAGATGACGCTTAAGAAGACGCCGCGTCCGCGTCTAATCAAAAGCCATGAGTGTTTCGATCCCCGCTATCGCCGGGTAATCTACATTGTGCGCGATCCAAGAGACGTGGGCTTGTCAGCCTATCATTATGACAGGAAGGGTAGAAACATCCCGGATGAGTTTCCCCTCGACACGTATATCTCCACTAGATTCATGAAGACTGACGAATATTTCGGTACCTGGGGGGAACACGCAGGGAGCTGGCTGGTCAATTCCCAGAACATTTTCCAGATCAGCCGCCTGAATAACGGATTCATGGGGACGATAGGCTCTTGGGGCGAGAACGTCATGAGTTGGTTGGGAGCGCGCGGTCACGACCGCGAATTCCTGTTGGTTCGATATGAAGATCTCCTGGAGGATACGCACCGCGAGATGACCAGGATCTCTGAATTCATGGGTCTGCGAATCTCTGCCGTACAAATTGCCAGAGCTGTCGAGCTCAGCTCAGCCGAGAATATGAGAAAACTCGAGGCTGCGCAGAGCAACCAATGGGTCACCACCAAACAGAGCCGCAAAGATATTCCATTTGTCCGCTCGGCGAAGGCAGGTCAATGGCAACAAGCGCTTCCGTCTATTTCGGTAGCGGAGATCGAGTCGGCGTGGGGACCGGTCATGAAACTCCTGGGCTATCCATTGAGCACCGAATTGCCGGAAAGTGCCCCTTTGGCTCAGCGCCCTTAGGAACTCGGGCTCTCGTTTTTCGATATCAATGAACCAAAAAAGAATTGTCGTCATCGGAGGTGGTCCCACGGGGCTGGGTGCAGCGTACCGCCTTCATGAACTCGGCTATGAAAACTGGGTGCTCTACGAGAAATCCGATTACGTCGGAGGGCATGCTTGTTCTCATACCGATAACTACGGCTTTGTCTGGGACGAAGGTGGCCACGTTATTTTTTCTCATTATCCCTACTTCGACAAGATCGTCGATGAGATGCTGGGGAAAGAAGAGAACCAGTTGGTTCGCGAGAGTTGGATAGTGAGAGAAGATTTGTGGATTCCCTATCCCTTTCAGAACAACCTGCGGTACTTGCCAAAATTGGTGCAGGTTAGCTGCCTATTGGGAGCAGCACAGGCTGCGGCGAATGGAAAGTTTCAGGACTCCTCAAACTTTCGCGATTGGATACTGGCCACGTTTGGGGAGGGCATTGCCGAAGCTTTCATGTTCCCGTATAACTTCAAGGTCTGGACCACACCTCTGGAGCTGATGTCGAAGTCGTGGATTGCCGAGCGGGTCTCAGTGGTTGACTTCAAGCGCTTGCTGGAAAACGTGCTGTACGAGCGCGACGATATCTGTTGGGGACCAAACAACAAATTCAGATTCCCTCTCTATGGAGGCACGGGTGAAATCTACCGCCGGATGGCGCAACGGTTCCCGGACAAGATAAGGATTGGAAAGGAACTGGTGGTGGTGGATGCGGCGGCCCGCACGGTTTCGTTCTCCGATGGCAGTGGAGACACCTATGATGTACTCATCTCCAGCGCACCCTTGGACCTACTAGTCGGGATGCTGAAATCCGCAGAGAATAGGCTGCAGGATGCGGCTGCCGATCTTCAGCACAACAACCTGCTGGTCCTCGGTCTTGGTTTGGAGAAAAAAATCGATACCGGCAAATGCTGGATTTATTTCGCTGACCAGGATATGCCCTGCTACCGAGCCACCTACTTCTCTCACTACTCGCCCTTCAATGTTCCCAATGGAGATACGGAACGTTACAGCTCGCTGATGTGCGAGATGTCTTTCCGTGTTGGAGAGTCACTTGATCCATCACGGGTGCTCGATCAGGTCATCGCGGCTCTCATTCGCGCTAAGATGCTTGATGAGGCCGATCGGAGTAGAATTGTTTCGCGCTATCACCGGACGGTCGCCTATTCTTATCCAATCCCGACTCTCGGCCGCGACCGGGCACTCGCAACTCTGCAACCGGCCTTACTGGAGAAAGCAATCTACTCCCGTGGCCGCTTTGGCGCCTGGCGCTACGAGATCGGCAATATGGACCACTCCGTCATGATGGGAGTTGAAGCCGTCGGGCACGCTCTGTCCGGAGAACCGGAGACCGTATTCCACGGTTCCTGAGAAAGTAATCATGCATTCCAGCTCCCCCAACGGTCCAAGAGTCAGTATTATCGTCCCAGCCTATAATACGGCGCACCTTATCGCGGTTTGCCTGGACTCCATACGTAGCCAGAGCTTCCGTGACTTTGAAGTGATCGTCGTCAACGACGGTTCTCCCGATACCGCGACGCTGGAAAACGTATTGCAACCCTACGTGGGAGAGATCGTTTATGTGCGCCAGGACAACAAACGGGCCGCGGGGGCCCGAAACACCGCGATTCGCCAGGCGCGAGGAGAGTTTCTGGCATTTCTCGACAGTGACGATTGTTGGCTGCCGGACCATTTGGCGAGCCAGATGAAACTCTTCGAGCAGGATCCCGAGCTCGACATGGTCTATGCCGACGCGCTTCAGATCTGCGATGCGAGAAAAGAGAAGACCTTCATGGAGCAATGTCCGTCCGAGGGACCGGTCAGTTTTGAGGCTCTAGTGGTCGAGCGCTGTCAGATTCCCGTTTCCACCGTCGTGGCCCGCAAGAATGCGATCGTACAAGCGGGGATGTTCGACGAAACCCTTGTACGATGCGACGACTATGACATGTGGCTGCGTACGGCCTTCCACGGGGCCAAGATTGTCTACAGCCGCACCGCGCAGGCCCGGCTTAACGTGGGGCGGCCGGATTCCTTGGGGCAATCCAGGTCGAAAATGACGGAGGCTTATTGGAAAATTCTGGAGAGAATCGAGCAGACTCTACCGCTGACCGATGCTGAACGACTTGTGGTTCGGACTCGGTCGGCGGAAGTAAGAGCGATGCATCTATTGGAGGAAGGCAAACACCAGCTTTACGGACAGCGTCCTGAGAGAGCGCAGGCACTCTTTGCGGAGGCAAACCTCCATTTGCGATCGCCAAAGCTTCGAGCCGCCATTTGGGGATTGAAGGTATCCCCGCAGGTGGTCAGCAAACTGATCTTCCTCTGGGATCGGTTTTTGCAATCCGGCCTAGTGTCCTGAGTCTAATATCCGTGTAATAAATAATGATGACCATGCATTTGACACAGAGGCAAGGCGAAACAAAAAACGGCTCTTTTTCCCCAGGGAGGGACAGGGAGAGCCGGGTGGGGGAGAGGCTGCTGCGCTTCTTATGCGCGTGAAGCTAAGCGTTTGCAGTCCGCCTCAGATATGGCCATAGCACGCAAGAGAATTAGCCGAGCTTCATGATGGCTCTGGGCGAAGAGTTGCCTTGCACGCTGCAACTCGGATTCAAGTTTAGGGTCTAGTTTCTGGGAACGTTTTGGGGTGGACATGAATGGACGGGTTCTTTCTTTCGGCGTGGCCAAAGAGGGCGCGGAAGATGCCATATTCGCAATTTTGAGGAATCGGGGAACAAGAGAGGCCGTGGAATGGGGACCCTCCAGTATGATCATCAATCCCGGCCCCTCTTGCTTGGTTTCCCTTTCGAGTATGCCTGACCGTATCAGGGAAGCTTTGGCGCAGTCAGTGACGGATGAACCTCTTGCGTATGTGGAAAATAGTGAGAGAACTTATTTCGGAACGAAGTAAATCTGATCGGCTTTCGGGAATCTCGGATCGGCCATCAGTTCACCAATGTGTTTCGCGCGCTTACTGTACTTTGGATCATTTTCCAAGTCAGCCAGTAGTAGAGCAAATTCTGTCCACAGTTTGGGCCACCAAGGAGCACGGTCAATATTCTCCAAAGTCCTCTGGGTTGCGGGCACTTATTCATTGCCTCCATTGGCGTATGTGGCCAAAAAGGGCCTGATCTAATTGATCTGTGATTTCTTTATGAAACCTGGCTCGGATACCTCGCTGTTGCAGAAAGACGCAGAGTCCGCCGCTGCCAGCTCCGAGCATGAAAACGCCAACAATCAACAAAGGGAACATCGTCGCAACTCCAAGAAAGGGTTGCAGGGAACAAAGAAATGGTTTAGCCGCCTGTCTCCGTTCCCTGCATTCCATGAGCAGGATCAGTCAAACAAGGGGAGTTTAACTTCGTTATTAATGGGCAGTCTGTGATGGATGAACATAGCGGCTGTGACAATTGACCGCGTGAGTTAGCACTACACGAAGGTAGCTAGTGAGATGAACAACACTGCCGATAGCTCAAGTGTGAAGACTCTGTCCCGTTGCGATAAGGGCATCCGGAAGGTCGTGGCCACGCTGATAGCGAACGGAGTGGAAACGTTCGAGTCTTGCGAAGGTGGGCGACGCCATGCATACAGTGAGACGACCGTGTGTTTTTACGGGCAGCATTCCGAAGGATTCAAAGCGCTGGCGATTGCCCTCCAGCACGGCCTACGGGTTTCCGAATTGAGACGCTATTACAGGATCGAAGACGGGGAACCCATTGGGCCGTACTGGGCTATGACTTTCATCCTGAAACGGAAGTAGCTAGTCTCCGTCTAGTTTCGCGCAGTTCTTGCATTTTGCTTTGTTGCCGGTACCTGGGAGTCGGTCGTACTGAGGAATCTCAGCTCCCGGACCGCACTTGTCGTTGTCGTGGTAATGAGGTTCGTTCTTTGAGTTAAACGGTTGTACTTTAGCCATGGCTCTTGGTCTCCTGTGAAAGATTTAGGAACACCCAAGGTTCGGCCCGTGAGGGAAGGCCAACGTTACACCACAGAAGGGAGACACTAGACGAAAAGGTTGCAGGGAGCGAAGGACGGCCCACCGCCCGCGCTCCCTGTTTCCTTGCGAATAACAATCGACAATGACAATTTAGCGAACATGGCGGATCGGAGTCTGTGATGGATGAACACGGAGGCTGTGAAAAAGCCCAGAACGAAAGCGCACGAAGGTGGAAAATTTCCCTGCCGGGACGCAGAAACCGCTTGTGCCACAGGATGTATTTGGTGGTATAACGGACTGCGAAGGTGGCGGAGGCTAGGTGAGTCGAACACCGTTCCTGCCGGAACTCCGGTTTATAAGACCGGGCCTGGTACCGACCAGTTAGCCTCCCGCCGCCTGCATGGTAACGGAATTGGCATTCGTGACAACGTGGTAACAGTAGTTTTCTGTGGAGAAGATGTGGAGAACAGTGCTTAATGATTGAAAAGACAAGGAAAACGATGAAAAAATAAGCGCCCAAGAAAAAGGTCAAGGTCGAAAAGGCTGCATTTGACGCGGTGTTGGAGAAATTGATCGCCACCAAACCTCAGAAAAGAGCCTAAATTCGTAGGCTTGACTAAATCTTTCTCCTGCCAATAGCGGTCTCTTGCCTCCTCCGGATTCAGGTCGTTGGTGTCGTCGGTTGAGTTAAAGACGAAGTTACCCAGAGTGATCGGATCACGGGTTTTGAGGAACGGGAAGACTGCAATTGCCCGGCCAGTCATTTCCCCCGGACGTAGTGTCATGAGAATTCCTGATCAACATACGTACGATCATTCCCAGAGTAACCGACCTTAGTCCACGACCACAACAGGAATACGTAAGCCGGCTGCTCGCGGCGCGTAAAACAAACATGGACGGCGACAGCGTGGGAATGTCGAGTGTAAGTGTCAGAGCAAACACACGGTTGACAGATTACCTTGCACTGCTCCCGATCCGCTGTTTTGAACCTTATCTTAAGCTTAAGTCTCATGGGGGTACCTCCTCCGCGGGGATAAGCGAACAAGTGACGGCGTGCAGTGAACTAGATAGCCTGTGACTCCATGGGTCAAGAAAGAATCATTGTGCGCCAATCGCGGATTTCTGCGCCTGCTCCGGCTCAGTCGGCATCACCAAACGGACTTTCACGCCGAACATCTCGTAGTCCGTGAACAG
>PLIO01000030.1 GCA_003140075.1 Acidobacteriaceae bacterium | reverse complement strand
ATCAAACGGTGTCGGCGGACATCGGTTGATGCGACAAGGTATCCGAAGGCATCTGTTAACGTCCCCTTATCGTACCCGGATTCTGATCACCGAAACTGCGGATTCGAGGGGACGCCTGTACGACGTTGAAGGCAATCTCAAAGAGATGTTTGCCCCTTCCCCGGCATCGATTGATACGCGCGGATGTTTAGGCTGTCGTTCTTCAAAGGGCACCTCTTCCCTTGTACCGCCGCCGGAGTTCCTGATTAGCACAGCAAATCGTCGGCCGAGACAACACCGGAAAGCTTAGGGCGAGCAAACGGACGCCGGCGCTCTCGCTGAATACAGTGTGAACCGCGAGAAATCGAGTCAGGATTTGAATCCCGAAGATCCCTAGCGGCGTCTCCGCCCGGCGCGAGCCACTTTGCTTCAGACTCGAAGGTCCACCTTCATCATTTATTCGTTTAGGTATGCTGTTCACTTTTGACCAGCAAGGCCAGTGCTTGAGTTTTAACCTTAGGTGCGAAGGGCAACTCATCAATCTGGATTGGTAGGACGTGATCTGCAATGGAGAGACTGGGGCCACGGTGCCGCCGCTCCCAGACAGCCCTTGCGCGTTGGGAATAGTGGGCTAGGAGAATGAGATGAAGGTGGACCCTGCTGTGTTTAAGAAGATGCTCCCTGCCGAACAAGTGTTTGAGGAAATGCTGCCTTATCTCGAAACCCTTGACGCTCAGATTGGCGGAATCATCCAACTATTGAAAGACAAAGGCATTACCACAAACGCGGAATTTGCCCAGTATGCGCAGCGAGGTGACGATGCGGGCAATGTGAGGGAGCGTGGTATGCGCGTGAGAATGGAATATTTATTTTCCTCGGCCGCGAAGCGAACTGACGACTAGCAACTGCATCGTGTCAGCTCCACTTGATCGGGAATTGTGGATTTTTCTCTGGGCTGCGACTCCGCTCGCTTGTGGTATTTCCTGATGTCTCGGAAGAATAAGTACGGCTTTTAAACGAAACAGCGAGGTGTACCGGTGATTGAACGTCTGAAGGAAACTGGGGGAGTCGCGTTCGGCTTTAAGGTCGTCGGAAAGCTATTGGATGAGGAACTCAAGACATTCGAGCCCCAACTCGAGTTCTTCATTGCCCAGCACAAAAAGCATCCGATCGGCATTCTGGTGGACCTGACGGAAATGCGCGGAGCCGAATGGAAGGCACGCTGGGATGATTTGCGGTTTCTCCAGAAGCACACAAGTCATATTGCTCGTATGGCAGTCGTCGGAGCCCACCGTTGGGAAGAGCTTGTGGAGCTCTTTACCGCCGGAGCCGCCGTTCTCCAGTCAGAGACGCGCTACTTCGAATCCTCCGAAATTCAGCATGCCTGGCAATGGGCGAGGACCGCGAAGCACGCGGAAGATGCTCCCGTCCGCGTGATCTCGCCGGCTACGGGGATTTGGAAGGATTACCGTCCCGAGTTCGTGGGCGTGTAATCGAACACCGAACTAAACACTGCTACTGAGCAATAGGAACCAGCCTTCGCGTGTATGCGTTGTCATACTGAGAATGGGAACCTAGGTTGATGGGTTGAAGAATTCCGGCAAGTAGCCGAGGAGATTAGCAAATGTCTATCGAAAATTCAGTTGTTGCGATTTATCACACTCATACGGATGCGGATCGAGCGGTAAAGGAACTTCAGCGTGGCGGAGTCGACATGCACAAATTGTCNNATCCCGGGGCTCGGCCCAATTTTAGTGGCTGGACCTCTGGTGGCGTGGATCGTGGCAGGACTGGAAGGTGCCGTAGAGGTAGGTGCGTTGGGCGCTTTGGGAGCCGGTCTCTTCAGCATAGGCATCCCCAAAAACAGCATTGTGAAGTACCAAACGGCGCTCACGACAGATCAGTTTCTGCTGATCGCCCATGGGACGGCTGCAGAGGTGGCCAAGGCGAAAGAGATCATCGAAAGCACGAACCCTGCCCACTCCGCGATGCATACCGCGGAACCTGTGGCCGCGTAGTACCTAGAGCTGCACAAATGCGGTAGCTCATATCAAACGAGGCAAGAATCATGGTTGCAGATAATCGGCGTTACCCGGAACGCGATGAAGATGAACGTGAGACGAACTCGGCTGGGCAGTCTGGGGACATTCAGGGCATATCGCGCCCGGCCGAAGCGGATTCCGAGAGCGTCGAGGAATTAGTGGAAGAGGGAAACGCTTTTGAAGCCTCGATTGTCGACGGTGTAGAGAACTCCAAGGATCCGGATGTCTCAGAGGTCACGACCCGCCAAGTATCGGAAGACGACGTTCCCGAAGAGTATCGAAATGCCGACGAGCGCGTTGCATAAGGCCAATCGCTTCCGAAGCGTCGAGGGTTGGAACGGCCTGAAAGACAACACGTGCGCTGAGCACATGCACCGTGACCAGGAGACCATCATGTCACAAAGAGCACACGAGCGAGCTGCAGAACTCCATAACCTCGCGGCCCACGCGCACTCAGTTGCGGCTGTCGCCCATGGCAAAGAAGATCACCTCACTGCTCACGAGCTCAGCAAACA
>PLIO01000086.1 GCA_003140075.1 Acidobacteriaceae bacterium | reverse complement strand
TCGCCTATGCCCGCTCAATCGGCCTCGTCCCGCCGTGGACACTCGACCCGCCCCGAAAGAATTAGTCTTAACCGATTGGCGACGGTCAACTGTCGAAATCAACTGTCGAAACCAACTGTCGAAACCAGGCGATGACACTCAGAACCCCGCGGCGGCAGCTAGGTCGCTGCCCTCTGGTTACTTGTCGGGGGAGTCGTTTCGCGGTGCAATTGCTGAGGAGAGACACATGGGTCGCGTGTTCGGGTTTCTCGGTGTCGTCATTGTATTGTCTATCGGGATGTATGTTTATTCCAGGCAGGCGCAGAGCTCTTCCGCGGCAGCCGGGACGAACAATCCGAAGGCCGCCATCAACATCACTGGCGTGAAGAGCGATCTGATCAGTATCGCCACCTCGGAGCGTCGCTATTACGCGACCGAAGGGAAATATGCCTCCTTCGACGAACTGATCTCGAACAATTACATTACGGTTGCCCGGCAGCGTCCTCCTTATACCTATGAGGTCGAGACCAGTTCCAGCGGCTTTCGGGTGGTTGCTACGCGTTCCGGCGACGACGGCTCGGGAACGCCGGCGCGGCTTTCGGTCGACGAGAACATGGAGTTCGAAGTGTCGCAATAGGTTGGGCGCGCCGAGGCCGGGAGCAGGATGGGGATGGGGTGGGCGAATCACCGAATAGGAGGATGGCGATGGCATCGAACAGGCTGACAGTCGAGTTGGCGATTCATGTCGCGACTCGGTGCGTGATGCCGTTGTGCCTTGCGCTTGGGAGCTTGGCATTTGGGCAGGTCGCTTATCCCGAACGGGAGGTTCGCGTCCATGATCTGCCTGCGCTGACGGCGCGATCTACGCGCTCGCCCGATGTGCTGGCGACATCCTTGGAGATGGTTTTCAATGACAAAGAAATATGTTGCGGAAAGGATTCCGCGCTGGAAGACAGCGTCGAGGCGGCGGATGCTAAGTCTTTGAAGGACATTGCCGGGAAGATGCAGGGAAGGCACTTGCGAAGCGATGGACGCCCGATCACGGTGACGGCGGAATATCTGACGCCGGATCAGGTGAATGCCGGCCACTTGATTTATATGCTCACGGCGAAGCACGCGGCGCTGATGATGTGGAATTCACGCTTGTACGTGGTGGAAGGAGTGAGCTACGTGGAGAGCGTCGACAACTCCAGCGGTGCGATCGCGTATGCGGTCCACAAGTTCTTACTGCAGGATGCGCGCTTTTCTGATGCGCGCCGGGAAGTCGCCTTCGATCGCGTAACGGAAGATGCGGGGAAGGTGCAGGGGTTGTTGTTTCTGCAGGCTGCGCCGCAATAGACGAGCGGAAGTCTGCAGGGATTGGGCCTAGAGGTCTCTTGCCAAAGCCGGTTCTGAAAACAGGCCAATATCGCAGCGGTGAACCGCTGCGCCCCCCAAAATCAAGTGCGTCTTGATCCTACTTCTTGGGAGTTGAAACGCTCAGCGTAGAGGAGACGACCAGATACTTGCCTTGGTCGCTGTCGATCGGATCGAGCTCCAACAACTCCACAGTTCGCGACATCACGAGCCGGGTGCGGAAGTAATAAACCCTGTCTGCCTCCGCGGTGAAATGCGCGAGCTCCACGCGTTGCGCGACCAGAGAGGACTGCAGAGTAACGCACACGTGGTGTTCTCCCGGCGCGACGGAAACGGAAAAATAGGAATTGCCGTGGTTCGCGCCGACCCAGGCTCCGTCCATCGCGAGCTTCACGGTTGGATATCCTAACGTGGCGCTGGTGCCGGCATCGTGAAAAAAGTAAACCCGCGCTTTGCCCGGGTCCGGCTGCGTCGGCGTGGGTTGAGATTCCTCTGGTTTCACCTTGAAGCTGACATTCTCGCGGCCGCAAGCTGCAGTAGAACCGGCAGGCGGGGCCTGGGCAAGTGCGGATGCGGCAACAAGCATGATTAAGGCAAAAGGTAAGGCTAAGGCGACGATTCTCATGTTTTTTTCTCCATTCAGCTGCTGCGCTGGTTGCAGGCCTAAGACGAATGCTTCGAGGGCACTTACTTTCGCACCAGCAACTCGGAAAATTGGAAAATGCGGTCGATGGCGACGGCCACAATTCCGATTCCGATTACGGTCGCCATTTTAATCGACAATCCTTTCATGGCGGCTCTGTCTTTGGTGGTTCGCCAGACGATGGGCAGGTTTACAGCGGCGCTGGCCAAAGAGGTAAGCACGGTGGCGCTGCCGGCGAGCGCGGCGGTGATTTTGCCGTGCATGGCCATGGTGGCGGCGGCGGCCGTGGTGCTGGCGCTGCTGACCAGGCCACCGAAAACTCCAGTGGCCAACATGCCGTAGTTGCCAAAGTACTTGGTGAGCAGGGTTCCGACGATTTGGATAGAGATGAAAAGCGTCCCAAACCAGATTACCTTTGAGATCGAAACCGGAGAAGTGAGGGTTAAAGTGCCGGGAACTTTTTGTTCGATGCCGCGGTCGCGCCAAACCCAGAAGACGGCCACGAGCGTCATGGCCAGTAAGGGCACCAGAGTGGCGCTCAGGGAGCGGGGCGAGAAAATGGTGGCGAGGATTAGATTTCTGGCGAACATGGCGATGGTGGTCAACAGGCACAGAGTGGTCGTGCGGTTGATCATTCCGGTTTCGCGCATCCTGGTGCCTAGTTCGGCGACGGTCGCGCTGCTGTTTACCAGGCCGCCGAAGAGCGCGCTGAGATACAGGCCGCCTGTGCTGTAAACGCGAAGAAGCACGTAATTGACGAATCCGATTCCGGCGATGGCGATGACGCTGATCCAGGCATCGCGGGGGTTGAACAATTGCCAGGGATCGACGTAGCGATTGGGCAGCACGGGATAAATGACGAAACCGATGAGGCCGAGCAGGACGGCGCTGCGAATCTCCGAGGGTTGCAAACCGCCGGCGAAACGGCTGAGTTCGGTCTTCCAGGCGAGAAGCATGGTCATGACGATCGCTCCCGCGACGGGAGTGAAGATATGGCCGAGACCAACCAGAACGCCGAGCAGGTAGTTCAGGATCAAGGCGGCGGAGGTGGTGATCTCCAGGGAGCGGTCGGAGAGGATGCTGCGCGTGTTCATAGCCGCAACCAGCAGGAAGACGCCGATGAGCGCGGCGATGGCGACGGATTGCCCGATGAGAGAGGCGAGCATACCGAGCAGGGAAACGATGGCGAAGGTGCGAACGCCGACGTCTTTGTTGGACCATTCGCGCTCCATGCCGGCGAGCATGCCGATACCGATAGCGACACCCATTTTCAGGGCGATGGGAGCGGTTGGGAAATGTGCGGAGTCGGTTTGCATTCGCGCTTATGTCTTCTTTACTTGGTGCAACCCAATGAATCCTAATACAGATGAGCGCCCGCGTGGGCGGGAACCTTTTGATTGGCAGACCGTATAATCGTGAACAGTGCGCCTTCTTTTTGACATCTTTGGGCAGACATTGCAGACGTTGTGGGGACACAAGCTGCGGTCGTTTCTGACCATGTTTGGGATCGCCTGGGGTGTATTTTCGCTGCTGCTGCTGGTGGGGCTGGGGGAGGGATTCCGCTCGGGCAACAAGAAACAGTTCGATACGTTGGGCGAGAACGTAATGTTTATCTGGTCGGGACGAGCTCCGGCCGTACAGGGGAGTTTTACGGCGCTGCGGCAGTACTACCTGACGTACCGCGACTACGTGGACATCCTGCGCGAGTGCAAGAGCGTGGGAGCGGCGGCGCCGGTGATTTCACGGAACGACATCCGGGCGGTGAGCGATTTCTATCAGGCTGGCGGGCAAATCAACGGCGTGCTGGCGATGTTTAATCAGATCCGTTACCTGCCGATCCAGAACGGACGCTGGCTGGATGCCATGGACGATGCGCAGAAGCGGCGGGTGATTGTGCTGGGCGACGAGGCGCGGCGGACGTTGTTTTCCGGCCGGCCGGCGGTGGGCAGCACGATTCTGCTGAATGGAGTGCGTTTCGAGGTAGTGGGGACTCTGCAGCGCATCGGACACGGGGATAACAACAACCAGAATCTGAAATGCTTTGTGCCCTACAGCACGATGCACGAGTATTTCCCGCCGATGAATGTAGGTGAGGCGCAGGATGTGATCTCGCTGATCGAGTATCAGCCGAAGTCGCGGGCGCTGCACGAAACGGCGCAGCGGGAAGTGCATCAGGTGATCGCACGAAACCATGGGTTCGATGCGAACAATGCGGATTCGTTTGACGAGTGGGATACGGTGAATACGGTGGATCAGGTGGGAAGGATTTTTGACGCGATGAATGCGTTTTTGGGGAGCGTGGGCCTGGTGACGCTGGGGCTGGGAGCGATTGGGATCATCAACATTATGCTGGTGGCGGTGGCGGACCGGACACAGGAGATTGGATTGCGGAAGGCGCTGGGGGCGACGAATGCGAGCATTATGTTTCAATTTTTTGTGGAGGGAGCGTTTCTGACTTTGCTGAGCGGGCTTACGGGAATTGCCGCGGCGGCGGGGGTGATGGCGTTGTTGTCGGGAGTGTCGCTGGGGGATGGGTTTGATCCGCCGAAGCTGGTGGCGCGGACGGCGGCGCTGGCGGTGGTGTCGCTGGCGGTGGCAGGGGTGGCAGCGGGATTGTATCCGGCGCGGCGGGCGGCGATGTTGCAGCCGGTGGAGGCGTTGCGGAAGGAGTAGCTAGTATCGAGTACCTAGTACCGAGTACCTAGTACCTAGTACCCAGAGTAGGTCTCCTCTTATTACTGAGACGAAAGAAAAATCTTTGACACGGAGGGCACAGGGGAACACAGGGTAAGGCTAGGAGCTAGAGGCTAGAGGCTAGCAGCTAGAAGCTGAGAATTTATGCATCGGGACTTGTTGGGACAGGCGTTTGCGGCGATGCGGCATGACTTGCGCAAGACCTTGCTGACGATGGCGGGGATGGCGTGGGGGATTGCGACCGTGGTGTTGCTGCTGGCTTATGGGAACGGGTTTGGGCGGGCGATTGAGAATATTTTCGAGAGCTTTGGGGCGACGGCAGTGGGGATTTTTCCGGGACGGACGTCGCAGCAGGCGGGAGGGAACAAGGCGGGAGTGCAGGTGCGGTTTACGAACGATGACATTGAATTGCTGCGGAACAATGTACCGCTGTGCAAGCACGTGGTGAGGATGTCGCAGAAAGATTCGTCGGTGCAGAACGGAAACCGGACCTACACGATGCCGGTGATGGGGATGGACCCGGCGATTGAGGACATTTGGAATCTGGACATGGGTTCGGGGCGTTTTCTGGACGACGCCGACAGCGCACGGCACGGGCTGGTGGCGGTGATTGGATCGGAGGCGAAGGACAAACTGTTTTCCGGCGCTCCGGCGGTGGGCGAGGACATTCGGATCGATGGAGTCGAGTTTCAAGTGGTGGGGATTGTGAAGCCACGCATGCAGGAGGGCGACGACGACGATAACCGCACTATTTATATTCCCTATAACTCGATGAATGTGCTGAAGGACAATCATTATCTGGATGGGATCTGGATGGATTCGCAGGGGCTGGATCACGACAAACTGGACCAGACGGTGCGGGATACGCTGGCGGCGGCGCACAGCTTCAAGGCGGATGACAAGCGGGCAATTTCTTTGTTTGACGCGCAGAAGCAGTTGGTGCAGTTCGGGATCATTTCTTTGGCGTTGAAGGTGCTGCTGGCGTTTATTGGGACGCTGACGCTGGGCATTGGCGGAGTGGGACTGATGAATATGATGCTGGTGTCGGTGACGCAGCGGACGCGCGAGATTGGAGTGGAGAAGGCGCTGGGAGCGCGGCGGCGCGATGTAATGTTCCAGTTTCTGGCGGAGGCGATGGCGATTACGGCGGTGGGCGGCGCGCTGGGCATTGGGCTGTCGTATGTGGTGTCGGTATCGGTGGGGCGGCTGACGTTTTATAGCGCGATGGCGAAACATGCGGAGGCGGGGGACATCCGGCTGATTGTGTCGCCGATGATTTTACTGGTGGCGACGGGGATATTGGCGGTGGTGGGAGTGGTGAGCGGGATGGTTCCGGCGATGCGGGCGGCGAGGCTGGATCCGATTGAGGCGTTGCGATACGAGTAGCTAGTACCCAGTACCTAGTAGCTAGTACCGAGCATGACACAGGGCGATGACATTTTGAGTTTGGCGGCGCCGAAGGCTGATGCGCGGGTGGCGTACGGCAGCGATGAGAATCAGTTTGTGGATTTGCGGCTGCCGAAGGGAACGGGGCCGCATCCGCTGGCGATGATTGTTCATGGCGGGTACTGGCGGGCCAAGTACGATCTGGGGTATATGGGTCATCTGTGCGCGGCATTAACCGCGAAGGGAGTGGCGACGGTGAATGTGGAGTACCGGCGAGTGGGCAATGCGGGCGGAGGATGGCCGGGAACGTTTGCCGATATTCGCGCGGCGTATCAGTTTCTGCTGCAGAATGCGCGTAAGTATGAGTTCGATGCGAAGCGGGTCCTCGTCATGGGGCATTCGGCCGGAGGGCAGCTGGCGCTGTGCTTAGCGGCGCATGAAACGGGTGTGACGGCTGCGATCTCGCTGGCGGGGGTGGTGGATCTGCAGCGGGCATATGAATTGCATTTGAGTAACGATGCGGTGGTGGAGTTTCTGGGTGGGACGCCAGCGGAGGTGGGAGATCATTATCGGGAGGCGGACCCGATGCGGCTGGTGATTGCGGCGCGCCAGTGGCTGGTGCATGGCGCGGAGGATGACGTGGTGCCGGCGGCGTTCAGCAAGGATTATGTTCGCGCAAAGGTGAAGAGGAAAGAAGATGCGCGGTTGGTGGAGATTGCGGGAGCGGGACATTTTGAGGTGGTTGACCCGCGGGCTGCTGCGTGGAAGGATGTGGAGCGAGTGGTGATGGACGCCGCGAAAAAGGCCTGAACACAGCGGGGGTCACAGAGGAACCTCAGCGCGGCTTCTCGGCCTATTCTGGAGCTCTCAGGCGACGCTTGGTTTCTTTTTCTTGTTCTTGACACTGGCCGGCTTGGGGCGGCCGCTGGAATGTTCGGGGCTGCCGCCGGGCTCGGGGAAGTCGGTGTCGGCGTCTTTGAGGATGGAGTCCTGGTCGCGGTGACCGAGTTGTGCGGCTAGGCCGGCGTTTCCGTTATGAGTGTGTTCTTCCTCGGTGGCGCCTTTGGCGGCGTCGGGATCGTTGTCAGAAATTTTGGTCATGAGGGCCTCCGTTTATCTAGAGTGGCGTGGTTGGTTGGAAGGTCGGCAATACGCGCGAGATCCCTCGCTCCGCCTGGAGAACGGCTTCGCTCGGGATGACGCCGAAGGGATGTAGATCGTCATACTCAAAACTCCAAACATCGAAATTATTCGCCGGGGCGAGTCGTGGAAGAAACCCCGAGCTTGCGCAGGCGTTCCCGCGCCTGCAGAGCTTCCGGGGAGTGGGGATAGCGCTGGATGAGATGGCGCAACTCTTGCACGCCATCCTCCTGTTTGCCGAGTTCGATTAACGCAAAACCTTTTTTTAACTGGGCGGAAGCGACTTTGGTTCCGGTGGGAAAGTTCTGCAGGACCTGGTCGTAGCTCTGCGCGGCTTGCTGGTAGTTGGCCTGGCGGAATTGAATTTCGCCGAGGTAGAAGTAGCAGTTTCCGGCGAGATCGGTGTTGGGATAGAACTTGATGTAGTCGGAAAATTCCTGAGTCGCGAGATCGTTCTTGGCGCCGTTGTAATCGCGCAGGGCGTTGTTGTAGAGGACATCGGGCGGAGGCGCCTGAGCCTGAGCCTGCTGCTGCGCCTGCTGTTGGGCGGTTTGTGCGGCCTGGCTTTGCTGCGAGGCCTGCATGTCCTCGAGTTGCTTGCTGACTTTGGCGAGACGCGCCTTAAGTTCGTCGAGACTGTCGTTGAGGGACTGGATCTGGCCAGAGAGTTGGTCGACATGGCTCGAGGAGTCGCCTTGCTGCTTTTGTAACGTGGCCTGCAGATTGGTGAGGGCGGCGGCGACTTTGTTGACGGCGTCGGTATCCTGCTCGACCAGGTTTTTCATGACGCCCATGCGCTCGTCAAAGCTGCGCTGCATGGCGGTCATCTGCTCCTGGAGTTGCTGGACCTGGGTCTGGAGCTGGATCGTTTCTTTGTTGACGCCCCATGCGGGGGCGACGGCGAGACACAGCATCGAGAGCAAAGCGAAAACGGCAGAGCGAAATTGTGGGTTCATAAGCACAATTATCCTACGACCTATTGTAGATGGATTAGGCGTGCCATAGGTTGTGAAGATTTTGGCGACGGAACCTGAAAGGGCATGAGGAAGGTCCGGAATCGGCGTACGCATGGATTCGCGGGTGACCTCGTTGAAGACTGTGCAAAACCTACGTCGCCGATCTGGCTGCTATCAGCCTGGGGGGACGCCCACACTACAGCCGCCGGGACGGCGGCGCTACACGAACTGGGGCATCGCGCAAGCGATGCCCCAACTCCCAAACCAAGTACTACTTCTGATAGACGAAGTGGCCGCGGCGGTTCTGCTGCCAACAGGCTTCGTTGTCTTCCACGCAGAACGGCTTTTCCTTGCCGTAACTGATGGTCTTGATGCGAGCGGCGCCGATTCCAGCCGTGACCAAGGCATTCTTCACCGTGTTGGCCCGCTGGTCGCCCAGAGCCAGGTTGTACTCGGTGGAGCCGCGGTCGTCGCAGTGCCCTTCTATGGTGAAGTTGATGTTGGAGTGCTGGGTGAGGAACTGCGCGTCGCTCTGCACGGCAGCCTGCTGATCGGCGCGAACATCGGACTTGTCGTAGTCGAAATAAACGTCCTTGACGGTCTGGCCGAACAGGTCTTCATCCGTAGGCAAAGGAGTCGAAGTTTGGACGACCGGCGGAGGCGTGACCGTGAGACGCGTAGTGGCATCTTGAGTACCGCCGGCGCCTTTGGCCGTGAGGTGATAGGTGGTGGAGTCGGTGGGGCTGACCTGCTGCGACCCGTTGGCTTGAACCGCGCCGATGCCATCGATGGAGACGTCGGTGGCGTTCGTGGTCTGCCAGGTCAGAGTGGCCGATTGACCCTGCTGGATGGTATCTGGGCTGACGGAAATGGAAGCCGTGGGCGATGGTGCTGTTGGGGGTGGCGGCGGTGGCGGCGGTGGAGCTGCTTTCTTCGCGCAAGCACCTAGCATAAGAATAGCGGCCAGAGCGATAACGGTTGCGATTACCTTTAAGGTTTGATGTTTCATATTGTTCCTCTTCACGTTTGATCCTCCTGCGGACCGAAAATCGATTTGTGGTCCAGACGAAGTGTTTTTATTTCCAACTCCAATTCGGTTGCGAATTACGTCCAGTAAAAGTCAGCTGATGGAGTTTGGTGCCGTCGGCGAGCATCTCCCAGATTTCTTCCTTGCCGGAGCGGCCGGACTGAAAAACGATGTGGCGGCCATCGGGCGACCATGAAGGAAAATCGTTGCGTCCGCCGTCGTGGGTGAGCTGGACCCATTGTTTGCTGGCGATATCCATCAGGTAGATGTCGGAGGAGCCGGGCTCACCGGGGCCGTATTTGCGAATCCAGGCCAGGGTGAGGAACTGTCCGTTGGGTGACCAGTTGGGCGAGACGGCGTAACCCTGGTCGGTCATGCGCTGCAGGTTGGTGCCGTCGGCTTCCATGGTGTAGACCTGGGGCAATCCGGTGCTGCCGCTAACGAAGGCGATCTGAGCGCCGGTCTTGCGGTTCCACGCGGGAGAAACGTCGGGGCCTTTTCCTGTAGTCATGCGGTGCAGGTTGGAGCCGGAGGCATCGCAGACATAAATCTGGGAATTGCCGCCGCGCGAGGAGGAGATGGCGAGCTTTGCTCCATCCGGAGACCACGCGGGAGATAGATTGGTGGCGCCGAAGCGGGGGAAGCTGACCGGACGGTTGAGATCCATGGAATACATAAGGATGTCCCAGCCGCTCTTGGTTAAAGCGCTGAAGGCGAGGCGGGAACCGTCGGGGGAGATGCGCGGCGAAAGAGCGATCGATCCCTCATGGGTGAGTTGACGCTGATTGGAGCCGTCGTAATCCATCATCCAGACTTCTTTGTGGCCGCCGCGATCGCTAACGAAAAATATTTTACTTTCGGCGATGCCGGTAATTCCGCCGCCGAGGCGATAGATGATTTCGTCGGCGAATTTGTGGGCGATGAGGCGGGCGGCATCGTCGGTGGCGATGTCCGAATATTGCTTGCCGAGAACCTGAGGAGAGGCGGTGTTCTTGACGTCGTAGAGCCAGCCCTGGACGGTGACTTTACCGGCGGCGACGGCAAGATTGCCGAAGGCGAGCATGGCGGCGTTGGGCGGAGGAGCATTCCACAACCCGAAGGTGACTTCGGTGGGCTGGCCGGGCACCGCTAAGGGATAAAAGCTCTTGGAGACGAGTTCGACGACGCCGGAATTATCGAGATCGTTCCAGAAAGTGTCGTTGAAAGTCTTGAGGAGAGCGGCGTTCTGTGGGTCGGCGCTGGAGGGTTTGAAGTCCGGAACGGCGAGGCGGACTTTGTCGACGCCCAGACCCGAGCCGGTGCGGACCCAATCCTGGGCGAAGGAAACTGACGTGAGCGCGACGAGGAGCAGCAGAAGGGAAGACAAACTACCGAGATGGCGCGGGCACCACGGGGCGCTTAGAAAAGAGAGCGCCGGGCTGATTTTTCTGCGGCTGTCGAGCATTCGATTGGAACTGTTACCGCGGTACCGGGAAAAGCACACCTCGTACGACAATATCGTATGCCGATACGTTCTGTTTGGCAAGCTGTGATCGCTCCTGTGCAGAATTATGGAACCTTAAGAATAATCCGGTAGACGCGTTCGTGGTTTCTTTTTGGGGGTGCCTCAGTATTAATTTCCTCCCATGATGGAGGCCGTCATCCCGAAACGCGGCGTACTTCAGCCGCGTGAGGGATCTCCCGCAAATACCAGCCAGCTTGAGATCCTTCGCTGCGCCTGAAGAACGGCTCCGCTCAGGATGACGCCGAAATGGAGAGCTGAATATTCAAATTGAGCCACTATCTTCTTTTCTTGCAAATCGACATTTCCGCGTATTCCGTATGGATGCGTTTCCCGGTCCCTAAGTACACAAAATTATTTCCTGCTGTAGTCAAACCAGTACTCGACGGAGATCTTGCTGCCGCTGTAATCGGCGGGTAGAGTCCCAAAGGTGTCGATACGCTGCAGGGCGCGGACGGCCGATTGATCGAGTGACGGGATGCCGCTGGATTGCTCGACCTGCACGTTGAAGGGGTGGCCGTCACGGGCCACATCAAAGGTGATATAGACGCGTTCCGCGCCGGCGATGCTCGGGTCGACCTCGTACTTGAGCCAATTCTCAGAAACTTTACGCTGAATCACCTGGACGTACCAGCCGTAGCGAGTGCCGAAGTCGCCGCCACCACCGGTGACGCCGAAGCCGCCCTTGGCGCCGCCGGCAGCGAAGGTGCCATAGGGTCCGCTGACGGGGCCACCTTCGCCGAAGGCCGCCTGGTTAGTTTCTTCGGGTGGAGGCTCAGCCTTGGCTTTGGTTGAGGTGGGAGGTTGCTTCTTGATCTTGGCGTTCTTGCCCTGAATCTCGATGGCGTCTGGCTCTTTCTCTTCAACCTTAGGTTCCGACTTGGTGAGGCCTTTGGATTCGTTGGCCAGAACATTTTGCGTTGGCGCAGCTGGAGTGGGCAAGGGAACCGAACTTACCAGAGTGACGCCCATGGCGTCGCCGCCACCGCCGGTGCCCCAACCCTGGCCGGTCGATCCGGTGAATACGACGGAGTAGAGCACGATGAGCGCAGTGAGGGCGACGTGAAAACTCGCGGACCAGCCGAGAGCGCGCGGCCAGCTGTCGTGCTCGAAAAAGATTTCAGCGTTTTGCGCCATTTTCTTCCAGAGGCTGCGTGACGATGCTGACGTTGGTGATGCCCGATTGTTTTACGGCGTCCATGACGGTGGCGAAGGCGCCGAAGGGAACGTTTTCATCGGCGCGGATGAAGATGAATTGGTTGTGGGGATCGCGAATCTTCTGGCGGAGCTTGGCGGCGATCTGGTTGATGTTGACGGCGTCGTTGCCGAGGAAGACACGCTGATCCTTATTGATGGTGATGACGGTGCGCTCTTCGGCGATTTCCTTGACGGTGCGCGTCTTGGGCACATTCACTTCAATGCCGGATTGAAGGATGGGTGCGGTGACCATGAAGATGATGAGCAGGACGAGAACGACATCGACGAGAGGGGTGATGTTGATATCGGCGAGAGCGGTTTGAGTGCGGCCGTTGGAGGAAGTGAAGGCCATCAGCGCCTGGCCTCGGCTGGGAATGCGGCCACGGGTTGCGGCTGAATGCTTTCGACGGCGTTCAGAACTTCAAGAGTGAAATCGTCGCTGCGAGCGGCGAAAACGCGAATGGCATTGCCGATGAGGTTGTAGGCGATGACGGCGGGGATGGCGGCGGCGAGTCCGGCAGCGGTGGTGATGAGAGCTTCGGAGATGCCGGGGGCGACGGCGCGCAGCGTTGCGCCGCCGGCAGTGCCGAGGCCGTGGAAAGCGTCGATGATGCCCCAGACGGTGCCGAAGAGACCGATGAACGGAGTAACGGCGGCGGTGATAGCGAGCCAGGGGACGTTGCGTTCGAGGCGGCTGATTTCTTCCGAGGCGCCGATCTGCATGCCGCGCTGAACGGCGGTCAGGCTGCGCAGAGTGGCGCCGGGTCCCGTGAGTTGGCGCTTGTATTCCTGGAATCCGCCCTCGAAAACGCCGACCAGAGGGCTGGGGCGAAACTGCTCCGAAACGGCGGCGATGTCCTGCAGGCGCTGGGCCTTGCGAAAGGCGCGAAGAAAACGTCCGCTCTGAATGCGGGCGCGGCGAAGCAGGCTCCACTTGGTGAGGATGATGGCCCAGGAGATGACGCTGAAGGCCAGCAACGTGATAAGAACGAACTTGGCGACCGCACCCGTGCTGGAAACTAGATCGAGAATCTCGCCGCCGACGAAAAATGCAGAGTACGCGAACAATGGCATCGTGGAAGAGTACCTTAGCTGCGATTATAGATGATCGATGCGGGGAACTTGGCGGGACGTGCCCTGAAGGATAACGTGTGGCGCGTAGGGTTTCGATTTTCTCCCGAAGTTTGTGTATTGGCCTAGAACTGTGGCGAGTTAATTCAGGACAGCGCTGGCGGAGGGATCGGTGAGGGCAATCAGCTTGCCCACGGGATAATCGTCTTCTGAAAGAGGTATCGCGGACTCCGGGTTGACGATGGTCAGCACTTCGCCGCTATGAATGCCACGCAGCAGCAGTCGATCACTTTCGATGCCGACAACTCTGTATTTCTCGTCGAAGATGGACATAGCAACATTTCTTTCCCTAGCAACTTGGATGCGAAATCGGGTATCCGCGATTCTTGCAGACAAGCAATGTTTGGTCGAGTTCCCAAAATGGTAATAATCCACGAGTAGCTCGCCTAATGGGTCCTATACCGGGCGCCCGGCCAATTCCTTCTCCGCACCTCGAAAGAGCGCTCGTAGCGATCTGATTACGAAGCGGGCCATCAAAATGATGACGCAGACGAGGCTAAGAACAATCACCGCCGCAATGTAGGGATGGCGCGTGGCCAGCCATGTCAGGCTGATCGCGAGGGCATCCTCTGCCAGACTCAAAGTGATGTTGGAAAAAGGCTCGGGAGATGGCGTGATGGCGGCGCGCACGGCGGTTTTTCCTCCGTGAGCCGCGAGAGCTACGGCTGCCCCGAGCAGGGCTGCGAATAATTGCTGCGCCGGGGTGAGTTGGCGAGTGGCTCCGTAGGCGAGCAGGGCGGCCGCGGGCACGCGGACAAAAGTGTGCAGAGCGCTCCAGACCAAGTCGAATGCGGGGACCTTATCGGCGAAGAATTCGACGGCAAAAAGGACGGCGCTGACCGTGATTACAGGCCAGGTCTCGAGTAGTTGCAGGGCTGGCGGCAGCGGCACGTGCCCGAAGCGGGCTAATAGTCCGAGGGCGGCGACGGTGGCGTAGACATTCAAGCCCGCGGCGAAGGCGATGGCGGCCAGGATGGCAAACAGCTCAGGGAGCGGGATTTGGACCCAGTTGAGCATGGACGGGATCGGGAGATTGGTTCTGAGTTAAGTCCCTCGGGGGCCCAAGCCCCGATCATGATAACGGAGCGATCACAGCGCTGGAAGGGCTGCGCCACCCAAACCAACCCACCCAAAACCGGCGCCCACCGTGCCGCCGGGACAATGAGAGGGAAAAGGAAAGGGTCGCTGGAAGCGACCCTTGGAAATCTTTGTTAGCCAGGCGTTTACAGTGTGGACTCGATCTCAAATCCCCAAGCCTCGAGTAAAGGCTCCGGAATGTATTTCGAGTTCTTGTTGCGTCGCGCCCACTCCCGCAAGCGAGTTGAGCGCAAATATTGGTCCGGGGTGAGCTTATATTCGCGCACCACCTGTTCGAACTCCGTGATAGTGGGGACGACTGGCCCGATCGGCTCAGGCTTACCCCAGTTTGGATTGCCGCGTCGCTTTGCCATGCACAATGCCTTTCAGTAAATGAGGGATGAAACTGCGTACTAAACAAAACCGCCTAACTATATGATTCTCCGTGGGCTCTAGGGATTCACCGAAACAATACCCCGCAACGGACAGCTGGACTCGACCGGGCATCCTAAATGATCCAAAGGCTAATTGGAGACTCAGCATGTTAGGGCAATGGCGCAGGGAAGTCAATAATAATCTGGGTTCGACCGCCGCAATGAGTAGTTTCTAACCTAATTGCATTAATAGCTCTTACACCAGTGCGCGACCGCCTAGCGTTGCTGAAGTGCCAACCCTGACGTTTGGAGATGTATGGGGTTACAGGCGTAACCCACGGCGTGAGTACGCTGTTGATCGGGGGTTGAGGCAGGTTTAGATTGAAGGCACCACCTCATTCTGTTCCCGTTCGGCAGGAAATCAGCGCTGCGACCCAGGCGGAGTGAGATAGCAACCGTGGAAAAGACCTCGCTATGCAACTGAAGTCAATGCTGCTGTGTTCGGATGAGAAAATTGTGCGCGTGTTGCGCCGCACTCTGGGCGATTTGGATATTGGTGTGGAACACTGCGCCGGCGCGGAAGACGCTCTCCGTCATCTGACACGAGGACGATTTGAGGCAATCATCGTGGATTGCGCCGGCCCGGGCGCAGCCGATGTGCTGCGCGCCGCCCGGACAGCGCCGTGCAACAAGCGGGCGGTAGCGGTAGCAATTCTGGATCCCGAAATCGGCCTGCGTTCAGCATTCGAGCTCGGTGCCCACTTCATTCTGTATAAGCCAGTCTCGGTAGAGAAAGCCAAGTCAAGTTTTCGTGCGGCGCGGGCCTTGATGAAGAGGGAACGGCGGCGCAACTCCAGGGTCGAAGTTCGCTTTCCCGTCGAAATGTCGAGCGTCGACTCTGATAATCGTTTCAAGGTGCATACAACCGATGTGGGCGAAGGTGGTTTGGCGGTGAGCCTGCCGCAGCGCAGCAAGCTGCGAGGCAGATGGAAACTGATGTTCACGCTGCCGGGTTCCGAGAATCGGCTGGAGGTCGCCGCGGAGTTCGCATGGGAAGGAACCGGGATGCAGGCGGGATTGCGTTTCCAGGAACCATCTCCGGAAGTTGTGCGTCAGTTGCGGGAATGGCTGGGCCGCAATTCTCCGGAAGCCGAAAAGGACGATCCTCCGGTACGCTGCCAGCTCACGGATTTGAGTTTGGGAGGCTGCTATCTTGAAATCAGTTCTCCCTTTCCGGTTTCGACTCGCGTGACGCTCTCGATGACCGCCGCGGGCGCGGAACTGCGGAGCGAAGGGGTGGTTCGGATCATGCATCCGGAAAAAGGCATGGGCGTGGAGTTCACCCAAACTACGCCGGAACATCGGGGCTTGCTCGAAAAATTTCTGGGCAGATTGACGGAGAATCCGAATGTGCTGCCGGAGTTGCTAGTGGAGCCCGAGGGCTTGGAAAACGAGTCCGGGCCGCCTTTGCGGACGGCAGCGGGATCCGGCGAAAGCGCGGATCCGTTGCTGGACCTATTCCGCAACCAAGGCGGACTGGAAGCCGATTCGTTTTTAACGGAACTCCGCAAGCAGCGCGGGGCAACGGTTGCGGCCGCGGGCGCTTCCGCCTGATTGCACGAGGGTTTAAGACGATTCTCCGCGCTCCACGTCCTCGTCACTCCCACATTGAAGTTTTCTCGTGGCTCCGTCCGCTGACGTTCTTCAGTTGGTCGTCGCGCGCTCGCCCTCTGTTCGAAGGCAGGCTCTCACTGTAGATTCTTGGCGCGACGGCAAGAATTTGCTTCGATCGCGTGCATCCTCGGCCACGTGGCAAAGACTGTAAGCTAGAATGAACGCGAGCCGGGATGGCGAAATTGGCAGACGCAGCGGACTTAAAATCCGCAGGGGCGAAAGCTCTGTGGGGGTTCGATTCCCCCTCCCGGCACCAACCAACACGGTACGCCCGGGACCATCGGCATTTGGCGAATCCCTTTCGGTCGCCGGCGATCTAAGCGGCATCCGCAATCGACTCAGGGCGCTCCTTCTAGTTCGGGTGGAAGATCACCGCAATAGTGAGCAGGGTTCCTTCCCTCAGTCTTGTCTTCAGTAGATTCCGTCAAGTGCGATGGAAGATGTTATTTTTCTCCCCGTCCTCCGGCCCATCTTCGTGTGGTGCTCTATGGTTCCAGCCTTCGAGCGCATGGCACCGCGACGGGTGCTGATTTAGAACGAAAGCCCGATTCAGGTTCCCGCACCGGGAAACCGCAAGAGCGTACCGGCCCAACGAACTCGTAACTTGACCGGGCAGACGACGGACCGGCGCGCGTGCCGAGAGCGCTACGGTGATGGCAGGGTAAGTGCAATAGACGAAGAGGCAGTCGCTCTGATTTGAAAATTCTAACCGAACTTCGCTAAGCGGGGCTGGCGAAGCCGCACTCGAAATGGAAGCGGAAATCATGCAGACGAGTTTGGCAGAAGAAGAAAAAGTTATGTACGGGTTGTCGGCTGCGCCCGTCTCTTTTGCGAACTGGTATGCGGTTTACACCAATTCCCATCACGAGAAACGCGTGGCTTTGCACTTGGCCGAGCGGGAGATCGAATCGTTCTTGCCGCTGTACTCTACTCGCCATCGTTGGAGAAATCGTTGCGAGAGGACCGTCGAACTGCCGCTGTTTCCGAACTACGTATTTGTTCGCATCGCTTCGCGGGAGCGGGTGCGAGTACTCGCCGTGCCGGGTGTGCTGTCGCTGGTCGGGGTGGGACGCACTCCGGCTGCGTTGCCGGATTTTGAAATCGAGGCGCTGCGCTGCGGCGTGGGCCGGCGAAAAATCGAGCCTCACCCCTATCTGGTGGTCGGGGAGCGGGTTCGCATCGAGGCCGGACCCATGACGGGGATGGAAGGCGTACTGGTGCGCAAGAAGAACAACTTTCGGGTGGTGCTGTCGCTGGATGCCATTATGCAGAGCGTGGCGGTCGAGGTGGATGCCGACGATTTGGAGCCGGCGCGAACGGTGCCGGGCCGCGTGATCCCGCTGGATGTCGCGGGGCTGCCTCGCGCACCGGAAAAACAGTGGATGCCCCGCTAGAGCATGCGTTGGCGGGCGAAATTCAGCGAGCGTCTTTGGTTCTACTCTTGCCGCACGGTGACGGCGGCTGTGCTCGTGGTTTGGGCGGGGAGCATGAGCTGGGCGTCGCCGGGCGAGATTCACAGACCGTGCAGCAGACGGGGAGCCGGCAATCATTCCGCCGTGCTGCCGGAAACCGATGCGGCTGGAAGAAATCGGGCCGGAAAAATCCGGCAAAAGGGTGCAGCCGGTTTCTGTCCGGCGCCGATGGCGCGGAGTTTTGCCGAGGATCAGAAAACCATCTGGACCAGTCCGTTCCGTCTTCATGCCCAGGACACCAACTGGCTGCTGCCGGTGGGAGTGGGCCTGTTCGGCCTGATGGCGGCGGACAACCACATCATGCAGCACTTCGTAAGCACTCCCGTCGCCCACAGCGACAGCTTCAGCAACTATGGCCTCGCGACCATGGTCGGCGGAGCTGCGAGTTTGTATCCGCGCGGGATAACGAACCACGATGAGCACGAGCGCGAGACCGGCTTTCTCGCGGGGGAAGCGGCCGTGAACAGTTTGATTGTGGCGGAGAGCATGAAGCTGGCTTTTGGAAGGGCGCGTCCTGACTCCGCGAACGCCGGCCGCTTTGGAGCGGGAGGCGCCTCGTTTCCCTCCGAACATGCCTTCGCTGCATGGTCGATCGCCAGCGTGGTCGCGCACGAGTATCCCGGACCGTTGACCAAACTGCTGGCCTACGGCGCGGCCTCGGGAATCAGCGGGGCGCGGGTCGCGGCCCGGGAACATTTTCCTTCGGACGTGATCGTGGGCGGCGCTCTCGGCTATCTGATTGGACGCTACGTATATGGCGCGCATCACGACCGGGAACTGCCGGGTGCGAGCGGGAACGAGTTCGGAGACGATAGTGGCGGAGACAATAAAAGTCCCGAGAAGAAGCAACTCACTGAGAAAGAACCGCCGCCGGCGCGGAAGCCGTCGCGCTTCGCGTCGCCTTATGTTCCGCTGGACTCATGGGTCTACGCCGCGTTTGACCGCCTGGCCGGGCTGGGCTACGCGTCCAGCGCCTACGCCAACCTGCGTCCCTGGACCCGCATGGAGTGCGCCCGGATCGTCGCGGCTGCGGGCGAGGAGTTGGACGAGGACAATTCGGGCCCCGACGGCAAGCATCAATTACAGGCCCACCAGATTTACGCCGCGCTGGCCGTGGAGTTCTCGACCGAACTCAATCGCTTCCGCGGCTCGGGCACGTCCGAGATGCGGCTGGATAGCATTTATACGCGTTATACGGGCATCGCGGGCACGCCGCTCGACGACAGTTATCACTTTGGCCAGACCCTCGTCGACGACTATGGGCGTCCCTACGGGCAGGGCGCGAACCTGATCAGCGGAGCTTCGGCGTGGGGTGCGGCCGGGGCGGTGGCGTTCTATGTCCGGGGCGAGTATCAGCACGCGGCGGCGCTTCCCGCCTACAGCCAGTCGGTGCAGGACCTGATCGGCACCGTCGACGATACCCCGCCGCAGCTTCCGATTCATACGGCGGTGATCGATCAGGCGCGTCCACTCGGCGCCTACGTGGCCTGGAACGTCAAGAGCATTCAGGCCTCGCTCGGCTACCAGAGCCTGTGGTGGGGTCCGGGGGAGAGCGGGCCGCCCATGTACAGCGACAACGCCATTCCCATGGACATGCTGCGGGTGACCAATCCCTCTCCCTGGAGGCTGCCGGGTTTTCTCAGCCGCCTGGGCCCGGTGCGCTGGGAATTCTTCGCCGGACTGATGGCCGGGCACCACTACCCGCCGAATCCGGCCATTGACGGGCAGAAGATCAGCCTCAAGCCCACGCCTAATCTGGAATTCGGTTTCTCCCGCACCATCATCTTCAAGCCGGTTACGGCCCGCATGTTCTGGAGAGGCTTTACCAGCTTCGGGGACAACAGTACGACGATCCCCGGCAGTCCGGCGGACGTGGGCGACCGGCGGGGCGGATTTGACTTCAGCTATCGCATTCCCGGTCTGCGGAAGTGGATGGTCCTCTATGACGATGGGCTGACCGACGACGACCCGTCGCCGCTGTCGGCGCCGCAGCGCTCGCTGATGAATCCCGGCATTTACCTGCCCCAGATTCCGCGGATCCCGAAACTTGATTTCCGCGGCGAAGCGGTCTGGTCGGATCCACCGTCGGTGGCGAATCGCGGGGGGCAATTCTTCTACTACAACGGCGCCTACCACGATGCCTACACCAACGGGGGGCAATTGCTGGGATCCTGGGTGGGCCGGGAGGGCCACGGACTGCAGGCGTGGACCACGTATTGGCTTTCTCCGCGCAGTTCGCTGCAGCTCGGATATCGCAAAGCCCATGTCGACAGCAATTTCATTCCTGGAGGCGGCAATATTCAGGATTTCACGGCGCGGGCGACGCTGCAACTGCGCCACGCAGTGGAAATGTCCACATTTCTCCAGTACGAACGCTGGAGCTTTCCTGTCCTTTTGCCTCTCGCCGGACCGGACACCGTGGCCTCGGTTGAGCTCACCTACCATCCGAAGTGGCGCAAGGTGCGAGACCTGCGATGAGGCCGGAACTAGCGACGCGAGCGCGAGGAAGATCGGCCAAGGAAAAACCGGCTCCGGAAAGATGTCCCGCCCCGCGCAAACTGTGCCCAATGGCGGCGGTTCTGCTCGCTGTGTTGGCATGGCCCGGGTTCGGAGCCGCGCAGTCGACCGTGAACACGCCCGCCGCAGACGATGCACAGTGTATGGGGGACGACTGTACGACTTCGCCCCGCAATCCCGGAGTCGACTATCCCGATACGGGCGGGGCGGGGAATCAGGCGGCCCCGCCTCAGCGTACCGGCCGGGCGCTGCCGGACAAGAATGATCGTAACAACAATGAAGCGGAGGAAGACCAGACGGGGGAACCCGGCCGCGGTGGCAGGCGGGTTCCTCCCTGGAATCGGGAAACGATGGCGGAGCCTGCGCCCAGCGAATTTGAGGAGTTTGTCGCCAGCTCCGTGGGCCGCCGGCTGCCGATCTATGGGCACAGCCTGTTTGACCGCGTGCCCAGCACGTTCGCTCCCCTGGAACGGGTTCCGGTGACCGACGACTACGAGATCGGACCGGGAGACGAGATTCTGATCCGAGCCTGGGGACAGATCGATTTAAACGGCAAACTGGTGGTGGACCGGGGAGGCCAGGTCTTTCTGCCCAAGGTAGGCGCGCTTTCCGTGGCCGGGTTGAAATACCAGCAACTGCCCGGCTATTTCCGCACCGCGATCGGGAGAGTATTCCGCAACTTCGATTTAACGGTCAGCATGGGACAGTTGCGATCCATTCAGGTGTTCGTGGTGGGCCAGGCGCGGCGTCCGGGTAGCTACACCGTCAGCTCGCTGTGCACGCTGGTGAATGCGCTGTTCGCCTCGGGCGGGCCCTCGGCCTCGGGTTCCATGCGGCACATCCAGCTGAAGCGGGAAAACCGCGTGGTCACGGAATTCGATTTCTACGACCTGCTGCTGCAGGGGGACAAATCGAAAGACGCGAGATTGCTGCCCGGGGATGTGATCTACATCCCGCCCATCGGGCCCTCCATTGCCCTGGCGGGCAGCGTGAATGTGCCGGCGATTTACGAACTGCGGGACGGCATGACTCTGGCGGCCGCGATCGCGATGGCGGGCGGTCTGGCGACGACGGCGGACGGGCAAAAGGCGGTGGTCGAACGCATCGAGAACCACAACACCCGCCGGGTCGAGGAATTTCCCTTGGACGGACCGGGCCTGGAGCGGGCGCTGCAGGATGGGGATCTGGTCCGCATTTTTTCGCTCTCTCCCCGCTTCCAAAATGCCGTGACCCTGCGGGGAAACGTGGCCCATCCGGGGCGCGTGGAATGGCGCCCGGGCATGCGCCTGAAGGATGTGATCCCAAACCAGGAGGCTCTGGTCACGCGCGACTACTGGCGCGCCACCAACTGGGTGGCGGGCGCCGGGGAGCGCGGGGACCAGAAGATGGCGCGCGACTACTGGCGGGCCACCCGTCCGCCGGCGAATCCGGACAAGAAAACCGGTCCGGCGGTTGCGCCCGAGGACGGGCGCGACCTCAATCCGGCGGCCAACCCGAGTGAGAGAGACAACGCCCGGATGAACGAGCCCGACAACCCTCCGGCTGACCGCGAGCCGGCAACGGCCAAGGCGGCGACCGAGACCACGACCGCGAAGCTGAGAAACCAGATCGCGCGCAATGCGCCCGAGATCAACTGGGAGTACGCGGTCATTCAGCGCCTGAATCCGCAGGACCTGACGACCCGGCTGATCCCATTCAACCTGGGGAAACTGGTGCTGCAGGGAGACGAGCAGAGCAACCTGGCGCTCGAGCCGGGCGACGTCATCACCATTTTTTCGCAGAACGACCTGGCGGTTCCGCTCGAAAAACAGAGCAAGTTCGTGCGCCTCGAAGGGGAGTTTCAAACCGCCGGGGTATATCAGGCGGAAGCCGGCGAGACCCTCCGGCATCTGGTCGCGCGGGTCGGCGGTTTCACCACCCACGCCTATCTTTACGGCGCCGAGTTTACCCGCGAATCGGTGCGCCTCGAGCAGCAGAAGGGGCTCGATCAGCTGGTCGAAAAACTGGAGGAAGACATTTCCCGCAACGCCATGGCGCCCGCCGGAGCCAGTCCGGATGAAGCGGCCGACCAGCGCGCTAAACTGGAAGCCCAGCGCCAGCTGGTGGCCAAGCTCCGGGAAGTGAAGGCGACCGGGCGCGTGGTGCTCGACCTGACTGCGACCTCTGCGGGAGTGGACGGGCTGCCGGAAATCGCCGTCGAGGATGGCGACCGCTTCGTCGTCCCCTACCGCCCGTCGACGGTCGAGATGCTGGGAGCGGTTTACAACAAAACCTCGTTTCTCTACCGCCGCGACGAGCGGCTGGACGATTATCTGCGGCGGGCGGGCGGACCCACGCGCGACGCCGACCGCAGCCGCATGTTCGTCATCCGCGCCGACGGCTCGGTGCTCGGCAAGCAGTCGGTCAAGGGTCTGTGGAACGGAGGTTTCGGCGCGCTGCGGCTCATGCCGGGCGACGCCATTGTGGTGCCGGAGCGCCTGAATCAGGGGGTCCTCCTCAAAGGGCTTCGAGACTGGAGCCAGGTGTTCTCGCAATTTGCCCTGGGCGCCGCCGCCGTGAGGGTCATTCAGTGAGGAGGATGCCATGAACCGCGGGATCGCAGAAGCCGAAACCGCCGAAGCCATAGCCAGCGGGGTGATCGCGGTGGACGTCGATGAGGACGCGGTTCCGCCGGCGCGGGCCGGTTTGCGGCCGCCGCCGCAGGCCGCCGGCGGGCAGCCCCGGCTGCTCGATTTGCTGATCGTCCTCTCCCGGCGCCGGCGGCTCATCCTGCGGACCACTTTTGCAGCAGCGGCGGCGGGCACCATGGTGGCGCTGCTGTTGCCCAATCGCTACACCGCCACCGCCACCATTCTGCCCCCGCAGCCAAGCCAGTCCCTGGCTGCTTCCATGATCGGGCAGCTGGGCGCTTTGGGACCGGTGGCGGCGATGGCCCAGAAAGATCTGGGGCTGAAGAATCCGAACGACCTTTATGTGGGGATGCTGCGCAGCCGCACCACGAAGGACGCGCTGATCCTGCGCTTCGATCTGCTGCGGCTCTATCACGACCGGAAAATGTCGGATGCGCGCCGCGACCTCGAAAAAGCCAGCGACATCGTGGTCGGCAAAGAGGGCTTCATCCGCATTTCGGTGGAGGACAAGTCGCGCGTCCGCGCGCCGCAAATCGCCAACGCCTACGTCGACGAGTTGCGCCAGCTGACCCAGACGCTGGCCGTAACCGAAGCCGGACAGCGCCGCTTGTTTTTCGAAGGCCAGTTGGAGCAGGCCAAAGACAATCTGGCCGACGCCGAGCAGGCCCTGAAGGAGACCGAGCAGAAAACCGGCCTGATCCAGCTGGATGGCCAGGCCAAAGCCATCGTCGACGCGGTGGTCAAACTGCGGGCGCTGATCGCCGCCAAGGAAGTGGAACTGCATGCCATGCGGCTGTTCTCGACCGAGGAAAATCCTGACGTCAGGCTGGGCGAAGAGCAGCTCTCCGGGCTGCGGGAGCAGCTGGCCCGGCTCGAAAAGCGGAGCGCAAGCGCGATTCCGGGCGACGTCGAGGTCCCGACCGGCAGCGTGCCGGAAGCCGGCCTGCAGTATGTCCGCAAATTGCGCGAGGTGAAGTACGCCGAAACCCTCTTCGAGATGCTGGCCAAACAATACGAAGCCGCCCGGCTGGATGAGGCCAGAACGGCCGCGGTCATCCAGGTGCTCGATCCCGCCATCGAGCCCGACCGCAAGTCTTCGCCCAAGCGCGGCCTGATTATCTTTGCCGCCATGAGTCTGGGATTCCTGGGGGCTGTGGGGTACACCATAGCGGCCGCAGCCTGGGCTGAAATGCGTCTGAACCCGGAGACGCAACACCGTCTCGCGGCGCTGGGCCGGCTGCTGAAGCCATCGCCGCGGTGAGCCGATACTGATTATCAAGGTTCTCAATCTTGTCGAAGGAGGCTTATGTCAGGCAAGCGAGCGCTGGTCTGCGGCGCGGGCGGTTTCATCGGCAGTCATCTGGTGAAGCGCTTGCGGCGGGATGGTTATTGGGTGCGCGGGGTGGATCTGAAATATCCGGAGTTCAGCCCGTCCGCCGCCGACGATTTTGTGCTTGCCGATCTGTGCCGGCGCGAAAGCTGGGAGAGAATTCTCGACCGCGGCTTCGACGAGGCCTACCAACTGGCGGCCGACATGGGCGGGGCGGGTTATATCTTTACCGGGAACAACGACTCGCACGTGATGCACGATTCGGCGATGATCAACCTGCACATGGCCGACTTCGGCGTGAGGAAAAACGTCGGGAAGGTCTTTTACTCCTCCTCCGCCTGCATGTATCCCGCCTACAACCAGGAGGACCCGCGGAATCCGAAGTGCGGAGAGTCCACCGCCTACCCGGCCGCCCCGGACAGCGAATACGGATGGGAGAAATTGTTCAGCGAGCGCCTCTACGCTGCCTTCTCCCGAAACCAGGGATTGGACGTGCGGGTGGCCCGCTTCCACAACATCTTCGGACCGGAGGGCACCTGGCGGGGAGGTCGGGAGAAGGCGCCAGCCGCACTCTGCCGCAAAATCGCCGAGCAGAGCGACGGCGGCGAGATCGAGATCTGGGGCGATGGCCAGCAGACGCGGTCCTTCCTCTATATCGACGAATGCGTCGAGGCGGTGCGCCGGCTGATGGAGTCGTCCTTCGCGGGCCCGGTCAACGTCGGCTCCGAGGAGATGGTGACCATCAACCAGATGGCCGCCATGATCATGGAGACCGCGGGCAAGAAGCTGGCCATCAAACACGTCCCGGGCCCGACGGGGGTGCGCGGGCGCAATTCCGACAATGGGCTGATCCGCGCCCAACTCGGCTGGGAGCCGGCGATGCGGCTGCAGCAAGGATTGACCACAACCTACGCCTGGATTGAGGCCCAGGCCCAGTCCGCCGCCGGCCCGGTGCGAGCCAACTCCGGCAAGTTTCTGGAGGCCGTTCCCTAGGGCCGTTCCCGTAAGCCCGTTCCCTAAACATGAAAGCCTGCGCCCAATCCTCGTGAGCACCGCAATCTTGCGCCGAAAACTCGTCAGCCGCATGCCCTGGTCGGCCTTTGAGACGGCGACGGCGGAGGGGCGTGCCCGGGAGAGGCAGCGCCGCGCCGCGCTCACCGGCGTGGCCGCAGTGTCGGCCAAAATCGTGGTGGTTTCCACTGGCCTGGTGATGATTCCCGCGGCGCTGCGCTACCTGGGGGCGGAGCGCTTCGGACTGTGGATGACCATCAATTCGATCCTGGGGATTCTGAGTTTCGCCGATTGTGGCGTGGGCAACGGTCTGATGAATTCCATTGCCGACCTGCATGGCCGCCAGGATGAGGACGCACTGCAGCGGGCAATCTCCAGTGGACTGGCGATGCTCGCGGCGGTGGGACTGGCGATTGCCGCCCTGTTTGTGGTCCTTTATCCGCACGTTTCCTGGGGGCGCGTGTTCAATGTCCGGACCGCGGTAGCGGCGCGCGAGGCGGGGCCGGCATTGCTGGTCTTCGTGCTGTGTTTTGCTTTGAATGTGCCCCTGGGCGCGATGCAGCGGATCCAACTGGGATTGCAGGAGGGCTATTACGCGAATCTGTGGCAGCTGGCCGGCAGCTTGTGCGGTCTGGGGGGCGTGCTGGTTGGCATTCATCTACGGCTGGCGCTGCCCTGGCTGGTCCTGATGGTTTCCGCCGCGCCCTTGGTTTCGGCTGCGGCCAACGGTGCGGTGTTTTTTGGCGTGCTCCACCCCGGCCTGCGGCCCCGGATACGGCAAGTCTCGCTGGCGGCGGCGCGCCAACTGGCCCGGATCGGAGGATTTTTTTTCTTTCTGCAGATCGTGGTGGCCGCGGCGTTTTACTCCGATTCGCTCATCGTCGCGCGCGTTCTCGGCGCCGCCGCCGTGGCCGATTACGCCGTGGTGCAGCGTATGTTCCTGATCATTCCGCTGTTCCTGGCCATGTTTACGACTCCGCTTTGGCCGGCCTACCGGGAGGCTCTGGCGCGAGGAGACTTTTCCTGGGTGAAGAGAACGCTGCGCAATTCGCTGCTGGGGACAACCGCGATTGCCGCAGCCCTGTCCCTGGTGATGCTCCGCTCGGCCGGTTTCATTCTTAAAGTGTGGGTGCATGGCCTGCTGCATCCCGCACCCGCGCTGCTGGCCGGGTTTGCGGTGTGGGCCGTCCTCGAAGCCGGGGGCAGCGCGCTGGCTATGTTTTTGAACGGAGCCGCCATCATCAAGTTTCAAGTGATCGTGGCCAGCGCCTTCGGCGTGGTCTGCGTGCTGGCCAAGCTTTACGGCTGCCGGAGATATGGCGTGGCGGCGATTCCCTGGGCGGCGGCCATGACGTACTGCCTCTGCCACGTGATTCCATGCGTTCTGTTCGTGCCCGCAATCGTTCATTCGGTGTGTAGAAATCACGCGGGCGACGGCGCCGCGCAAGGATAAGGATTAAGGATAAGGATAAGGAAGGGCAAGAAAATGAAGAGCGAGAAGTGGATTGTGGTAACCACCATTCAGGCTCCGACCGAGTCGATTGCGGCGCTTTCCCGGCTGGCCGGCCAGGGCTGGTCCGTGGTGGTGGTGGGCGACACCAAGACACCCGCCGACTGGGAAGCGGAGAACATTACCTATCTCTCGATACGAGAGCAGCACCGGATCTTCGGCCCTATTTCTCAACTGATCCCGGTCCGGCACTACTCCCGCAAGAATCTCGGCTATCTGTTTGCGATCCAGAACGGCGCCACGCTCATTCTGGAAACCGACGACGACAATGTGGCGGGCGCGGATTTTGGCGTTGGTTTGTCTGCCGTGGTGACGGGCGAGACCGTGTCCCACCAGGGGTGGGTGAACGTTTACAAATATTTCAGCGACGCGCTGATCTGGCCGCGGGGGCTGCCGCTGACCGAAATTGCATCGGTGCCGCCGCTGGGCGCGGTCGAGTCGGACGAGTGCCCCATTCAATCCTACCTGGCGGACGACGATCCCGACGTCGACGCCATTTATCGCCTGCTCTACAAGGCCCGAACCAGCTTTGCGGAACGGCCGCCGGTGATCCTTAATCGCGGCGCCTGGAGTCCCTTCAATTCGCAGAACACAGCCTTTTTCGAGCCGGCATTTGCGCTCCTGTACCTGCCTTGTTTTGTCAGCATCCGCATGACCGACATCTGGCGCTCCTTCGTGGCCCAAGCCGCTTTGTGGAAACACGGCTACCGCTTGTCGTTCCATCGCGCTACCATGCGGCAGTTTCGCAACGATCACGACCTGATGCGGGATTTTGCCGACGAAATCCCGGGATATCTGGAGAACGACCGCATTGCCGCCGCGCTGCGGCGGGCATCGGGGGAGAGCGCCGCAGGCGACCTGCCGGCCACGGCCCGCCGCTTCTGGCAATCGCTGATCGACCTCGAGGTCGTCCCTAAAAAAGAGTTGGAGGTGGTGGACTTGTGGCTGGACTGTTTAAGGTCCGTGGCGGCATGAAAATATCCCTGCTCACCGAAAACCTCTCCGTGCGGGGAGGCACGCACAAACAGGTCCTCCGCCTGGCCGAGTACCTGCGGTCCTGCGGCGACCAGGTGGAGATCGTGACCGGCGAATACCAGCCCGACCAGTGCTACGAGGAATTTCGGGATTTCGTCATCAAAACGGACTCGCGTCCGCGTCACGGACGCCTCGGCAGAGTCGCCGCGGCCGTCCGGCTGGCCCGCCTGATTGCCCCGGATTGCGATGTACTGAACCTGCACGATCAGGGCTGCGACCTGACCGCACTGCGAGCCTCCCTGCGGCGGCCGTCGCTGCCCATCGTGTGGCAGATCAATGACCTGCATCCCGCCTATCGGGTTGGCCCCTGCGCCGGGCTGAAGGCGCACTGGCTGCAACCCGTGCATCGATCGCTCGGCCGCTGGGTCGCCCGCAGGTGCACGGTGTTGACCGTCAATGTCACAAAAAATGCCCGGCGGGTGCAGGAGAATATGGGGAGGGAAGCTCGAGTGCTTTACCCGGGAGTCGACCAGGATGCGTCGATGCCGGCGGTGCGGGCGCTGACCGTGCCGCTTCAGGTCCTGTCGATCGGAGTGCTCTACCACTACCGGAACTACGAGACCGTCATTGAGTCGTTGGCCGTGCTCGCGAAAAAAGGAATCCGTGCGGAGCTCACCATCGTGGGAACCACGAAGTTCACCCCCCAGTACGCGCGCCAGCTGCAGGCGTTGGCGGAGGAGCGGGGAATCGCAGCGCGCTTTCTCGGCGAAGTGCCGGGAGACGTTCTGCGCCAGACCATGGCTCGGAGCCACGTGTTTGTCTTTGTAAACCTCGACCAGAGCTGGGGCTTGGCGGCGTTCGAGGCGCTGAACATGTCGCTGCCGGTGGTTTTGTCGGAGAGCGTGGGCGCGGTCGAATTGTTGCGCGGCAATCCCAGCGTCCGGGTGGTCGACCCCAGGTCCGCCGCAGCGGTGGCCGCGGCCATCGCCGAGATCGCCTCCAGCCAGCCGCATTATGAGAGCTTGGCCGGCATGGCCTTCGAGAGCGTGCGGGACTATACCTGGGACAAGTTGTATTCGAGCGCGATGCGCCGGCTTTTCCTCGAAGTCAGCCGGCCCCAAAGATCTCTATCCGCCGCAGCCGGACGCTGACGCGTCATCCTCACATTCTTAATCGTCCGGTCAAACCTGACCGGGAGGAACGGAGAAGAGCCAGCAAATCGCAGGGGACGGCGTCAACCATGCTCCTAGTTGGAACCCTCACGGCCATCGCCGACCATTTGCTGGTCTACCTGGCATCCCTTCTCCTGGCCGGAGGGATGGGGATTGGAGTCAATTACATTTTCCTAAGACGCTATGTCAGCGGCCTGATGTTTCTGCAAATATCGTTCGTCTTCAACACCGCCATCATTTTGTTTGGCTGGGCCTCCGGTGCGCTCTCGCTTTACCGCGTTGCCCATTTTTTCTTCTATCAACTGACCGCGGTGATCGGAATTTATTGGGTCTACCGCAGGATCCTGCGGAACCGGGCCTGGATCTTTGAGCGCCTCCGTCAGTTAAATGTCACGGCGGTCTCGGTCCTGCTGGTGGCGTTCAATCTTGCCCTGGTTGGGTTGTTCTTCTGTTTTGTGGTGCAGAATGAGGGCGCATCCCGAATCGAGTTTATGGCCGAGGGTTGGTTTTCCTTTTGCAGGCCGCTCATGTCGATCCTGACGCCGCTTAGTTTCTTGCTCCCGCTTTATCTTCTCGATTGCGGATATCGCTGGCTTCCCCTGTCGATTCTGGCGTCGTCGGTCATGAGCAACATCGCCTCGGGCTCGAAAGCATCGTTCGTTTTCGGCGTCATCGGTGCCTTGCTGCTCTACCAAGACCTGAAGGGTGCGCGGCTCGTGATTCCTCGGGCACTCGGATTGTTCTTGTTCGTCGCGATGGCGCTTTCCGCCGTGTTCGCTCTGGAGCGGTTGGACGTGAACCTGCTGGCGCTGGCTGAACGCTTTATCCGGTTTGGGGAATCGACCATTTTGGTGTATTACGCAGAGGACCCCTCCGTGGCGGCGTCCGGTGTTTCCACCCTGGCCAAGGTCCATCGCGGCGCCGCCAAGCTTCTCGGCGATGGCTCGGCGGCCGATATCGATACCGCATTTGGCTTTGCCCTCAACCGCGAAGATAATGGGGCCAACGATTTTACCGGGCCCAATGCGCAGATCTCCAGTTACATGCGGTGCAACTATTCGGGGTGGGAGAACCTGATCGGCCTGGCCTCCATCTTCGGATACTTGGCTGTGGTTACGTGGTTTGTTGAATACTGCGTCCATCGGCAAGGAGCGCGGGGTGTGCTGCTTCTGCCTTTTGCCGTGGCTTCCCTAAACGGTTTTCTTCAGGATTATTACCAGGGAATGAGCGACGTCACGCTGATGCTTGCGGCAATTTTGCTGTTGGCATGGATCGGTGTCACAACCTTGGCTTGCAGAGGCGTAAGCATCGTCCATGAACCCGCCTGATTCTCCTCTGCTGACCATTATTCTTGCCGTGAAGGACCCGCCCGCGGCGCAGTTTGACGCCTGCATCGCCGCGATTGCGGCGCTGCGCAATTCCCCGCGCTTCGATTTGGTGATCGTGACCGGCGGAAGCCTGCCCACCCTGGCCGAATCCTACAAGGCCCGGCTGCACCGGGTTCGCATTGTGGAGCAGGAGCCGCGGGGCATTTATCAAGCTTATAACCGGGGGCTGGACGACGCCGCTACCCCCTATGTCATGGTCATGGGAGGCGACGACCTGCTGCTGCCTGGACTCGATGAGGCGGTCGATTCGATCGCGGACGGCGAGAGGCCCCACATCGTGGCCGCCCGCACCCTGATGCAAGGCATCGGAATCAGCGGCCCCAGCCGGTTCCGCTGGGGGCTGATTTTTAGAAATTGGTGCCAGCAGGGACTCTTATACCGAACCGACGTATTTACCACGCGCAGGTTCGACTGCAAATATCGCATGCAGGCGGATCACAAGCTCAACATGGAATTGGTTTCCGATCCGCGCACCGTGGTCAGGCGTTGCGAGGATGTAATCTGCCACTTCTCGTCGGGCGGTTTGTCTTCCCGAGTCCCCGACTGGGTTTTTCGCGAAGACATGCCGGCCATGGTGCGCACCTACTACGGCCGGTTCTTCTGGATCGTCGCTCTCCTCAAACGGCAACTTGCAGATCTGGTCAAGGGGCGCTCCCGAAGGAAGAAAAGTTGAGTCGGAACGTTGTCGTTGCAGGATGTCTTCCGTTTGGGTGGCCCACGGCCGGCCTTGGCTGGCCTCGACCCTCCACCTCTTGAAACACCGGGCTGTCTGGAATGAAAAGGTACGCCATATTTTTCCCCCAATTTCATCGCGTGCAGGTGAACGATCTGGCCTGGGGAGTTGGCTTTACAGATTGGGCCTTGGTGGCTGCGGCAAACGCCTTCGGCAATTGGAAACGCCGCTCTCCGGCTCGCGGATTCTACGATCTATCGAAGGCGTTCGACGTCGAAGCCAGCTTTGAGACGGCGGCCGGCGCCGGAATTGACGGGTTCGGCATTTATCACTATCGCTTTGACGACGGCCCCGAACTCGAGACCGTCGAGCGCTATCTGCGCCAAAGCCGAACCCCGGAAGGCTTCCAGTATTTCTACATTTGGGCCAACGAGAACTGGTCAACCCGGTGGATGGGGAAAGATGCCAAAATCCTGAAACACCTGTCCCCGGCCCCCGGCCGCAGCCAGATCGCGGAACACGTTCACTATCTGGCCCCGTTTATGGAGTCCGATTCCTACACCCGGATCGAAGACCGGCCGGCGTTTGTGGTGTATCGACCAGACCGGTTTCTGGACTGTCGCGCCACCGTGAATCTTTACCGTGAAGAATTCAGGCGGGCTGGCCTCGACCCGGCGATCGGATGGTTTGTCAGCAATGTTTTGGACATGGAGTACTCAAGCCTGTTTGACTTTTGCTATTTGTTTGAGCCGCGCATGTTCTTCAACTCCCACGGCGTGCGAAAGAAGGCCGCAGTGGTCCGGGCATACCGGCAGCTGTCCCGTCTGGTGCCCCCCGAAAGCGTAGAGAAGATGTCCGAACTCATCGTCCGACTGCTGAACCGGGGAGCGAAGAGATATTCGTTTTCCGAGTTTTTGACCTATTTCGATAGTCAGGAGCGCAGACGCCTGATTCAGTCTTCGTCCTGCCCGGTGCAGAATATTGTGACCTGCGGATGGAACAATGCGCCTCGCTACCGGCACCGCTTTACCGGACTTGAGGTGCCCACTTCCGAACAAACGGCGCGGATGCTCAAGCTCTCCCTCAGCGCGCATGGCTGTTCTAAAACGATTCCCCTGTTATGCAACGCGTGGAACGAATGGTCGGAAGGCGCGGCCATCGAACCCTGCAGTTATCTGGGCGAAAGGCTGCTGCGAGACTATCTCCGCAGAGAGGGGTTGGATTTGTGAATGGCTAGGCGGGAGGCAAGCGCGAAGAGCGGCAGCGGTGGGTTTGAGGAGTACTTCGATCACCTCAGGAGCATCAGCTTCAAGGGGCGTCTCTACAAAAGATTCATCTCGTCTCCGATATTGTTTGTTTGCGCCCGCACTTTCGGGCCGCGGGTGATCGAAGTGGGTTCGGGCACCGGCGGCGGCGTGCTGGGCGCTTTCCCGTCGCGCGTCGTTGGTCTGGATATCAATCCCTTGGCCGTCGAGTACTCGAAAAAGCTGGGGCTGCGAGCTTCTTTAATCGACGAAAGCGGGTCCTTCCCAGTCGGGAACGGCCGGTTTGACGCATGTGTCCTGGACAACGTACTGGAACACATCGCCGATCCGCGGGGAGTCCTCGACGAATGCTGGCGGATTACGGGTCCGGGGGGCGGGCTGGTGATTGCTGTGCCAGGATCCCGTGGCTTTGCGCGAGATCCCGATCATAAGGTGTTCTACGGAGAGTATGAATTGCGACGGCTGGATAACCGATGGGCGTTACGAACGCTGTTTTCGATCCCCACGCTCATCCGAAGCCGGAGGCTTTCCTCGTCGGTGAGGCAATACTGTCTGGTTGCAAGCTATGCGAGAGCACGATGAAGGGAAGCTTATGGGGCGTCGAATCTGCTCGTCCGGAGAATCAGGAGAAGTCGATGGACAACACCTTGGATCTTACCGTCATTATCCCGAGCTACAACACCCGGCAACTGCTCGGCGACTGCATCGCTTCCATTTATGAGCATACTCGCGGCGTCGCTTTTGAAGTGATCTGCATCGACGACAATTCTGCCGACGCGAGCGCGGAGATGGTGGCCGAAGCGTTCCCGGAGGTGATCCTGGTCCGGAACCAGGTCAACCAGGGCTATGTGAGGAACACCAATCTGGGGATGCGGATGTCGCGGGCGCGCCTTGCCTGCCATTTGAACAGCGATACCCGGCTGATCGGCAACGCGTTTCGAGCGTTAATCGATTATATGGACGAGAATCCTCTTGTGGCCGCCTGCGGTCCCAAGCTGCTGAATCCCGACGGCTCGGTGCAACACTGCATCCGCCATTTTCCCGGACCCGGCGCCCTGATGCTGCAGGCCCTCAACTGGCACATGCTGTTTCCCCGCAGCCCGCTCACGGAGCGCTACTACGCTACCGGCTTCGACTACTCGCGAGCGCAGCCGGTCGACAGCATCGGCACGACCGCTTATGTGATCCGGCGCTCGACCTGGGAGAATGCCGGCCTGCTCGATGAACGCTTCCGGCTGTTTGTCTCCGACCTGGCCTACAACTTCATGTTGAAGCAAAAAGGCTATGCGGTGCACTACACGCCGTGCGCGGAGATCGTGCACTATGGAAGTCAAAGCGTCAATCAGGATCCGCACGGCTCGCTCGAGGAGTTGCACGACGCGCTGATCGTGTTCAACGAAGCTTACGACTACTTCGGCAAGAGCCGCGCCAGCAAGCTGCTGGTTCGTCTGGCGGTAAAGGCGCGCGACCGCTTCAAGCGTGCCGAACACCGCCTGAGTTCCGACAAGCGCGTGATCAAAGGGCCGGGCGCGCCCCCGAAGGCGCGGACTTCGGCTTCGTCGTAAGCGCAGCGCAGCCTGACCGACTCCAAAACGCTCACCATGGTCACGACCACCTTCGATCTCCGCGCCTGCCGCCTGCCGGCATGGAAGCGGGGCATGGATCTGATTTTCGCGACCCTGCTGCTCGGCTTGTGCAGTCCTCTGCTGGCCTTGTGCTGGGCCGCGGTGCGGCTGACCTCTCCCGGCCCCGCTCTGTACTGGTCGCGGCGGGTGGGAAAAGACAACCGTCTTTTTCTCATGCCCAAATTTCGGACCATGCGCTTGGACACGCCGCAGGTGGCGACCCATCTGCTGCGGGACCCGGAGCGCTATCTGACCCCGGTCGGAGCCCGGTTGCGCAAGACCAGCCTGGATGAATTGCCGCAACTGGTCAGCGTCTGGAAGGGCGATCTGACGCTGGTGGGCCCGCGTCCGGCGCTGTTCAATCAGGACGATCTGGTCGCGCTGCGCACGGTGCGGGGCGTGCATCGCATGGTGCCGGGCATTACCGGCTGGGCGCAAGTCAATGGCCGCGATGAATTGGACATTCCCCGCAAGGTAGCTTACGACGCCGAGTACATGGCCGGGCTGTCGCTTGGCCTGGACTTGAAGATCCTGGCGCTGACCCTGTGGAAAGTGATCCGGGGGGAAGGCGTGCGCCATTAACTCTGCCCCTCTCCTCCCCTTCGTCTCCCATTTCGGTCCGCCGCGCCATCGCCTCTCCAGTTTGGTCCTGCACTCTTTTAGGCCGCGCCAATGAAGTCGCGTCCCGCCGCAGCCGATAAATAGCAGAGGGAAACAAGGTGACCTGGTCGTACTATGGGAAAAATCGATAAGAAGTCCTCGGCGCTGCTGCGTTGCCGTTCTCTGCTGGTGCTGATCCTGCAAGTGGGGCTGATCCTGTGCTCCTTGGTGTGTGCCTGGCTGTTGCGCTTCGAGTTCCAGGTGCCGGACCCGGGTTTGTTGCGGACCGCGGCTTTCGTGCTGGTCATCGTTCGCCTCGCGGTCATGCCCTTCTTCAATCTCATGCACGGGTGGTGGCGCTATACCGGGATCAGCGATGCGGTCGACGTGCTGAAAGCCACGCTCACAGGTTCCTTCGCTTTCCTGGTCATCGTGCGCTACGGCTTGGGACTGGAGGCCTTCCCGCTGTCGATCTATGTACTCGAGGGGCTGATCACGCTGACGTTGTTAACCGGTATCCGGGTGCTGTCGCGCCTGCTGGCGGAGAGCGTGCGGGCCGACTCCGCTTCGAAACGTTTACTGCTGGTAGGCGCCGGGCATGCCGCCCAGATGATTATTCGCGAAACCCAGGGAGTCGAGACCGGCTATTCGGTCATCGGCTGTGTCGACGACGATCCTCTGAAGAAAGGGCTGCGGGTTCTGGGTGTGCCGGTGCTTGGTACGGTCGAGACGCTGCCGCGAGCAGTCCTCGAGCAAAGAATCGATGAAGTCCTAATCGCGATTCCGTCGGCGACTCAGATCCAGATGTGCCGCCTGGTGGAGACCTGCAAGCAGGCGGGTGCGCCCTTCCGCACCGTCCCGGAAATGGCGGAACTGATCGCGGGCCAGGTGACCCTGCAGCAGGCTCGCGAAGTTTCTCTCGCCGACCTCCTGGGGCGTAATCCGGTCCACCTCGATCTGGAATCGGTGCGCGAACATATTCGGGACCGCGTGGTCATGGTGACCGGCGCCGCCGGATCCATCGGCTCCGAACTATGCCGGCAGATCAGGATTTACAAACCGAAGCTTCTGGTCTGCCTCGACCGGAATGAAACCGGGATCTTTCACTTGCAGAATCAACTGGAGCAGGGCGGCGAAGACCAGCGCAAAGTGTTCTGCGTCGCCGACTTCTGCAACCCGGAGCGCATGCGCAAAATATTCCAGGCCTACGGCGTGGAGATCGTTTTCCACGCCGCCGCCTACAAGCACGTACCCGTCATGGAAGCCAACGTGGAAGAAGCGGTCGGCAACAACGTGTTCGGCGTGCTGGGGCTGCTGAACGTGGCGCAGGATTCCAATTGCAGCGCCTTCGTGATGATCTCCTCCGACAAGGCGGTGAATCCGACCAACGTCATGGGCTGCACCAAGCGGGTGGGAGAATTGCTGCTCGCCGCCTGGCCCGGGGAGCGGCTGCGCTGCGTGTCGGTGCGGTTCGGCAACGTCCTCGGATCGAACGGCAGCGTGATTCCGCTGTTCCAGGAGCAGATCCGGAAAAATCAGCCGATCACCATCACGCATCCGGAAATGACCCGCTTTTTCATGACGGTCGCGGAGGCGGTGAGCCTGGTGCTGCAGGCCTTTGCCATCGGCCGGAATGGCGACATTCTGGTGCTCGACATGGGGGAGCCGGTTCGGGTCGCGGAACTAGCGAAAACTCTGGTTCGGCTCTCCGGCAAATCCAACCCGGAATTCAAGTTCATCGGCCTCCGGCCCGGCGAAAAGCTGTTCGAGGAACTCTTCTATCCCGACGAGCGGGTGTGGACCAGCGCGTGCGAAAAGATAAGCTGCACGGAAAGCGGAAGGCCCGCCTGGCCTGCGCTGAAGCGCGGCCTCGACGAACTCTACGCGGCCACGTCGCTCGGCAAGCGCAGCTCGATCCTGGCCCGGCTCAAGGAAATCGTACCGCAATTCACCTATGAGAATTGCGATCCCGACCCGAACGCGGGCAAGATGCCGTTCCGTCCGCTCCCGGGCAACGCGCTGCACGACGTCCCGCCGCTGGCGGATATGCCGGGAGCACCCTACGGAGCCTGGCGGATGAATCCCTTGCCGGGACCGGCGAGTGGTGGCCCCGGCGATTAAGTTGGAGATGAACGTTAGCGCGGAGCGGCAAGTCTGCGGCGATCAATCCGCCGCCGATGCCTTGCCTCCGGCTTCATCCCAGATGCGTGTGGCGCGCGTCTCTTTCAGCAGCAGGCTTCCCACGATAAAGGTCATGCCCGCCACAATCATCGGGTAATAGAGTCCGGCGTAAATGTTGCCGGTGGCCGCGACGGACCAGAGGCCGATCAGCGGCAGCATCCCGCCAAAGACGCCGTTCCCGATGTGATAGGGCAGAGAAAGCGACGTGTAACGAATCCTTGCCGGGAAGGCTTCAATCAGGTAGGCGGCGATGGGGCCGTAAACCAGGCATACGAAGAGAACCTGCACAAACACCAGCAGCACCAACATGGTGAGATTCGGATTCGGAGCTTCCTTGGCGGGCACCAATGTACCGGTCGCGTCCGTGGTCATAGCTGTGAGCCCGGTCGCGCCGGTCACTTTGTTGCGGGTGGACTTTACCGTGACCACGTTGTTCCCCGCGGCGCGTTCCATGGCTTTGTAGATCGGAATGTAGAAAAGGACGCCGAGCAGGCAGCCCGCCATCATGAGCTTCTTCCGCCCGATCTTGTCGGAGAGCGCGCCCACTACGGTGAAGAACGGCATGCCGATCAGCAGGGCGATCGCGACCACGATGTTGGCACTTTTGACATTCACTTTCAGGACGGTCTGCATATAGAACAGGGCGTAAAACTGCCCGGTGTACCAGACCACACCCTGCCCCGCAGTGGCTCCGAAAAGCGAAATCAGGACGTTCTTCAGATTCGGCCATTTGGTGAAGGCATCCTTCAGCGGTTGCGTGGAAGTCATGCCCGTGGCCTTGAGTTCGGCGAAGATGGGCGATTCCTTCATCTTCAAGCGAATATAGAGTGAGATGAGCACCAGGATGATGGAAACCAGGAAAGGAATGCGCCAGCCATAAGCGGAGAAGTCTTCCTTCGACATCGAGTATTGCGTAAGCAGAATCACGATGAGCGAGACAAACAGGCCCAGCGTGGCCGTGATCTGGATGAAGCTGGTGTAGAAGCCGCGCTTGTTGTCGGGAACGTGCTCGCCGACATAAACCGCGGCGCCGCCGTACTCTCCGCCCAGTGCCAAACCTTGTAAGACGCGGATCAAGAGGAGCACGATCGGCGCGAACCAGCCGGCCGTCGCGTAGGACGGCAGTAGGCCGATGACAAACGTCGAAAAGCCCATGATGGAGAGGGTTACGATAAAGGCATACTTGCGTCCGACCAGATCGCCGATGCGGCCGAAGAACAGTGCGCCGAACGGCCGCACCAGAAAGCCGACCGCAAACGTCGCGAGATAAGCGAGGTAGGCGAACGTGTCATTGCCCGGTGGATAAAACTTCAGCGCCAGGATAGCCGTCAGACTGCCGAAAATGTAGAAGTCGTACCACTCGATCATGGTGCCGACCGACGAGGCCATGATCACGCGCCAGATGCTGTATTCCGGGGTACTTCTTCCTGCTACGGCCACCGCGGCGTTCGCCATACCTTCCTCCGTTTCCCTGCAGTATTTTTCCCGCACTCACATCCGGATCTGCTGCACTCCCACTTCCCAGCGGACCAACCCACCGTGGTCACGGCTGTTGCTTCTGCAAAATTGCGCTGACCGTCAATGCCGACCCGGGGATGACGGTAAGGTCCCGCTTCCACAGGGCAAAGCCCGGCATAAACAATGCGACGGCATGGGTCCCGGGCCCGAGGCCGATTTCGGACGGCGTGCTGCCCACGTACCTGCCGTCCAGCGTTATTTCCGCTCCAGGCGGTGTCGAGCTGAAATTGCACTTTACCTTTTCTTCTGCTTTCTCCGCCAGATCGCCGTGCGCGGCGGGGGGCGGCGGGGCCGGTGCCGGCGAATTCTGCACCGCTGGCGCAGGGTGCGGGGCAGGCGCTGGCTCGGCCGCAGCTGAGGCCGCAGGCGCCGGTCGACTTTCCGTCGCGTTCGACGCTACCAGCGTGTACAACTGCTTTCGCGCCTTGCCCTTGTCATCCTCGTAGTACACCGTGAGGCCGCGTTTCTCTCTTTTGGCGTCGAAGGTTTCTCCCTTGGGCAGAGGAATGCATCGGGAATATCTCGATTCGATGGTGCAAGTGATACGGAACGGCGGCTGGTTGTCTTCCTGCACGAGCAAGGTACTCACCAGCGGCACGTTTGTAGTGGAACGGCAATAGGCGTCGAAAGTAAGTTGTTCGCAATTCTGCGGGACGCCGTTGTTGTTGTCAGGGGTCGAGGCTCGAGTCACAGAATCCAGAACCGTGATCCGTACTGTGTCTTTCAGCGACGAGGCGTTCGCGAGTACGACCGCCAACAGGAAACCCGCCGGCAAAGCTGCGATCCTACGGACACTCATCAAGCCAATTCCTCCAAACACCGCGGATGCATCCGGCGCGTAGCTGATTTTCCCGAACGATTCTGCAGACCGCTCTCGCAGCTGCCGTACATTTTGCTCCCCGTCGCCGGTCTCGCACAATGGCTTTTCCGGCTGCGGAAAGTTTGGGACGACAGACTCACCCGCGGGCCATCGCCCGAATGGAGCCCGTCCCCCTTTCTTTGGTAGCCAGTGCCCTCAATCTGCATCGGCCATTTCAGTCATCCGACCGGCAACCCCGGCGGGCCGGGTTTTGACCCGCTGGGGTTGGGGGGTCGCTCTGGAACGCTGACCTAGAACGTAAAGATCGGCCCGAATTCGCTGCGGTGATCCTGCCATTCGTTGGATGGCTGTCCAGCAATTACGTAAAGCGGGATGTGGTTGTATATACGCGTGGCATAGACCGACTGCTCGAAGCCGAACGAGCACCAGTTGTTGAATTTGTAATACAGGGTTCCGATGGCACTCTTGCCCATCGACATCGGGAGTCCCCCGTTGCACGTAGCGCTACCGTCGGCGGCGGCGCAGCCCACGCCATTGGCGCGGAACTGGTCGTTATCCACCACCTGGTCCTTGCCGATGGTGAAGTGAAGCTGCCAGCCCGCGTTGTGGCCTTGCGGATTGGCATTGAACCACCGCGAAAGCGGCAAGCCGATCTGGATGAATCCGCCAAAGGCCTGCACGGGCTTTTGCGGAGCAACCACGACCTGTCCGGCTCCATTCGTTCCAAGGACGGTGCCACCCTGAGCCGCCAGCGGACCGCCATCGGCAGTTGAGAAGGGTCCTACGACATTCGTGAGTCCACTTACGTCAGTGAAGAAGCCGTTGATTTGGCCTCCGAAGTAGAAGCGCAGGTCGCCGCCCTTGTAGGCGGTCGCCACCAACGTAGCCCATCGCGTAGGCAATTGCGCCACGATCTGGCCACCCCACTGCGTGCTGGAAGCCTGAAAGCCGTTCGGGAAGGCGGCTTCGTAGCCGGCTGGAAGAAGAGTTGTGTTTGCGGCGCAAGGCGCCGCTAAGCAGTACGACGAGTTGGGAACGATCGACGTGCGCCGGGAATGGAATCCAGCCAAAGCGATTTGTGCCGGGGCCACACCCTTCGCCTTGTCGAGTTGGAAGCTCAAAGCCGCTCTGGCTTCCCACTCGGGACGGTCGGCGTCGGCGCCCTCGCGCTCGCCTTCCCCGAGTTGAGCGCCAAGCCCGTTACCGGCCGCGTCCCCGAGCTTCAGGATTTCACCGGTGCTCGGCATCATGATCCCAAATTGCCCCTCGAGCTTGACGTTGTTCTCCTTGCTCAGCGTCTGGATGAAGCCGCCGCGCAGTTGTGGCGAACGTTCGTAAGTATTGCCCCAAAACGCGCCATTGAAGGTGGTTTCCAGGATATTCATCAGCGCGCCGGATCCGAAAAGCGTCCAGTCCTGTCCGCCGACGAAGAAAATGTCGGTGGAATCGCTGGCGTGGTAATCCATGCGGACGAAGGCCAGACGCAGTTGCGGTTCATTGCTGCGGATCGAGGAAACGTCGCGGTTGTCGACCTCGCTGAAGTTGCCTTCGAAGTCGCCCTCGATCTTGCCGGTCAGCGTCAGGTTCTTCGACATGTCGGGCCATTCGAGGTTGAGCCCAAAACGCGTGGAGCGCGCCTTGACGTGGACCTCGGGATCCGCCGTTGGGCCGGTGTTGAACGTCGAGTTGGGCCCGGCACTCAACCATATGCCGGGAAATGGGAAGTCGTCGCCATTGGGGTCGCTGCTGTCATGCACGACCGTTGCCTTGATAAAGCCATAAGGCGCAAGCGTGATCGGGCCAGCCTTAATCCCAGCTAGACCGCCAGTCTTCGGCGGATCTATCGGGAACACGCGGACCGGAGTCACCGCCGGTACCACCGAAACTGGGGGAGGCTTCAGCTCGCCCGCTACCCGCGAGGGATAAGGTGGCTGCGGCTGGGTTTGGGGTTGCTGCGGCGAGGCGTCCGAACTTGCGAGCGCTGCCGAAACTGTTTCTTCGACAGCAGCCGGAGCCGCTGCCGGAACGGATGGTTGTGCCGGGGCAGAAGGTTGCGCCGCGGGCTTCGTCGCTGCGGACAAATCCGCCGCGCTCAACACGCCTTTGCGACTAAGCGCTTCCACCAGAAGCTGAAATTCCGCTTTGGGATCTGCATTCCGAATGGAGTTGGCTTCGGCGGGTGCCAGAACTCCTTTCATCACGAGCACACCGAGCAAGGCCGTGATATTGGCGTCGCCTGCAGCCGAGGTTAAGCTCGGGCTGGCCGCAGCCGGTGTGGGATCTCCGGAGGCTGCGCTGGTTGCAGCTTCTTTTGCCGGTTTCGCTTCGTTGCTTTCAGCCGCGACGGGCACGACCGCGATGACCAACAGAAACAGGCTCGACAACAACTTTTTGAGCGTCGACATGGACGGTGTACTCTCTTTCCGGCCTGATTTAGGCCTGTGCACCAAACATGGGGCGCAACCGTACTCCAAACGGATGAACGATGTCAAGAAGGTATTGGAAACCGGGGCGAAAAAACATTCACTTGTGATCCGGGTCACGGCGGGCACACTATAGGGCGGAACACAATCGACTCCGTCTGTTAACATCTCGACGCATTTTCTGGAGGTCCGCATGAACCCTCTCGCCGGCTCCAAGCCGGAGAACATCTCCAATCTTTTGGTCATCGATCAGGAATACCCTGCGCCAGAAATTGTTGCCGACAAGGTGATCCAGAAGGATTGGTTGGGGGAATGTGCGCGCTCGCTGAAAGATCCGGAATTTTTCTGGGCGGAGTACGCGACCCGCTTCAAGTGGTCGCGGAAGTGGGACCGCGTCCTGGAGTGGGATGGCGTGCATCATAAGTGGTTCACGGGCGCCAAGACCAACATCACAATCAATGCGCTGGATCGGCACGCCGACTCGGAACGGCGCAATCGTGCCGCCTTCATCTGGCTGGGAGAAGATGGCAGCGAGCGCATCGTTACCTATGGACACCTTCACCGCATGGTGTGCCGCTTCGCTAACGGGTTGAAATCGCTGGGGGTGGTGAAAGGCGACCGGGTCGTCATTTACATGCCGCTGACGATTGAGGGCGCGGTCGCCATGCTGGCTTGCGCGCGCCTCGGTGCGATTCATTCGGTGGTATACGCCGGTCTGGGACACACGGCGCTGCGCGACCGCATCGTCGACGCCCAGGCCAAGGTCGTGATTGCCGGCGACGTGGGCTTCCGGCGGGGCAAGACCGTGGCGCTTAAGGCGATTGTCGATGAGGCTGTGGAGAACCTGGAACTGGTGGAGAAAGTGATTGTGTATTCGAGAGGCGGAGCCGAACTTTCCGCTCCCCGCGAGATCGACTTCAATGAATTGCTCAAGTTTTCTCCGGATTGTCCCGCCGAGGAAATGGACGCGGAAGATCCGCTCTTCCTGCTCTACACTTCGGGCTCGACCGGCAAACCGAAAGGCGTGGTGCACGTGCACGGCGGCTACATGGTGGGCACGACTTATCACTTAGAGAACTTCTACGACGTGGGCGACCGCGACATCTTCTGGTGCACGTCGGATATCGGATGGGTGGTGGGCCACTCCTACATCGTGTATGCGCCACTGTGCGCGGGTGTGACCACGCTGTTCCGCGAAGGGGCCATCGACTACCCGAATCCCGGTGTGGCGTGGGAGATTGTGGAACGCTACGCGGTGACGAAGATGTTTACCGCTCCCACCGCCTTGCGAATGTTCATGCGCTATGGCGAGAGCTACCCGGCGGCGCATGACCTAACCACGTTGCGCGCGATCGCGTGCGCCGGCGAACCGCTGAATCCTGAAGCCTGGCGCTGGGCACAGACTCACCTGGCGGGCGACGGGAAATGGGGCTACGTGACGGACAACTGGTGGCAAACGGAGTTGGGCGGACCCACGCTGGGCACGCCGCCCTCGATGGCGATGCGGCCCGGAAAAGTGGGCGTCGCGGTCCCGGGAGCCGAGGCCGACGTGTTGGATGAGAACGGCAAATCAGCGCCTCCTGGGGCGGGAGGCCGGTTGGTGCTCAAGCGGCCCTTTCCCCACATGCTGCGCACCGTGTGGCGCGACCCGGCGCGCTATGAGCGGGACTGGCAGGTAATTCCCGGTTGTTATATGACGGGTGATGTCGCGATGAAAGACAAAGACGGATACATCGCCGTTCTCGGCCGATATGACGACGTGCTCAACGTAGCCGGACACCGCATCGGCACCGCGGAGGTGGAAAGCGCACTGGTGTCGCATCCCGCGGTGGCGGAAGCGGCGGCGATTGGCGTGCCCGACCCCTTGAAGGGCGAGATGATCAAGGTGTTCGTGCAAGTTCGTGGCGACCATGTGGCCTCCGACGCTTTGGCCGAGGCCTTGATCGAACATGTGAGAAGGGAACTGGGGCCGATTGCGACCCCGTCAGCGTTGGAGTTTGTGGCGTCCTTGCCCAAGACACGATCGGGGAAGATCCTGCGGCGTTTTCTCAAGGCGAAAGAAACCGGCGCCGATGCCGGAGACGTCTCCACCATGGAGGGCTAACGATTCTCGAAAAGTCACGGTGTCAGTGCTGCACTGGCGGTAGCAAACGACTTACTGACGGGCTGGACTCCGGTCTCGCGGGGTAGAATTGACCGAGCTTCTCGATCGGAGTGAGCGATGTACTTTGAACAGTTTTATCTGGGCTGTCTGGCGCACGCATCGTACATGCTGGCGTCGGAGGGCGAGGCGGTTGTGGTCGATCCGCAGCGCGATGTCGAGATCTATCTGCAGGCGGCGGAGGCGAATCGGGTTTCCATCCGCTACATCTTCGAAACTCACCTGCATGCCGACTTTGTTTCCGGGCATCGCGAGCTGGGTGCGAGAACCGGGGCGCAGATCTACATCGGAGTTGAAGCGGAAGCTACATTTCCGCACATTGCGGTGCGTGATGGCTTTCAGTTGCAAGTTGGCCAGATGCGGATTACCGCTCTCGAAACGCCGGGGCATACGCCGGAGAGTATGTGCCTGGTGATCACGGACGAAGAGAAGTCCTCTGCGCCCTGGGCTGTGCTGACCGGCGACACGCTTTTTCTGGGAGACGTGGGCCGGCCCGATCTTTCCAAGCGCTACACTCCCGCGCAGTTGGCGGGAATGCTCTACGACAGCCTGCACAATAAGGTGCTCAAGCTTGCGGACCACGTGCTGGTGTATCCGGCGCATGGAGCGGGCTCGTTGTGCGGGCGCAACATGCGGGCCGAACGCAGTTCGACGATCGGCACGGAGCGGTTTACGAATTATGCGTTGCAGATCAAGAGCAGGGAAGAGTTCGTTGCGCAGTTGACCAGCAACCTGCCGGCTCGTCCGGAATATTTCTTGCAGGATGCGGAGATCAATCGCAGCGGAGCGCCGTCTCTTGCCGACTTGCCGGCGTTGGCTCCGGTCGAACCTGCCGAACTGCAAACGATTCTTGCCGAGGGCGGAATTGCCCTCGATGTGCGTCCTGGCGATGAGTATGCCCCGGGGCACGTGCCGGGGTCGGTGAACATAGCGTTGTCGGGGCAGTTTGCTTCGTGGGCGGGAGCGCTGCTCGGTTTGGCGGCGCGTCCGGTGCTAATCGCGGAATCGCAGGAAACGGTGTCGGAAGCGCGAATGCGTCTGGCCCGCATCGGTCTCGAAGACGCGCGAGGATATCTGCGGGGAGGCTTTGCGGCGTGGCGCGAAGCTGGATTGCCTTTGGCCACACTGCCGCAGATTAGCGTCGATGCTCTTAGTGAACGCTTGCAAGGTGCGGGAGTGCAAGTGCTGGGCGTGCAAGTGCTGGACGTGCAAGTGCTGGACGTGCGTCGCGAGGCGGAGTGGGAAACCGGCCACATTGCAGGCGCAACGTGGTGGCCGCTCGATAACTTCAAAGTCGCACCGCCGGAGATCGATCGCGAGGTTCCTGTCGCCGTGCATTGCAAAGGCGGGTATCGCAGCATGATTGCTTGCAGCTTGCTGCTGCGGGCGGGGTTTCAGAATGTGATCAATGTCGTGGGAGGGTTTGACGCTTGGCAGGGGGCGGAGCTTCCGGTGGATGTAGAGAAGCCGGTCGGAGCTTGAATTGGTTGCGACGCTTTCGCGAACTGGGTTCCGATTGTAAAGGCCCGTTTACGTCGCCTGTAGCCGATCAGCGAAGTACAATATGAATCCGAGGTGGCTGCCATGCGCGTGTTCACAGCGGTGTTCGGATTTGCTGCGGCGTTCGTGCTCTGCAACCTAGCTTGCATATGGATACTACGAACCTGCGGGGTGGCGACTCCGTTCTCGTTTCCGTTTCACCGCAGCGAACGACGAGAACGTGATCTCATCACTTCACTGCAGGGGAGATCGAAAAGCACCTGCATTTTCGTTTCTGGGTTCCTCCTGTTCGTCTGTCCAATATTCCTCGGTCTAATTGCGTATGATCGCCTACTGCCCATCCAGTCCAGCAGCGGTTACTACGTCGGGACAGTCGTTGTACTTTTGATCTTGGTCAAGGGCGGGGTGTTTCTTGGAAATCGAATTTGGGAAAAGGCTCAGCGTCAGTTTTCCTCAGGCGCATAATGTTGCCGAAGAGGCCGAACCTTCGTAGACTTACGAACGAAGCCTTGGAAGCAACTGACAATGAAAACTGCCAAACTCGCCAAATCCTACCGCATCGACAACGGCAAGCATTTCCGCCTGAAAGATTACGATCCCGCCGACACCGGGCACTGGCATTCCGTCGAGCAAGCCAAGGAACACTTGGAAAAAGACATTGCGCGCATGGCGGACTTGCAGGCCAAGCTTTATGCGCAGGACTGCTGGTCGTTGTTGCTGATTTTTCAGGCCATGGATGCGGCCGGGAAAGACGGCACCATCAAGCACGTCATGTCGGGAGTGAATCCGGAGGGCTGCCAGGTGTATTCGTTCAAGGTGCCGTCGGCCACAGAACTGCAGCATGACTTCTTGTGGCGCACCACCGAACATCTGCCGGAGCGCGGGCACATCGGAATTTTCAACCGGTCTTATTACGAGGAGGTTTTAATAGTGCGGGTGCACCCCAAGGTGCTCGAGGCCGAGAATCTGCCGCCGGAGCTCGTGACTAGGAACATCTGGGAGGAACGCTTTGAAGATATTCGCAGCTTTGAGCGGCACATGGCGCGCAACGGCACGGTCATCCGCAAGTTTTTTCTGAACCTCTCCAAGAAAGAGCAGAAGCTGCGCTTTCTGGCGCGGCTCGATGAACCGGAGAAAAACTGGAAGTTCTCCGACGCCGACATTCACGAACGCGAATACTGGGACGACTATCAAGCAGCCTTCGAAGACATGATCCGCCATACCGCGACCCGGCACGCTCCGTGGTATATCATTCCCGCAGACAACAAATGGTTTACGCACCTGGCGGTTTCGGCGGCCATCGTGGAAACGCTGGAGGAACTTGATCTTTCCTACCCGAAGGTGGATGCCGCGAAGCGCAAGGAAATCCAGGCGGCTCGCCGCATGCTTGAGAAGTAGCGAGATCCGGTGAGCAACGTGGCCGGAGCTTTGCATTCGGGTGGTGCGGCCTGAGCATAGCGTCTTGCCGTAACGACGATCTGCATTTGTCATCTGTACTTTTCCACTTCTCGGCACTGGGGGGTATTCGAACATGGGTGGGCGAAACACGTCTCGCGGGAACGAATCTGGAAGGACTTCTATAAGCTGGTGGCTGCCGCTGTTTATCGCGACCTTCGCACTGTGGGCGCAGGGCACGGCTTTCGCTCAGACCACGCCGGAACGTCAATCGAAGGCTGCCAAGCCTACGCAGCCTGCAACATCCACAGGTACCGCCGCCGAGCAAGAATCCGCGATCGAAAGCGAGCCAGAGAAGCCGGAAGAAAAACTGTTTAAGGGCATGAAGTATCGCCTGATCGGACCTTTCCGCGGCGGACGCTCGCTGACCGCGGCCGGAATTCCGGGTGATCCTACCACTTATTATTTTGGCGCGACCGGCGGCGGAGTGTGGAAGTCGACCGACGGGGCCATGACCTGGTCGCCGGTTTTCGATAAAGAAGCGACTGGATCGATCGGCAGCCTGGCGGTGGCCACTTCCGATCACAACACGATTTACGTAGGCACGGGAGAAGCCTGCATTCGCGGCAATATCTCTCAGGGCGATGGAGTCTACAAGTCGCTCGACGGCGGCAAGACCTGGAAGAATGTTGGTCTGCGCGACAGCCGGGCCATCGGCAAAGTCATCGTCAATCCCAACAATCCAGACATTGTTTTCGTAGCCGCCTTGGGACATCCCTACGGACCGAATACGGAGCGCGGCATTTTTCGCACGGTCGATGGCGGCAAGAGCTGGGAGAAAGTTCTCTATAAAGATGAGAACACGGGCGGCATCGACGTTGCCTTCGATCCGCACAATCCGAATATTCTGTTTGCCGCACTGTGGCAGGCGCGACGAACCGCGTGGAGCATGACCAGCGGCGGCCCGGGCAGCGGACTCTACCGCTCGGGCGATGGAGGCACAACCTGGAAGCGGCTGGAGGAGCATGGTCTGCCCAAAGGTCCTTACGGACGCATCGGCATTGCGGTCGCAGCGAACTCCGATCGGGTTTATGCACTGATTGAAGCGCACAATCCCGATGGCGGACTCTACCGCTCCGACGACGGCGGCGAGACCTGGGACTTCGCTAACCCGAGTCATAGCTTGTGGCAGCGTCCCTGGTACTACATGCACATCTTCGCCGACCCGCGAGACGAAAATGTCGTGTACATCATGGACGTGGAGAGCTTCAAGTCGACGGACGGCGGTCACCTGTTCAATAAGATAAAAGTTCCGCACGGTGACAACCACGGGCTGTGGATCGATCCCCGGGATACGCGGCGCATGATCGCGGCCAACGACGGCGGGGTCACGGTGACGTTGGATGGCGGCAAGAACTGGACGCGCGAAGACAATCAGCCCACGGCGCAGTTCTATCACGTCACCACTGACACGGCTATGCCTTACCGGGTTTACGGGGCGCAACAGGATAGCGGCACAGTCGCCATCGCCAGCCGCAGCGACGACGGCTCCATTGATCGCTCCGACTGGTATGACGTGGGTGGAGGCGAAGCGGGCTACATCGCGCCTTATCCGCCGGATCCGAACATTGTTTATGCGGCCGATTATCAGGGGAACATCACGCGATTTGACAAGCATATCGGGCAGGTGAAAGCGATCACCGAGCAGCCTGAACTTTCCGACGCGCATGGCGCCGCCAGCCTGGAGCATCGCTTCCAGTGGACCGCGCCCGTGCTGCTTTCACCGCACGATCCCAACACGCTGTATCACGCCGGCGAACGGCTGTTCAAAACCACGGACGGTGGTGTGCACTGGCAGGCGATAAGCCCCGACCTTACGCGCAACGATAAAAGCAAACAGCGCGTTTCCGGTGGCGATATCACGCTCGACGATTCCGGCACCGAGTACTACGACACCATCTTTGCGCTTGCCGAGTCGCCGATCACGAAGGGTTTGTTATGGGTTGGCACCGATGACGGCTTGATCCAGATTACGCGGGACGAAGGAAAAAACTGGACCAACATCACGCCCAAGGATTTGCCGGAATGGAGCCGCATCAGCCAGATCGAGGCTTCGCCCCACGACGCAGGCACGGCCTATGTGGCGGTGGATCGCCATCAGAACGACGATCTTAAGCCGTACATTTACAAGACCAGCGATTACGGCAAGACCTGGACGAAGCTCACCAACGGGATTCCCGAGGGTTCGTTCGTGCGGGCCGTTCGCGAAGATCCGAAGAAACGCGGTCTGCTCTATACGGGAACCGAGAATGGCGTCTACGTTTCGTTCAACGACGGAGCGGATTGGCGCCCGCTCAAACTGAATCTGCCGGCCACTCCGGTGCATGACCTCGTGATCAAAGGCACCGATCTGGTCGTGGCCACGCACGGCAGAGCGTTCTGGATCCTGGATGACGTCAGTCCGTTGCGGCAATTCAATGACGACATCGCGAAGAAAGATGTTCATCTCTACACGCCGGGGACGGCATATCGTACGCAAGCGGGAGCGAGCGGGGAGATGCACCCCTCCAAGCGGACGGGACAGAATCCGCCGGCCGGCGCGGTGATTTATTTCTACCTGAAAGATGCGCCCAAAGCCGGTACAGAAACCAAACTGGAAATCCTGGATGCTTCTGGAACGCCGATTCACAAGTATTCGAGTGCTGAAACGCAGTTGCCCGATGAGCCCCTCGATCCGGACGACAAGAAGCCTGAAAAAGAGATCAAGGTGGAGGCCGGCTTAAACCGCTTCGCGTGGGATTTGCGTTATGAGGAAGCCCATCGCGTTCCCGGCTATTACCTGTGGGAATACAACGCGGGCGCAAAGGGACCGGTGGCAGCGCCGGGACAATATCAGGTGCGGCTAACGGTGGGCGCGGAGACCCAGGTTGTGCCTCTGGAAGTGAAACTGGATCCCCGGGTCAACGTCAGCGCGGCAGACCTGGCGCAGCAATTCAATATGCAGATTCAGATTCATGAGGAACTGAACCGGGTTTACGACGCAGTCAATCAGATTCAGGATGTGCGCTCGCAAGTGAGCGGCCTCAAACGGCGTTTGCCGGAGAACGCCAGCGCGAAAGCGATAGCCGCCTCCGCGGATGATCTGGATAGGAAGTTGACAGACGCGCGCGATCAGTTTGTCAATTTGACCATCAGCGCGGATGAAGATTCGCTGGCCTACCCGCCGCAGCTTGACGCGAAGCTGGCCTATCTTGCGATGGACGTGGGCAGCGCTGATTCGGCTCCAACCGAGGCCGAGCAACTTCAGTTCGAGAAGCTGAAGCGGCAAGCCGGCGAGTTTCTCAGCCGCTGGGAAGACTTGCAGCGTCAAGATCTGGCGTCTTTTCGGAAGCTGACCTCAGAAAGCAATCTTTCCACCATTGTGGTCCCGCCCGCCGGTCGAACCGGAGAAACGGAAGATAGGGACGCTCATTGAAGAGGGATGCCGGCCGCTAACTCCTGCGTAACGCACTTGCGGGCTATGCCCTATTACTTCCGTGCCACCGAGATGGCACGGTTGTGCCTTGTACAAGCTCATGTCCACTGCTATGTTGCCGATAGTGATGCTGATCCTCCCCCTGAGGTGATGGCCGATTGATCTTGGGGGTGTCTATGAGGTTCATGCATCTGTGTTACGCGGCGCTGGGCTTTGCGGTGGCACGCTGGGTATTCCGGCGGCAGCCGGTAGCTGATCCAGTCTCGCGTTTGCGGTCTTCGGGCCTTCTGTAGAAAGTTTCAGGCCAGGGTCTTGGGCGTGCGTCCCGTTGCGCTTCCATTTCGTCAGCGCACGCCCATTTCTTTCCTTCCGCGCGGAAGTGCTAGCCCTTAGGTTTGCCCGAGTTATCTCTGCTTTGTCCCTGATTCTTACTACAATTCTGGATGAACCTCTGCGATGCAGGTGAATCGCAGGTTCGTGGATCTCCTGAATTCCCTTTGCGAGTGCTTCCATCAAACCGCACGAGGCTGGCCCTGCTGGTCTCTGGACTCCTGATATTAGCGGTGTCCCCGTACGTTTGCGCGCAGGAGGATGCCAATGACGCGCCACTGGGAGATGTGGCGCGCAGTCTGCGTAAGAAACCTGCTCCGTCCGAGGCGGTCATCGATAACGATAACCTCTCCCAACTAATGGACGATGCTGAGGCCAAGCACGCAGCCGGCACTTCGCTGGTGTTTTCGCTCGACCCCGCGGGAAAGAATTTTCAGATTTCTTCGCCCGACGTCACCTGCAGTCTTTCCTTTAGCGCGAAGACAAGTGTGCTGGTTACCGATCCAATTCTGCTGGACGAGTTGCCGCGCAGCGAACTGGCCAAGCTGGACGGCCCGGCCACCATCGATGGAGATTCGCTGCAGGTCTCGATGCACAACGGAACTTCATGGGAGTTGCGCGAGGTCGTGATCGGGCTCACGATCGTCAGACGCCCCGATCCTTCCGCTGCCGCTTCTTACTATGGACCGGCGCGAATTGTTCCCGCCGTCGCCGGCAACTCCTCTCATGAAGTGCCAGATTCGTTCCAGAAGCAGCCCGATGTAACTGTTCTGTTGCGGGTAAAAGGATCTGCCGCACCGGCAACGACGGCGCTGTTTCGGACGCAGCTGAATTTCGCTCTCTTTCCCGACCAGGAGTGGCACTGGGCGATCGTGAAGGCGAAAGGTATTCCGCCTCCAGCCTTGCCTGAGGCGACGACGATGACGCAACCGGGAAACGCGGACCAGCCTGCCGCTGCGCAACCCGACGCGAACACGAAGACCGCAGCGCCGACTCAGACTCCGCCGAACCAATTCCAGTAGTTCCGGAGATGGTGCCGCACTGAAATCAGACTTTGTTGTCATCCGGTGCGGCTGCTTCTTGCGGAGCGGGGTCGCGGCACGCTCTTCACACTTGACGGTGGTTTGCGGCGGATATTCTCCGGTGCGGGCTGAAAGGCGCTGGTGAGACGGTCTGGGCCGGACGCGTCTTCCTGCGGCGTGCTGACGTTGGTGAGGGCTGCGGCCTGGGCGGTGGAGATGGCGAATGATCCGGCGGCGGGCGGGGCTGCGGGGTATTCGGGAACTTCCTTGACCATGTCGCTTTGCCAACAATCGAAATGAGTCTTGGTCGCGTTTCTGGCTGCGATGCTGAGCGCGCGCAGGATGAGGCGCGCGCGGGGGACATCGATCTGGTTGCGGACGAGGGCGTTGACGACTTCCATGAGCGAGGCCTGGATGGCTTGCGGGTCCTCGAAATTGGCGATGGGATGGAGACGTGACTTGGGCGGGGTGCGCACGCCGCGGATCATGCGCTGATGGAAATAGCAGAAGACTTCCTGGCGCAGGGCGGGCGAGCCGCAGCGGATTCCGTTGACCTTGATGTGAGCACAGACACGAGTGTTTGGGTTGACTGCCATGGGGTTTGAGCCTTTCGCTGGTTTGGGTGTTGCGTTCCTGGGGGATTGATCTGGAGCGAAAAAATTTGCGGATCGAGTTTCTAAATCTTTGATAAGACTGGGGTTAGCGCCGTGGCGGCGGAAGAGATCCGCGTAAAATCTTGCAAGCAAAGGGTTTGCGCACAAAATATTGAAAAATAAGGTGTTACGGACGTCGAATTTGGTGCCGGCGGGAGTTTCGAAGAGTTTCTGGGAGATGATTTGGCGGAGGAGCATACTACTACTAGTTTAGGGGGTGGGTGCAAGGTCAGATGTCACAGAGGGGGTGTGGAAGGCTGTGGAAAAGTACGTAGCCTGGGAACAGACCCGAAAGCGAGGGGGTATGCGCGAAGGGCCCCACTTCTCGCGAAGAACACGAGAAATGGGGCACCCGGGCCGCTAGGCTTTTGGAGGCATGGGATACTCCGCCACGTAGTGGTCGCTGATTTTCTTGGATAGTGGCTCCTTATCTGGCGGATCGGTTGAGACAATCTGACACCACGCAATTGCCAATACAGTCAAATGCGCTGTTGTTGCTTTAACGGCCTCCAGCTTCTCACCATCATCATAGTTCGGTTTGACAGCGGTTCCGGTTGCGTCAAATCTGCGACCAAGTTGTTCCAATCCCCCGTGCGTGTAGCCGTGTAGCGCATTAATGTAAGGCGCAATGGAGGCAAACATCCCGTCAGCATCAATCTTCTTTTCAATCTCGGTCGCCATGTTGTTCAACCCCGGATACACGTTCTCGCCGTTCTTGATGCGTGCGACAATATCCGGCTTCGCACAGGAATATATCCAGTGAGCGCGATAAGCCCCGTCTATCAGCGGCCGCACGAGAGCAAAGGCGCTGCCATCGAACCGACCGGATTTGAACAGGTGGAGAATCGCGCCGTGGTGCTCCAATGTAAGCGAGTAGATTGCCGCAACGAGTAATTTTTGGTCCGTGTCCCCAACAAATTTGTCGGGCATGGTTGCAATAATGAAGTCGTGCATCAGTTCGGCTTTGTGTATTTCGTCCTGTAGTTGCTTGCTGACTGTGGGCGGCTGAATCATCGGCATGTTGGGTCGGTCCTTTTAAGTTACTTCTGGCAGGAGTCCTTTGCAGCTTGCAGATCGACCGTCTGGGTGCTCGGCACTACAACAACCTTGGTCGCTTTCTTTTCCAGTTTTTGCATGTCCTTCGCTGTGTACTGGTCCTTGATATCCGACGTTGGTACATTCATGGAGTCGATGTAAAGAAAGCAAGAGCGCGTGCCGTGGCATTCTCCGCCAGCATCTATTTTCATTGAGCCTTTTCCTGTGCGAACTATCACGCACGGCTTGACCGGTTTGTCTTGGGCACCCGCTGGCAGAGCGAGTGCAACGATTGATAACGTTAGAGAAAGTGCCTTTCTCATTTATTTCCCTTCTGAGCGTAGCCGCTCAACAGAAGGGCGATTCTAGCACTAGGAAACTCGGAGGAAGTGTCAAAGTTGCTAGGTCATGAGTCCATTAAGACCACGGAATGCCATTACTCGAAATGGATGAAGGGTAGGCAGGACCGGCTAGACAGTCTGGTGACCGCGGCGTGGGCTAAGAAGCGCAAGGGCCAAAGCGCGCTTCACATGCCACTCAGCTTGAGACATTTGTCTAGTTCCCTCCATAGCGAGGGGTGGCCGCTAGTTTTAGTGCCATCTTTTCGCACTAGAACGCGAAACGTGGAAGGTGCATCGGGGTCATTGGTGGCAAGGTGGATTGCAGTCCCGCCAGTGTCGCGCCAGAACGCCGCCTCCAGATATGTGCTACGCGCCTTTTGTCCAGCCTTGCCTTTGCTCTTTCGCATGGTCACCTTCTGAAATTGGATCGCTACCTTTTGCCAAGTATACTATTGAGAAGCGCAAGGGTTTTTTCGAGGCATAATGTCCAACCAAAAAGAACGAATCCCTGATGCCGAACTCCGTTTGCCTGAGGGAACGCATTTGACGCTCTACAGCAATGAGGGTTGGGCGGACGACGAAACGAAGGTCAAAATCCTGGGGGACCGAATGGTCGCATTAGAACCCGGTCAACCGCGCGTTGTCGTTTTCGTTTATGAAGAGAACGGGGAGCGGGTTATCCGGATGATTTACGATTCGCACACGTGGAAACACGGGGAACATACCGATCTACCTATGCCTCCCGATGTCAAGTATTGGTTGTGTAGCACCGACGATGAGCAGAAGAGGGGCCGATACTTGGATTGGTACGGCATGTTTCCGCGATTGGGAAGTTAAGGGCACGGAGGGCTCCATTACATCACTTGGAGGAGGGTGTCAGCGAAAAGCCCCACCTCTCGCACAGAACGCGAGAAATGGGGCACCCGGCAAAAACACCGACAGGATATTTTTGTCCTTGACACCGCCTTCGCTCTTATCGAGGGGCACCCGGCCGGATGTCAGAAAAACACCTTCCTGGGAATTGGGGGAAGTGTTTTTTCTTGACATCCCCTTTTATAGAACATCCCTTTTGTAGAACCCCGGCGACGACTCTACAAGGCTGTTCGTGTCGGTGGTCGGTACACAGCACAGGCTCCCGCGCTGGTCGGTGATCAGCTCGGGCCTACCACTTCCTCAAACTGGTCCAATACGTCGTGCTCTAGTGCGAAGAGGATCAAATCCTGACGCGCAATCAGCTCTCTGTCCTCACCTCGGAGGTGAAGGACAAACAAATCTTCCTTCGCTTCTCGCTGATAATACTTCTCGACTCGAACATCGTCGCGACGGTTGAGGCGAGCCATCAACGCTCGAATTGTGACCGGAGCCTTTCTCTCGATCCTTGCCGACGATATCTTCTTGCTCCGCATGTTCTTGCCTCCACGGTTATCTTATGCGTGGTGTATATATTGTGTCAAGTGGGTCGTTCGGGAGACCGAAAATCGACGGCTACTCCATTTTCTTATTTCGACTGCCGAATCCGCCGGGTGCCCCATTTCTCGCGTTCTTTGCGAGAAGTGGGGCTTTTGGCTTAGAGGTCACGCTGGCCGGAATTCGCACTCCGATGTTCATTCGTCGCAGAAATGGTTCCGCAGTCGTGTGTAGTGTTTCTTCATGCCTTGGGGCTTGAAGCGTTATTACGGCACGGGAGGCCTCCATTACGTCACTTGGAGTTGCTACGGGCGTAGGCCGTTGCTCGGTGCTGTCGCGCGCCGGGACTGCTTCTTGCTGTCCTGGAACGGATGCGCGATCGCTACCGTTTTGCCGTGATCGGATACGTGGTCATGCCCGAGCACGTGCATCTGGTGATTTCCGAGCCTATCATTGATCCTTGGCAATCCCTCAACGGTGATTCAGGGTGTGAAGCTGGGCGTCTCCCGGCGACTGGCCACGCGAGGTGAATTTTCCGGTCATTTCTGGCAACGTCGTTTCTACGATTTCAATCTGTGGAGCCAACGGAAAGAGGTTGAGAAGCTGAAGTACATGCATCGCAATCCGGTTGTGCGCGGGCTGGTGGCGAGTCCTGAGGATTGGCGGTGGAGCAGTTACCGGTCTTATGCCTACGGAGAGGCTGGACTGGTTCGGATCAACGACTGGATTTGGTGGGAGGAGAAGATTCGGAGGAGCGCAGGGTGAGTGTCGGGAGGGTGCCAGCGGAAAAGCCCCACTTCTCGCACAGAACGCGAGAAATGGGGCACCCGGCGTCGCTTAGCTCCGCTGACGGCCGAGGCGGCCGTCTCCACATGAGTTGGGGTGCTGCGGGCGAAACCAAGGTTCCTCGCTTCGCTCGGAATGACAAACGTGATGCAGGGCTTTCAAACGTGATGCAGGGCTTTTCGCTATAGCCGGGAAACCTGGCGTGCTAAACTGACCTCAAATCCCACACCAAGGACAAAGGACAGGCGATGAAATTTGGCGTCATCATCTTCCCAGGTTCCAACTGCGACCACGATGCCTTCTGGACGATTCAGCAAGTCGCCAGGCAGCCGGTAACTTTTCTCTGGCACGAATCGCACGATCTGGAAAACTGCGACGCCATTATTGTTCCTGGAGGTTTTGCCTTTGGGGACTACCTGCGGACGGGCGCGATTGCGAAGTTTTCCCCGGTCATGGAATCGGTGCGCCGCTTTGCCGGGGGTGGAGGGTTGGTGCTGGGAATTTGCAATGGCTTTCAGATCCTGTGCGAGTCGGGTCTGTTGCCGGGGGCTCTCATGCGCAACACCGGATTGAAATATGTTTGCAAACCGGTGCAGGTGCGGGTGGAGAATGCTGCGACTCCCTTCACCAACGCTTGTTTGGTGGGGGAAGTATTGACCATCCCGATCGGTCACATGGAGGGGAACTACTTCTGCGATCAGGAAACGCTGGAGGAATTGCGCCGGGATCACCGTGTAGTGTTTCGTTATGCGACACCCTTCGGCGAGGTTTCGCCGTCCGCTAATCCGAACGGCTCTCTGGACAATATCGCCGGCATCTGCAGCGCCGGGGGCAATGTCGTGGGCATGATGCCCCATCCCGAACGATCGGCCGAACCGGAACTGGGCTGCATCGACGGGATGAAGGTTTTCCACTCGATGGTGGGAGCGATGGCCGGCAGGTAGATTTTTCGGTTCTTAAAAGCGCCACTACATTTCTGCACAACAAAATCAGATATCCACAGCAAAATCTGTTTGATAATTCCGCGGTTTCCTGCTACTGTCTCCGCCAGAGCGCTCCTCAATTTCCCAACTGGAACTTAAACGTCCGAGACACGACAAGGGAGGAGTGTGTTCAATGACCGCGAAACAGATCCTCGACGCTTTTTCTGAAACGTTAATGCAGGATGACCGAATCTTGAGCCCGCGCGAGCGGGAATTGATGACGAGTCTGCTGCAAAATGCCAGGGCCGCATCCAGCGGCAGTCCGGAGACGCAATCCGCTGTAGCCGCGATCATAGCGCGCTCGGTGGGTGAGACGGTGGCGCAGCGCGCGTTTTCACTGTTGGGTGGCAGCATCGTGGAGAGGATAGTGGCGCGCGCTGCAACATCGGAGGGCGGACGAGAAGCTTTCGCCACTGGCGTGTATGAGCCTCCGCCGGAGGACGCGCCGAGCGGACCGCAACCCCCGGGTGGACCGCAGCCCCCGGGCATCCGATCCCTTCGGGTGAATGAGCCCCCGCCGGAGGATGCGCCGGGTGGACCGCAACCCCCGGGCGGACCGCAGCCCCCAGGCATCCGATCTTTTCGAGTGAATGAGCCCCCGCCGGAGGACGCGCCGAGCGGACCGCAACCCCCGGGTGGGCCGCAGCCCCCGGGCGTGCATCGTTCGACCGTAGTGGCGTATCGAGGCGCGGAACCAGGTTTCGATTCGGGTAACGGCGTTGCGGTGCTGGATGCGTCTGTGATCGCTGCGGCACAGTGCGTCGTCTTGGACGAGTTCCTCGCTCCACAAGAACTGGACGAACTCATCCAATACACGCTGCAACACGAGGCGGAGTTTCGGGGCAGCGAAGTGATTTCTCCCAGCGGAAACCCAGGGGTAACCGATTACAGCCATCGCCGGTCGCGAGTGCTGATGGATATGGGACCGCATGAGGAAGTCATTCTGGACCGGATACGGGGCGTGCTGCCGACAGTGCTGGATCAGTTAGGGATCGACCAGTTTCCGGTCACGCGGACCGAGGTGCAGATTACGGCGAGCAATGACGGAGACTTCTTTCATGTGCACTGTGATGACGCGCAAGAGAGGGTGGCTTCGCGGCGGATGACCTTCGTCTACTTTTTCCATCGCGAACCGCGGCAGTTCGACGGCGGAGAATTGCGCCTGCATGACTCGCGCCGGGAAAGTGAGCGCCCTTTTGGCACAAGTGGTTACCAGACGATTGTGCCGCGGCAGAACCAGATCGTGTTTTTCCCGTGTTCGGTCAAGCATGAGATAACCGCGGTAGAGTGTGCCTCCCGGACATTCGCCGACAGCCGCTTCACACTAAACGGATGGCTTCACAAGTAAGAGACACGGCGTGGCTTGAGTGGATTGCAAGCCTGATGGGGGCAGGGTCGCGGCAAACGCTTACCGCGGCCTTGCCTCCAGAACAATTCTATTGTCTGCTCGACGAGTTGCCGTTGCACCTGATTCCGCGGCGCGCTCTCGATTCACAACATCGAAAGCGCTTCCTGTCTCAGCCGCTATTCCTCAACCCTCAGTGTTCAGTTTTGAGTGCGGGACAGATGCCGGCAGGACTGGAATCGCATCGGGATTTGCTGGAAGGTTTCCACTTGCAGAGTGCGGTGGCTTGGGTGCGTGACCCGGCTACCGAATCTCTGCATCCGTTCTGGCTCGGTCCGCGACTTGAAGCGGATGTTTTGCGCCTTCGGGCGGGCGAACCCGCGCCCGCTTCACTTCCGAACAAAGAGCGACTCTTACTGGCCGAGGCCGGCATCTTGGTACCGGAAGGCCACGCCGAACTCCGTCTTTCGGAGTGGTCGGAAATCGTCAGGAAGCGCGCTTCGGTGTTTCGAGAGAAAGGTTACGTACCGCTCGAAAACTTGATTCACCCTTTTAATCTTGCCGCCTTGCGTCGCTACTACCGGCACGCTCTGCGGCGGGGAACAATTAAGCTCGGTGACGAGCAGAGTTCGAGGCGATATGTAGCCCACAACGAGAAAGTGGCGCGCTTCTTCCACCACCAGATTGCGAATGCGGTCAAGGCCATCGCCGGCGAAGCGATCAAGCCTTCCTATGTTTATCTGGCGTCTTATTTGAGCGGCGCCGAGCTGAAGAAGCACACGGACCGGGAGCAATGCGAGTTCAGCGTTACGTTGTGTCTGGATTTCTCTCCCGAACCGGAGTTGGAAACATCGTGGCCGATCCGCCTCGATACCGCCGAAGGCACGGTGACGGTTTATCAGGCTCTGGGAGACGGCTTAGTCTACCGGGGAACGAGGGTGCCGCACTACCGCGATGTTCTCGGCGCGGGACACACTTCAACGTCCATCTTCTTCCATTACGTGCCTGCGGATTTTGCCGGGCCGCTTAACTAAGCTGTGCATTGCCTCCGTGCGGCGCTAGTGCAAGCCGGAAATCACGTACAGCACGGAAAAGACCTGATAATAGCCATATGCAAACCGCGAGCCATCGCGGCTCATGACCACAGGAGCGATCGAAACCACACCTTTGAGCGTCTCGGGCTGCAATTCCTGGATGACCGTTTGTTGGCCCGTAACCAGGTTGACCCGGTACACCTTGGTTGGAACGTCTCCCCGACGATAGCCATAGACGGAAGCATCATCCTCCGACCACTGGACAGGAACAAAGCTTTGTCCGAGATCCGGGATGGGATGCGGGGCTCCTCCGGCGACGGGATAGACCACGACCCCGCCGGTTTCATTGGCCCGAAGCATGTATTTGCCGTCGGGCGAAACTAGACCGCCGGTAGTTCCCTCCGGTGTGATCGGTGTTAATTTTCCATCGTCCACGCCTACGAGATAGCAGCGCACTCCATGGCCGGGTTGATTGCCGTTGAGGGTGATTGTTTTCCCGTCCGCGAGGAAGCGGGAGTTGCCGTTTTCGATGCGCTCCAGCCCACTCACCGGAATCGTGCGAGGCTGACCCGGGCCGATGGGAAGCAACATCACGCGCCCCGGGCTGCCGGTGATAATGGAGATCGCCCATTTGCCGTCCGGCGAAAGCCCGCCTGCGCTCCCTTCTCCCAGAACAACGGGCGGAGTACCGTCGATTTTACGAATGGCCACCGAATAGTTAGTAGGAGCGGCCTCGCTTGCATCCTCGAACAACACGGACTGGCCGTCCCGCGAGATGTCTTTCGCAACATCCCAATCATGCGAGGAAATGTCGACCGCCTTGCCTTTCTGTGCGGAGGTTGCCATGACCAGGCGTTCGGCATCCAGGCTCACCAGCGCTCGGCCATCTGGAGCTATGTCCTGCAAGGTCATCCCCGCCGGAATTCTTAGAACGGTCCTGGCAGCCCCTGCGGTATCCACGGCGAGCAAGCCGCGCGTATAACCATTCTCAGCGGCCGTAAACCAGATTTCCTTTCCATCGCCACTCCAAGCCAGGCCGTCCGCGGAGTCATACTGCGGAGAGAGTATCTTGAAATGTCCGGTATGATCCAAGAGGCAAACCAGTCCGCGGTCATCCCACAGCGACGGATGGTTGATGAAAGCAATCTCATCGGCTCGCGGAGAAAGCCGGACATGGCTGATCCAGCCATCGCTTTGGTATAGAACATGGCCAATCGGGTATTCAATCCGGTCACGGCCCTCAGCGTGGTGCACGACCGCCAATTCGCCATTTGCGCCCCAATCCGCCCAAGTAACGCCTTCCAGAACCTCTCTGGGAGAACCTCCGGCGAGAGGAGCGCGAGCCAGCGTGCCGTTTTCAATTTTAAGATGCGCCATGTGGGCGCCGTGAAGCACCAGCGCCAGTTCGCCAGTCTTGGAAATGGCTAACAAGTTTGCATCCGTGACGTTGAGCGTTTGAGTCGATATAGAGTCCCCAACGGTCGCGAACAACTGCAGCGGTTTGCCGTTCCACGCCGCCCCGTAGACGACCGAGCGAAAGTCGGGCGCAAAGCGGGCCGCGTAGACAGTGCCCTCATCAAAGGTCAGGCGGCGGTAGACGGGCGGCATTGTTTTTTGCTGCGCCTGTCTGCCCAGAAGCAGGAGTGCCACGATCAGGAGCGCTCCCGATAGGGCCCACGGCAGGACCTTCGCTCGCAGCTTTGGCGGCCCAAAGCCTTTTGCCCGTCCGCCAGAAGTGTCTGAAAGAGTTTCCAACGCGAATGCCAGGTCACGCGCCGACTGAAAGCGCTTTTCGGGCTCTTTCTCCAGACTATGACCAACGATTTGCCGGAACGGTACGGGAATGCCTGCCTGCTCCAAGGGGACCTCGGGAGGATCCTCGCGCAGGACGGCAGTAATTGTGTCGACCTCGGTCTCGCCGCGAAAAGGCCGCCGCCCGGCCAGCATTTCGTAGAGAATCGTGCCTACGCTGAAGATGTCGCTGCGATGGTCCACCGTTTTGCCGCGCAGTTGCTCGGGCGACATATACGCGACAGTGCCGACGACCGCTCCACTCCTGGTTACCGTCGTCAAGTCTTCGACGGAGCGTCCGGATTCTCCCAGCGCAGATTGCAGCTTGGCCACTCCGAAGTCGAGGATCTTGAGCCGGCCATCCGTGGTTACAAACAGGTTTTCCGGCTTGAGGTCACGGTGAATGACGCGGCGATCATGAGCCGCGATGAGACCTTGGACGATTTGCAGCGAGTAGTCCAACGCCAGGCGAGCCGGCAGCGGTCCCTCCGAAAGGCTTTTGCGCAGGGTCTTGCCCTCGAGCAATTCGCAAACGATGTAAGGAGAACCTTCGTCTAGTCCGACATCATAGATGGCCACAATGTTCGGATGATTCAGAGCCGCCGCAGCGCGAGCCTCCAATTCGAAGCGGCGGAGATGATCAGGGTTGTCGCTGGAAGCCGGACGGATCAGCTTGAGAGCGACATCGCGCCCTAACCGTTCGTCCCGAGCCCGGAACACCTCACCCATGGCTCCCGAACCGATTTTTTCGACGATTCTATAGTGACCTATAACTCGGCCATTCATGTGCAAGCACGCCCCGCTGGCATGTTAGGGGTGCACGTCCATTGCAGTCAATAACAGAATCGGGCCACTGCGCACTGCCTGATCGGGGGATAATGATTCCAGCCGATGGTTTCGCCCTTTGGAGGGGAATAGGTAATCGGCGAAATCGGGCGTCGTGCTATAATCTGTTTTCGCCTGCGAACTTAACGAGGCAGTCTGTGATCTTTCTACGGGCGAATCCCGCGATCAAACGAAATTATCGGACAGAGGTCTAGCCATGTCTGGCCATTCAAAATGGGCCACAATCAAGCATAAGAAGGGCGCGCTCGACGCCAAGCGCGGTAAGATTTTTACCCGTCTCATCAAGGAAATCAGCATTGCCGCGAAGAACGGCGGCGGCGACCCTGATTCGAACCCACGCCTGCGCGGCGCCATCGTCGCGGCCAAGGCGGAGAACATGCCCGCCGATAACATCAAGCGGGCCATTCAGCGCGGCACTGGGGAGTTGCCCGGAGCCACGTACGAGGAGTTTTCTCTCGAAGGTTACGGCCCCGGCGGCGTCGCGGTCCTCCTCGAGATCAACACCGACAATCGCAACCGGACCGTCAGCGAAATTCGCCACTGTTTCGGCAAGAACGGCGGCAACATGGCCGAGGCCGGCGCAGTGTCCTGGATGTTCCACAAGAAGGGCGACATCATCATTCCGAAGAGTGCCGCGAAAGAGGACGACTTGATGAACATCGTCCTCGAAGCCGGTGGCGACGATCTGAACGACGATGGCGAGAACTGGGAGATCCTGACCGAACCCTCCGCCTACGAGACTGTGCTCGAAGCTGTGAAGAAAGCTGGGATTGAGCCCGCATCCTCCAGCGTGGCCATGATTCCTCAGAACTACATCAAGCTGGAAGGTCAGGCTGCCAACACCATGATCCGGCTGATGGAGGCGCTCGAAGATCAGGACGACGTGCAGAACGTGCACTCCAACTTCGATATTGACCAGAAGCTGCTGGAAGAAGTGGCTGGCTAGTGGAGCGGCGCGAGATTCGAATTAGGCCGCCCTTTCTCGGGCGGCTCTTCTTTTTTCTTCCAACAGTGCGGTCCGCGTCCAAGAAGTTTTCAACACATCCGTGGAAAATGCTGTGGAAAAGCACGACCGTATCTTTGTAAGTGATTCAGCGGGAGATGCTTCAGCACTTTGCACCGGAGCGGGGGCTGGCACTTTCGTGGTGCGATGGCAAACCAACGCGGGCCGTCGCTGAGCCATCTTGTAATGAGCCGCCTTTGAAACTGAGACTCGACAAACTTCTCTTCGCTCGCGGTCTAGCTGCCTCACGAGAACGCGCCCAGGCTCTGATTCTCGCGGGGAAAGTACTGGTCAACGACCAGAAGCTCGATAAATCTGGCGCACAAGTCGCAGACGATGTCGTAATCCGAGTGCTCGGCGAAGATCTGAAGTATGTCAGCCGCGGCGGACTCAAACTCGAGCGTGCCCTTGAACACTGGCAGATCGACGTCGTGGGCAAAGTCTGTCTCGATGTTGGCGCTTCCACCGGAGGCTTCACCGATTGCCTGCTGCAACACGGTGCGACTCGTGTCATCGCAATCGACACCGGTTACGGGCAGATGGATTTCAAACTGCGCCAGGATCCTCGTGTTCGATTGCTGGAGAACGTCAACGCCCGCTATGTGACCAGCGAACTCATCGGGGAGCTGGCGGATCTTATCGTGATCGATGTAGCGTTCATTTCCGCAACCATGGTTCTCCCGGCTGTTGTAAGCGCTGGCTTCCCAACATCCGTCGATGAACGCCGTGGCCGGCAGGTGATCGTCCTCGTGAAACCTCAATTCGAAGCGGGCCGGGAATTCGTAGGGAAGGGGGGCATTGTGCGCGACGAGGCTGCTCAGTTAGGCGCAGTCGAGAAGGTTAAGGGGGCCTTGCTGAACCTCGCCTGCGCTCGCACCGATGTCATCGACTCACCCATCCTCGGCGCCGAAGGGAACCGTGAGTTCCTTCTCTGGGGAGTGTTTTAATTTCCTGGCGCTTGTCTGGCAGTTAAAAGTTTTTGCTCGAATTCTGTACAATCCTTCTTTCACTCTTTCGAACATGGCAAGCAAGTCCTCTTCTCAATCCAAAGTCGCGGCCATCATCTCCCGCCCAACCCGACCAGAGGTTGCGAGTACGGTTCCGGAATTGCTGACCTGGCTTCACGCGCACGGCTACCAAATCATCGTCGATCCGGAGACGGCGAAGTATTCCAACGGCGAGGAAGAGGTGCAGCGCTCGCAGATGTCTGCGCGGTCCCTGGACCTGGTTGTGGTGCTGGGCGGCGACGGGACGCTACTCTCGGCGGTCCGGGCAACGGCCGCGACCGAAGCTCCGTTGCTCGGCGTGAACCTGGGTTCGCTCGGCTTCCTCACCGACGTTCCGCTTTCGTCGCTCTTCTCGATGCTGGATGCGATCGCGCAAGGCCGTTCTCCCGTGGAGCAACGCTCGCTGATGCAGTGTGATTTGCTTCGCGTAGAGGATGTTCTGGGAAGCTACCTGGTGTTCAACGACGCCGTGGTCAACAAGACAGCGCTGGCTCGGTTGAATACCTACGACCTTTTCGTGGACAAGGTGTTCGTCTCCAGTTTCCGGGCCGATGGAATGATCGTGGCCACGCCTACGGGATCGACTGCCTACTCGCTTTCGGCAGGCGGGCCAGTGGTTATGCCAACGGTCAATGCTTTTGTGATTACTCCGGTGGCTCCGCATTCGCTCACGCACCGTCCGCTGGTTGTGCCGGATTCGGCGGCGGTCGAAATTGTCCTGCGCAGCGATGAGGAAGTGGCCTACCTCAGCCTGGACGGCCAGCCCGGCCTCGATCTGCGGGATGGGGATCGAGTTCGGTGCCGGCGCTCCGAGCACCGAGTCAGCTTGTATCGCACCGATACCGATTTCTTTCACGTTCTCCGCACCAAGCTGAAGTGGGGAGAGCGCTAGGCCATTGCTGATTGTTGATTGTGGATTGCCGATTGTTGGTTGAAGTCCTTAGCGCTTCGATTGTTTCAATCAGCAATCAACAATCAGCAATCAGCAATTCATAACTCCGCCGAATACAGTTCGCGCACTTTTTCTCTCCGCCGGATGACTTTGGCTGATTTTCCTCGAATCAGGATTTCCGCGGGCCGCGGACGCGTATTGTAATTCGAGGCCAATGCCATTCCATAGGCTCCGGCGTCCAGAATGGCAAGCAGGTCGCCCTCTTCCACTCGAGACAGTTCCCGATCACGGGCGAAGAAGTCGCCGGATTCGCACACCGGTCCCACCACGTCGACGGTTTCTTTCTTGGCTGCCAAGTCCCCGAACTGCACCACGGGAACGATCTCGTGGTAAGCGCCATAGAGCGCCGGCCGGATCAAGTCGTTCATGGCCGCATCGACAACCAGAAAGTGCTTGCCATCGTTTTCTTTTCTGTAAAGAACGGAAGTGAGCAATGTGCCGGCCGGCCCCACGATAGAACGTCCCGGTTCGAGCAGCAGATGCACCTTCAAACCGCGCAAGGGCTTGGTCACGGCTTGAGCATATTTCGCCACATAGTCGGGAAACTTCAACCGCGGTTCTTGATAGTCGATGCCGAGTCCGCCACCGACGTCCACGTAGTCAATTTTGTGCCCGTTGGAACGTAATTCGCGAATCAGATCAGCCACTCGAGCGATGGCTTCTGCAAAAGGCGCAGCGTCGGTGATCTGCGACCCGATGTGTACGCTAACCCCCGCAACCTTCAAGGATCGTGATCCAGCGGCCTCGGCGTAGAGCGTACGGGCGCTGTTGATCGGCACTCCGAACTTGTGTTTACGCAGGCCAGTAGAAATATAAGGATGCGTATCGGCCGCCACATCCGGATTCACGCGAAGAGCCACGCGTGCGACCATGCGTAGCCGCTTCGCACACTCTGCCAGAACCCTCAGTTCCGATTCACTTTCCACATTGAACAACAGGATCCGGGCTTTCAGCGCCGCCGTTATCTCGTCGCGAGACTTGCCCACACCAGAAAAAACGACTTTACTGGCGGCGCTGCGGCCGGCGACCAGCACGCGCTCGAGTTCTCCGCCGGAAACCACATCGAACCCGCATCCCTGCCGCGCCAGCAGACGCAGAATGTTTATGTTGGAATTCGCTTTAACGGAATAGCAGATGGTATGGCGAACTCGGCGAAACGCGTGGTTAAAGGTGGCCAGCCGCTCGCGAATAGCCGTCGCAGAATAAACGTAAAGAGGCGTTCCGTAGCGCTCTGCCAGCTTGGGGAGCGGAATATCTTCGCAGTGCAAGACGAAATCCTGACCACGCTCGCGAAGAACGAACCCCGGAGGACGCTGGGAGTTGACTTGGAAAGGCCCCGCAAGCTCGTTGCGCCGCATCATTTCCGTTTGGAGTGTCCTACGCTGTCCTTGACCTTGATCGCCACCACGGTTTGATCGTCGAAGGTCTCAACCCCCGCGGAATGCTCGGCCGCAGCTTTGAAGAGCGAGTCCACAACGCAGTCGGCGGTTCCGCCCTTGCATTCCGCTACGATTTGCTCCACCCGCCCCCGGCCAAACATCACGCCATTGCGGTTGCGCGCGTCGAGAATGCCGTCACTGAAGAACACAAACATATCTCCAGGCTTCATCTTGAATCGAAACTCATCGTAATCGGCATCGTCAAAAAGCCCCAGCGGCAAACCCGTTGCCTCAATCACACGGTTTTTGCCCTCGTGTACGTGAATGGGGCGCGGCAGGCCCGAGTTGGCCACGGTGAGGAGCCGGTGCTGATCGTCCCAAACCGCATAGATGAGTGAAACGAATTGGGCTTCGATGCGCCGCTCCGCCAGAGACATGTTTACCGCTTTGAGCATCTCCGCGGGGCCGGGTTCAATGGGCGCATGCGAGCGCAGGATTCCGCTCACCAATGCGGCGTAAATCGCGGCCGGCGCGCCTTTTCCGCTGACGTCGCCAATCACAATTCCCAGCCGCGAAAGCGAGTAGGGAATGAAGTCGTACAAATCTCCGCCGATAGCTCGCGCGGGCACAAACTTTGCTGCCAACTCCAGATGCGCCTGCTTAGGAAGCGTTTGCGGAAGCAACCGCATCTGCAATTCCCGGGCGAGCCCTAAATCTCGCTCCAGTCGCCGCTCCTGCCGCGCGATCTCCTCATACAGGCGCGCGTTTTCAATCGCGATCGCCACTTGCGCCGCCAGAGTCATCATGGTGCGCCGGTGATCGTCGGTAAAAAATCCGCGGCGGGTGTGCTCCAAATCGAGGACTCCAATCACTTTGTCTTTATAGATCAGCGGGACGGCCAATTCCGAGCGGGTTTCCGGGTTGCCCTCGATATAGCGCGGATCTTTGCTTACGTCCGGCACCAATACCGCCTGCTTGCTTTGCGCCGCATAACCGACCAGCCCGCGCCCCACCGGCACCTCGTGCTTGAGATGAATATTTTCGTGAAAGCGCAGAGAGAAACGATGTTGCAGCTTCTCACCGGAAGAATCGAGCAAGAGAATGCTGAACATCTGGTAGTCGATCAGCTTCCGGAGCAGTTCCGCAACCCGGCTCAACAATTCGTCCAGATTTAGAATCGACGACAACTCGCGCGCAATTTCGTTGAGCAGCACCAGGATGCGGGCCTGCCGCGTCGTACGCGTATAGAGCTGTGCATTCTCGATCCCGCCCGCGATCCGCGAAGCCACCAGCGTCAGCAGGCGGCTGTGCTCTTCCTTGAAATAACCCGGGACTCGGCCTTCCAAATCGATGACGCCGATGACCCGGTTCTTGGTGATGAGAGGCACCGCCAATTCCGAACGAACATTGGGAATAGCAGCGATATACCTGGGGTCCCGCGTCACATCGTCCACCAGAACCGCCTGCCGCAACTGCGCCGCTTGTCCGGTCACGCCTTCGCCCACTTTCACCCGGGCGCGCTGGGCGAAGTCCGGCGGATAGCCTATCTGGAAGCGAAAGCGCAATTCCTGCGTCTTCTCGTTAAGAAGAAGAATGGCGAAGATTTCGTAGTCGATGACTTTGCGCACCACCTCTGCGACCCGGCGCAGGGTCGTATCCAGATCGAGCGATGTCGCCAGTACATCAGCTACCTCCAGCAACAGCGGCTCAACAGGAAGATATTTTGCAGGCTTGCTCAGAACAGATCCCATTTGTTTTTCTATGATAGCAGCCGCGCTTTCAGTACCCAGTACCCAGTACCTAGTACCCAGTACCTAGTACCGAGTTGCGAATACTGCAGTGATTTAGCTTGTTGGGCGATTGCTGGGTACTAGGTACTCGGTACTAGCTTTACTCCCGCGGCACGATGCAGATGTCGGCCAGGTTGCGATAGCGTTCGGCGTAGTCGAGCCCGTAGCCCACGACGAATTCATCGGGAATCGTGAAGCCGACGTAGTCGCCCTGCAGAGGAAGTTTGCGCCGCGAGGGCTTATCGAGAAGAGCCGCGATTTTTAGCGATCGTGGCTGGTGGGCCATCAACAATTTTTTCAGGACCGTGAGGGTCAATCCTGTATCCAGAATATCTTCCACCACGATCACGTTCTTATCCTTCATGGACTGGTCGACGTCCTTCGTCAACTTCACTTCGCCCGTGGAGTCCCATCCGCTCTTCAGCTCCTGGCTGGGGCTGGGACGGTTTCCATAGCTGGAGACCCCTATGAAATCAAAGGTTGCATCGAGGCTCACCTGCCGCGCCAGGTCGGCGAGAAATATGGCTGAGCCCTTCAACACGCCGACGAGGATTACCGGCTGGCCCGCGAAGTCGCGCGTGATCTCCGCACCCAATTCGGCGACTCGTTTCGATATCTCATCCCGCGAAATCAGCACCTTCAGTTCTGTCATGGCGTTTCATATTAAACTACCATCCGGAGCTTTTACTTATGAATCTCAAAGGTGTTCAACTTACGTGGCTGGGCCACGCTACGTTTCGCATCGTCACCCCCGGCGGCACAATCGTGATTATCGATCCCTGGATCATGAATAATCCGATGTGCCCGGCGTCCGAGAAAAAGGTGAAGGGCGTAGATATTCTCTTGTGCACCCACGGTCACGGCGACCACATCGGGGATGCAGTCGAGGTCATCAAACAGCACAATCCGCAGGTCGTAGGCATTCCGGAATTGTGCGGATGGCTGGAGAAAAAAGGTGCCAAGAAGATCGCCATGATGAACAAGGGAGGCACTCAGAAGCTTGGCGACGTCAAAGTCACCATGGTGCACGCCGATCATTCCTGCGGCATCCAGGATGGCGACCAGCTGATTTACGGCGGCGAAGCCTGCGGTTACGTTGTTGAGTTCGAGAATGGCGTTAAGATCTACCACGCCGGCGACACCAACGTGTTCGGCGACATGGCAATCATTCGCGAGCTGTACGCGCCTGAAATCGTGATGCTGCCCATCGGCGACCACTTCACTATGGGGCCGCGCGAGGCGGCCTACGCCTGCAACCTGCTCAAGCCGAAGGCCGTCATTCCCATGCATTTCGGCACTTTCCCGGTGTTGACCGGAACGCCGGGCGAACTGCAAAAATTGGTGCCTGGCGTCAAGGTTGTTGCCTTGAAACCCGGCGAGACCGTCAGCAATTGAGAATCGGCGATTGAATTGTTACGTTGCGAATTACAAACGAAACTGCAAGGGAGATATGCGTGGCCTCAAATAAACCGAAAAAAGAACGCAAGCCCAACTGGCGACATTATGACCTGGCCACCGCCGGGCCGGTCGACGATTACCTGTACTCCTTACTTCCCAAGCGCGATGAAGTCTTGGCGGAGATGGAAGACTACGCGACCAAGCATGACATTCCGATCGTTGGCCCGGCAGTAGCGCGGGTGCTGCAACAACTCGCGTTGACGATCAACGCCAAGACGGTTTTCGAGTTGGGTTCCGCGATTGGATACTCGACCATCTGGTGGGCGCAGGCGGTCGGCGAAAAGGGCCGCGTCATCTACACGGACGGCGATTCCAGAAATGCCGAGCGGGCTCGCGGTTACTTCGATCGAGCCGGCGTTTCCAATCGCATCACGCTGCACACCGGCGATGCCCTTGAAGTTCTTTCCGAGCAGAAGGAGCAATATGACATCATCTTCAACGATGTCGATAAAGAGGACTACCCGCGCGTGCTGCGCCTGGTTTCACCACGCCTACGCAAGGGCGGCTTGTTCATTACCGACAATGTTCTGTGGAGCGGCCGAGTCGCGGAGAAGAATCCTAAGGAGGCGCGAACCAAGGCCATCCTTGAGTTCAATCGTCTGCTCTATAATTCCGCGGATTTCTTCACGACGATCCTGCCGATTCGCGACGGCTTGGCGGTCGCGTTGAAGAAGTGANNCGCCGAGCATGCCGTAGTAGCGGGCCATTGCGTCCACACGGGCGCGAATCTCGTCATGGGCGGGGAAGAGGTCTTTTCCGGCTTGCTGGTCGCTGAACTGCGATTTGTAGGCCAGAATAGAGGCAAACTTCTGCTCGAACTGCTGGCTGATGTCCACCACAAACGTCGGACGCACGTCGTAATAAAGCGTGGCGTACAGGATTTTGAATGGACGATGCGGAGCGAGCGGCGTAGCGCCGGCATCCTGCCGGCTGTCCCCTCGACTAGATCGGGGCGGGCTCTGAGGGTGTCCCGCCCTCAGAGACGCATCCCCTGCGGTCTGAGTGCCGAATGCTGAGTGCTGAATGCTGAGTGCTTCTTGTGGGTCCAGTTTCGCCAATCCCGCCAGAAAGCAAGCCTCATATCCCAGGACGGAACAGGTGTAGTGATCCGGATGCCGTCCTTTCCAGTAAGGCAGAATCACCACGCGTGGCCGCGTCTCGCGGATCACGCTGGCAACTTTCAGCCGATTCTCCCAGGTGTTTTCGACGCGGCCGTCGGGAATGTCGAGCGCTTGGCGCCAGCTCACGCCGAGAATTCCTGCCGCATCTACCGCTTCGCGTGCGCGATCTTCCGCGCTGCCGCGCGTTCCCATTTCGCCTTGCGTCAGATCGAGAATGCCTGTCCGCTGCCCTCGCTGCGCCGCTTTCAGAAGAGTGCCACCGCAGGTCTGCTCCACGTCGTCGCGGTGAGCCGCAATCGCCAGAATATCGAGGGGAGTCGAGGACATGTTTGTCGATCTTGCCTTCTCGGAAACTGAACTGCTTCTACTTCTTCCGCTCCACCAAATACCGCGCCAACTCCTTCAACGTTTCTGCGCGTTCGCCAAAACTTTCCAACTCTTCAAATGCAGCGCTCACCAATCCGTCCGCCTTGCGCACCGACTCATCAATCCCGAACAGCGCCGGATAGGTCACTTTCTGTGCGGCGGTATCTTTGCCGGCAGTTTTGCCCAGTTGCTCGGAAGTTTGCGTGACGTCCAGCACGTCGTCCACTATCTGAAATGCCAAGCCAATCGACTGCCCAAATGCCCGCAACTTCTTCACGTCGCTGTCCTTCGCTCCGGCGTAAATTCCACCGCTCACCAGGCTCGCAGCGATCAGCGCTGCGGTCTTCGCGCGGTGAATATACTCCAGCATTTCTGCCGTCGGCTTGGTCTGCTCGGCTTCCAGGTCCACGACCTGCCCGCCGATCATGCCATCCAGCGTTCCTGTACCGCGCGCTATCTCTTCGATGATCCGCACGCTTGCTTCCGCCGGACACTGCAGCCGCGCCAGAACCTCATAGGCCTGAGTCTGCAACGCGTCTCCGGCGAGAATCGCAAGAGCCTCGCCGAACACTTTGTGGCAAGTGGGACGGCCACGGCGCAGATCGTCGTTGTCGAGCGCCGGGAGATCGTCGTGGATCAGCGAATAGGTGTGCAGCATCTCCAGGGCTGCTCCCAGTTCCTCGATCTTCGCGGGCAACGATCCCGCAACCATGCGGCCGGCCTCCATGCACAGCACCGGACGCAGTCGCTTGCCGCCAGCGAACACGCTGTGCCGCATCGCCTTGTGAATCGAAACCGGATGCTGGGTCTCCAGCGGAATCAGCCGATCCAGCGCCGCATCGGTTCGGGTTCGACCTTGTTCGAGAGTCTGTTGCAACATTAAGCAGTGAGTATAGCAAGGCGACTGTCGAAGCTGAAAAAGCGGGACGCCTCTTGGCGTCCCGCTTTTTCGAAGACTCGGCTGACTCCTAGGCTGCCGTATTCCGTCCGACAGCAACGCTGCGCAAGGCCGAGGTCAAAACGTTCTGCACGTCAGCGGCGCATACGTCGCTGGCCCCAGCCTCCATGGCGGCAATCCATAATTCTTCATCCGGCACGCGATAAGTGCACACGATCGGTAGCGAGGGGAAATCGTGGTGCAGGCTACTCACATCCGTAAGACGAGAGGCCTCCATATCCAGAATCACGACCTCGGGGCGGCTCCGGGCAACTCGCTCGCGAAGTTCCTCCTCGGAACGCGTCAAGTGGACCGTATGGAAGTGAGAGGAAAGCATACCGGCCAGAGACTGAGCGACCCTGGGATCGCTTTCAAGAACGACGACACTGAAGCCCATAGATCCTCCTGACGTACAACCGTCAGTTAACAGCGGATTAGGGCTGCGGGGAAGGGTTCGGAACCACCTACTCCACAGACATTACGACCTGACGAGCACCGGCGACGAATCTTCCGCCTACCCGCGGGCAGGGGTCTTTTCCGTCAAGGGCTCAAACGGCTCAGCCTGGAGCTTCCCGTTCTTCTTTAGCAGAATCTCCACCTTGCCTTCGGCCTGCTCCAGCTCCTTCCGGCAGGTGGAGGACAGATTCATGCCTTCTTCGAAGAGGGTAAGAGATTTTTCCAGAGGTACATCTCCCTTTTCCAGTTCCTGCACGATTTTTTCCAGTCGCTGGAGGCACTCTTCAAATTTGGCCAATGGCGTTTTGCTCCTTCTCTATTGATGCTACGATCTGCTCGAAGTGTCCAGTGTTTTTTTGTAAATAGTTAGTGCAAGTGAGTCGGTTCTCTCCACAAAGGGAATGCTAATCGGCTGCGGAACCGCTCGTTCCCAGCGCTTCCAGCACATCGACCGCCGAGCTGTAGCGTCCCTGCGGCGCGCTGATCTGCGCTCCTTGCACCGTGTGCCGGACTGCAACCAGCATCTCCCGGGCAATGGCCACACCCTCGGCTCTGGCCGCTTCCGGCGTTTGGGCCCGCGCCATACGTTCCAGGATGGAGTCTGGCACCGACACGCGAAGCTCGTTCTTCATGAACTCCGCATTGCGCACGCTGACCAGCGGCCAGATCCCAGCCACTACTGGGATGCGGCAGTGCTCGATGCGCCGTAGAAAGTTTTCCAGCAGGCGGATGTCGAAAACCGGTTGCGTCACCGCATATTCGGCTCCGGCTGCAACCTTGAACTCGAACCGGCGGATCTCCTCATCCAGATCGGTAAGCCCCGGATTCGCACCCACACCGATCACAAAGCCGGTACCCGCGCCGATCGGGTTTCCGCCGAGGTCCAACCCCCGGTTCAGGTTGTGAACGATGTTGACCAGGCCGATAGCGTCCACATCGAACACTGCCGTGGCATCCGGATAGTTGCCCATCTTCGGCGGATCGCCCGTGATGCAGATCAGGTTCTTGATTCCGACCGCAGCCGCTCCCAGGAGGTCGCTCTGAATGCACAGAACGTTGCGGTCGCGGCACGTGTAGTGCAGAATCGCCTCGATTTCCGCGTCGCGCTGAACCAGCAGCGAGAGCGCCTGATTGCTCATACGCGCGGAAGCGCGGGGACTGTCCGGAATGTTGACTGCATCCACGCCAACGGACTTCAGGAATCGCGAGCCCTCTAACTCCTTGCGGATATCGGTTCCCTTCGGAGGGACGATCTCCACCATCGTGACAAATTCCCCACGGGCCAGCTTCGCCCCCAAAAGAGATCGTGCCTCTAGAGGCTGCGCCGGTGTGGCCGTGGGTGTGGCGGCAGCTCCCGCCGCATGAGCCGAGGCCGCCTTTCCCCTGGCCTCCCCAACTCGCAGAGCGGATTTCATCACGCGAATGTGGTCGGGGGTGGTTCCGCAACATCCGCCGACGAGTCGGGCGCCGGCGGCGACAAACTTGCGCGCGTAGCTTGCCATGTACTCCGGAGAGCAAAGGTAGATGTTTCTGCCCTCCACCGATCGCGGAATGCCGGCGTTCGGCTGTGCGGCGAGTGGCAGGGAAGTGACCGCCCGCACGCGCTCGATCGCCTCCAGCATAGCCACGGGGCCCACGCTGCAGTTGCAACCGATAACGTCCGCGCCCCAATCCTCGAGCCGAGGCGCAAAAGTCTCCGGATCGGAACCGTCCAGGCAGTTGCCGTCTTCGTCGATCGTAACCTGCACCACCAGGGGCAGCTTCGCCCCAACGTCCTTCGCGGCCAGTACGGCCTGATGGAGTTCCTCAAGGTAGCCAAAAGTTTCGAACATCAGCAGATCGACTCCGCCCTCCGCCAGCGCCTCGATCTGCTCGCGGAATGCCTGGCGGGCCTCTTGGAACGAAGTTTTTCCGAGAGGTTCGATTCTCGTTCCCAACGGGCCAACCGATCCTGCCACCCAGACATCGAAGCTCTTGGCGGCTTCCCGCGCCAGGCGTGCGCCCGCCCGGTTAATCTCCGCCGCTTTGTCTGCGATGCTGTGCCGGGCCAGCCGGAAGGAGTTTGCGCCGAACGTGTTGGTTTCAACGATTTCAGCCCCAGCCTGCAGATAATCGTGGTGAATCGCCCGAATCAGGTCAGGCTGGGAGATATTTAACTCGTCATAGCAGCGGTTGATGAACACGCCGTTGGCATAAAGCAGCGTTCCCATCGCGCCATCGCATAGAATAGGAGACTGTTTGATCCGTGCAAGAAAATCACCCGCCATATGGACCAGAATACAGGATGAGCGCAGTTTCCTGCATCCAAGCACCAAGATTGGCAGGGCTTTCCGCCGTCGAAGCTGCGCGAATCACGATGCAGTTCCAGCGCTCTGTTATAATCCGCTATTTCGCACTTAAATCTCTGTTTTTCCTGCAGTTAGGAGCCCGACGTTTGACGAAATCCGCTCTTTTGCCTGCTGTGCTTGTAGTCGCAAGTATTACCTTCGTTTCGTGTGGGGGCAGTGGAGTGCCTATCACTACACCGCCCAGCAAAGATACTACCCGTGTTCTGGCCTCGCAGACTGTCTCAAGCCCCACCGCAGCGGCCGGTCTGGTACTCGTTGATGGCGAGATCGATACTCTGGGAAGGGGAGGGATCAGCGCAGGCAACGCGCCCGGCCTGATGGCCATATCTCCGGACCGGAGCACCGTGCTGGCCTTCGATTCGTCGAGCAACAAGGTTTACGTGACCAACACGAAGACCGAAGCTTCAACGGGGAGCGTACAACTTCCCGGCCCGACCTCCAGCCTGGCCATACCGGTGGACGGCAGCGGTTATGCGGCAGTGCCTGCCGCTCCGCTGACCGGCCAGACCATGGGCGCAGTTGTAGCGATGAACCTTACGTCCGGGGGCGTCCTGGCTACGATCGGCGTGCCCAATGCACAAACTGTCGTGTCCAATCCAGCTGGAACTCAGCTCTTGGTTTTCAGCAATGATTCGGATGCCGTGACCATCGTCTCGCCGTTTCTGCTGAACACCGGCAGCCCGGTCACGGTTACCGTCCCCGGCTTCGACCGTCCAGTCAACGCGGTCTATAGTAGCGACGGCAGCACGGCCTACATCCTGAACTGTGGCGCCCAGTGTGGCGGCACGCAGGCCAGCGTGCAGATCCTGAATTTCAGCACGACGCCGCCGACTCCCGGTGCGGTAGTTCCCGTAAACGGCGCAACAGTTGCCTTTCTCTCCGGTTCAACGCTCTACGTTGCGGGGCTAGGCACTCCGACCGGGCCCCTGTGCGCCTCGATCCCGAACGCTGCTCCTACCGCCGCTACGTATTGCGGATTCCTCGACATCGTCAACCTGACCACCATGCAGGATCCGAATTACAACAATCCTGCGGCTGAAATCGCCATCACCGACGGCTACCACAATCGCATCGACATGAGCAGCAACGGGCAGCTCTTCGTCGGCTCCTATGGCTGCACCAATGTCGGCAACGTGAACGCCCCTCTGGGAACAGTGCAGGCAGAAATCCGCGGCTGCCTCGCCATCTACAACACCACCAACGGAGCTGTGGTGATCCCTCCGGACAATGGCGATGTCACCGGCCTGCAGAGCTTCAGTACGCGCTACGTGGAGTATGTTGCCGAGGGCGGTAACCTGCGCGTCTACGACACGACCATCGATAGTCTGCTGTTGAACAGCTACATTGAAACCGGAACCATCGAGATCACCGGCCAAGTCATCGACGTAAAAGCCATCGATTTTTTCTGATCGATTTTCCGATCCAGCGCGGCGCGCTCTATCGTGCGGGCTCCAGTATCAGCCGATGTGATTTGGAAGCCTCGACTGCCTGAGGCGTAAAAGGCAATGTGAATGTGAAACCCTCATACCATGCTTTCCATTGGTCCATGTAGTAGGGACTGAGAAAGTTTCCTCCCTGGCCCGTTACAGTGTTCAAGGTCGATTGATCCAGGTCCGCCAGATTCGCGGTGAACCGCTCCGATGGTCCATGATGGCGGGTCACAGCTCTTACCGTGTAGCCGCTCCCCGATTGCTGCTGTACTCCCGGCGCAGTCCAGCGCCCAAGCAACGGGATTTTTCCCAGCACCGGATGCTCGATATCAATTGCGTTGACCGTGCCCCAGTGCCAAGCCGCCAAATCCTTCGGCGCGTCCTCGCTATTCACCGCGGCTTCCACCGCGGCGGTCAGCAGCTCATCGTAGTTCGGATATTTTTCGGGCAGCCAGCGCTTGGGCTGATGCAGCATCACGTTTTGCAACCACACCGTTCGCATCTCCCAGTTGTAGGTCTTCCAACTCAACGTGGTTTCCTGCTTTGAATCTTTGGGAACTGGTCCCAGCCGGGGTTCGAGCAGCAAGCGGGTCAGCTCACGAGCCGAGCGTACGGCAATCGTGGCTGCGGTCGAAGAGGCACCCATGCGCCCGTCCCAGTTGCGCATTAGATCCGCGGCCTGCTTGGCCCGCGCGGACGGTTTTGCAGCGTGATCCACAGCGTAGACAAAACGCTCGGCGGCAAACAGATCGTTTTCCGAGTGAACATCGTTCTCCAGTGCAAGCATATCTGCCGGCGAAAACTTTCCTCCGGATTCCAGCACATGATAAATGCGCGCCGTTCGCCATGGCGCTTCCCACTCGGCGCTGATGGAATAAGGATAGCCCTCGGGCGTGATCCGTCCGTTGGCCGTTGCGATCACTCCGGACGCGGGATTGTAAATGTTGGGTAGCTTGTCGAAAGGAATGTAGCCCGTCCACTCGTGGGCATCGTCTGCGCCGTTGACCGGCACACCGCCATCGCCGGACGCGCGAATCGGAACCCGCCCGGTTGTCTGGTAACCGATGTTGCCGTCTACGTCGGCATAAACTACATTTTGCCCCGGCGCATCGAGTTGCGAAAATGCTTTGCGGAAATCTTCCCAGTTTTGTGCGCTATCGACATCGAAAAACGGCATGTGCAGGCCGTCGTAGAGCGTCCAGCGCAGCGCGATCTGCCGCGTCTCACCGGGAATCAATTCACTGATAATGGGCCCGTGCCGCGTAATCTGCACATCCACCGTCACGTCTGGCTGGCCTTTAATGTGGATCACCTCTTCGCGGTGTTCCGGCTGCCGCCAGCCTTGCGGAGTCTGGTAGGCCCCCTGCGCGTTGATGTTCTCGATAAATGCGTCGGCCACGGTGGGTCCAACATTGGTGAATCCCCAGGCAATTCGCTGGTTGTGGCCAACAATCACGTAAGGCATTCCTGGCAAAGTCACTCCGGCAACATCCAGATTGCCTGACTGGTTGCCCGATTGGTCGGCCAGCTTTAGGTGAGCTTCGTACCACAGGTTCGGCATCTGGTGTCCGAGATGCATATCATTCGAGAGCAACGCCTTACCCGTGACCGTGTGCGCCCCTGAAACAACCCAGTCGTTCGAGCCGTTCACCGCTTCTGGGGCGTGCTGCGCCCAAATCTCAGTTGCACCTCGCCGCTGCGTCAGAGAGTTGTCCGGGCTGTCGTCATCATCGTCCTCGTCGTCGGAGTCACCCTGCTTTTCCTGATCGTTTATATCCTCCCGCATGACGGTGGGCGGGCGGTCGTGCCAGGAACGATTCACGTAGAGATCGGAAGTCAGCTCAGGACCCAGCTTGGCCAGGATCTTTTCACGGGCGAGCGCGTCGGGAAGGGAATAATAGTTGAGATCCTTCACCATCTGGTTTGCGATGACGATCGAATCCTCTGCCTGCCACGGTTTAGGCCGGTACTTCAAAATCCGAAACTCAAGCGAAAGGCGGTGTGCATGGGACTCGATAAATGCATTCACTCCCCGCGCGTAGGCGTCAAAGTAAGAACGGTCGCGCGGACTCGCCATCTGCAACGATTTTCCGGCCGCCGCGCGCAATCCCAGGATGCGCTGCTCGCGGTCGATCTTGAGCGTGTCCTCGCCGAGAATCTCTGAAAGTTCTCCGCCGGCGAAGCGCCGCATTACGTCCATCTGCCAGAGCCGGTCCTGCGCCGTCACGTAGCCCTGGGCAAAAAATAAATCTTCCAGCGTCGCGGCTTCGATTGCCGGAACTCCGTGGCCGTCTCGCGTTACCTTCACCGGCGCGGAAAGACCTTTCACTTGCAGTCTGCCGTCAAGCTGAGGCAGGGCAGAGCGCGCGATGAAGTAGGCGTAGGCGACCGCGCCCAGTATGAGAAGGACCAGGATCAGCAGCAGCCAGAGGAAAACGCGCAGGCCGGTCGAGCGCCGGGAAGTAGGAACGCCGGCTGAAGCCATTGTGCTCATAATTGTGCTCATGAGGAGATTTGATTGTAGGAGGGTTGGCGCTCGCGATACAAATGGAGCGCAGCCGTGAATGGAAGGAAAGAGTTGGCGAAGCGCCCAGACCCCGCGTCTTGCAAAGGTTTCGACCTAGATCCCGCTCGGTAGACGCGATTGACTCGCGATCGTTGACGCTCGCTCATCTCCGTGGGACAATGTCTCGCCCGCGAAGGAGGCAGCCATGCCACGCTCTCCCCGCTCCCGTAAGAAACAGAATCTCTCCCCGCCGCTCCACCATCGCCTCAACGCCTACACACTCGCCGCCAGTGCGGCAGGAGTGAGCCTGCTTGCCCTGGCACAACCCTCCGAAGCGGAAGTTGTCTACACGCCCGCGCATGGCTTGGTGACGCGCCACGGATCGTATGCCCTCGACTTAAACAATGACGGAGTTGTCGATTTCACCATCGCCGACATCGACATGCATTTTGACGGCGGCAGCCTTCAGTCTTTGGCGGCGGTGCCGGCGGAGAAGGGCGATGGCGTCATGTGCGGCCGTTGCGCTTCCCGTTTTGCCTATGCTGAAGCGTTGGTCCAGGGCGATGCAATTGCCAAGGGATTCAGTTTCATGAGCGGGCAGGCGCCCATGGCAAACGCCTATTTGATAAGCGGTGGAAGCGGACAATCCTCGTATTTCTCCTTGCCGTTTGCCAACGTGAATCACCGATACCTGGGCCTGAGGTTGCAGCTTCCTGACGGAATCCACTTCGGATGGGCGCGACTCAATGTCCAATTCGTCTACGATAGTTTCGAGACGCGAACATGGGTGGCGCGGATCACTGGTTACGCTTACGAAACCATCCCTGGGAAACTAATTAAAGCCGGACAGATCAGCGAGGATGAAGCCTCAGTTCTGCCCGATTCGGTGGGCAAAGCACGGCTCGCCCTCGGTGCCCTCGCTCTCGGCTTCATCGGCATCCCGATCTGGCGCCGCGAAGAATCCGAGAGCGAATCCCGGGTCGCGTAGCCGTGCTTGATTCGTGATGTTCGGCGTGGGACAATGTCTCGCCCGCGAAGGAGGCAGCCATGCCACGCTCTCCCCGCTCCCGTAAGAAACAGAATCTCTCCCCGCCGCTCCACCATCGCCTCAACGCCTACACACTCGCCGCCAGTGCGGCAGGAGTGAGCCTGCTTGCCCTGGCACAACCCTCCGAAGCGGAAGTTGTCTACACGCCCGCGCA